>JAIBJG010000080.1 GCA_020029475.1 Methanobacteriota archaeon | reverse complement strand
GCCGGAGTCGATCGAGACGAAGGCGACCGTGAATTTCGACAAGACGGACGTGGGCTGGGCGATCACGTTCGTCCACTTGGATGTCGTAGGCAAGGTCCCCCGGGCGGACCGACCGACCTTCGAGAGGGCGGCGGAGATCGCGAAGAAGACGTGTCCGATCTCCCGCGTGCTGAGCGGTGCGCAGATCACTCTGAGCGCGAAGCTCCTCTAGGGGAATCACAGGCTTACGCCGCGAGCCCCATTGCTTTGGACACGGGTTCCCAGTCCCACACCTTCTGGGGTTTCGGGTTCTTGCGAACACAATCCAGGTCGCCCCGCGAGGCGAGGCGGTCCACGAGGTACGCAGCGTACGCCGGCGCCCCGGTCGCTCCCGGGGAGTTGTAGTTCAGGACGTGGTACGAGTACGGGCCGGGGACTTCGATCGCCTCCCGGGCGAGCGCGCCGTTCCGTTCGATCACCTGGCTCCGGACCCCGGCGATCCCCCGGGAGACCAGATGCTCCTCCTTCAGTGCGGGGAGGAACCGCTGGACGCGCCCGAGCATCTCCCCCTTCGAGATCGAGCTGAGGAGCTCCGCGAGGGAGAGGTTCACGAACTCCGGGTTCGTCAGGAGGCGGACCTTGTTCTCCACCGGTGGCTCGAGGAGCTTCCCGAACCAGTCCAGCACGCGGAGCCCCTCGTACTGGTACGAGCGGGGCACGGGGACCGCGTTCGGGCCGATCTCCCGCCCGCCGTTCACCCGGACGATCCAGTGCGGATCCAGGAACGGCATGTCCTTGTGGCGGGGCACGGAATACAGGTTCCGGCTCGCGAGGTCTTTGACCCGGGGGTCGACGACCCAGTACTCCCCGCGGAAGTGGATGTCCGTGTACTCAAGGCCCACCCCCGAGGCATGCGCGACGTCGACCGCGTCCCCGCCCGCGCAGTTCACGAGGAGACGGGCCCGTAGCGGCTCCCCCCCGCCCGTGAACAGGACTTCCACGTCCCCGGTGTACGCGTTCACCTCCTGCACGTTCTTCCCGAAGAGGAACTGGACCCCGAGGGCCTCCGCGTCCGCCTTCAACGCCTGCGTGAACGCGCGGTAGTCCACGCACGTGTCCGTCTTCGAGAGGATCGCGCCCGCGCACCGCACGTTCGGCTCCCGCCGTCGCACCTCGCGGCCGTCGAGCACCTCGACCTCTCCGGGAGCCATGCCGTTCTCCAGGGCCCACGCGCTGTACGTGTCCAGGATTTCGAAGTGGGAGTCGTCCAGGGCGACCTCGTACGTCCCGACCTCCGCCCACGGGAGGCCCTTCTCCACCGCGTACCGCTTCCAGAGGCCGTACGAGACCTGTGCGGCACGGGCGAACACCCTCCGCTTCTTCGGGTGGAGGTAGAACGGGCGGTGGACGACGCCCGTGTTCCTCCGGCTCGTGTGCTCCGCGACCTGCCGCTCCTTCTCGAGGACGACGAAGCGGCCGGAGTACCGGGCCGCGAGCCAGTACGCGACGGACGTGCCGAGGATGCCCCCGCCGACGACGGCCACGTCCGCGGACTCCATGGCGGGCTCACAATTCCGGCCCTTCGGATTAGGTTATCTCCGTGGTCGCGCGGATCCGCGACTCACGCGATCCACGGGACGCCCGATTCCCCGCCGATCGTCCGGAGGGAGTCGACGACCTTCGGGCCTAGGGGGATCCCCTTCGCCCGGCGCTCCCGCTCCATCGCGCGGCTCTTCTCGCCGTGGACGTAGATGCGGTCGTGCCCCGCCGCCTTCGGGGACTCCCGCAGGGTCCGCAGGAGCTTGTCCATGTCCCGCTTGAACCCCGGCAGGGGACGGAACGCCCGCACGTCGATCGCGCCGAAGAAGTGGCCCACGTTCGCTCTCCGATCGTCCGCGTACACATCGAGCGCGGTCGCGGCGCCGGGGAGGGCCCCGCACAGGATGTCCACGAGGAGGGCCAGGCCGTACCCCTTGTGGCCGCTGAACGTCTCCCCTTCGCCGCCGAGCGGGAGGATCCCGCCACCGAGCCGCTTCGCGAGGGCCTCGAGCACGATCCTCGGGTTCGTCGTGGAGTGGCCCGTCGGGTCCACGGCCCATCCCAGGGGCATCTCCTTCCCCTGGCGGTCGTACACCTCGATCGTCCCCCGGGGGACGACGCTCGTCGCCATGTCGAGGACGAAGGGTTCCTCCTTCCCCGTCGGCACCGCGACGCTAATCGGGTTCGTGCCCAACACGGCGGTGCGGCTGAAGGTTGGGACGACGAGGGGCGCGGCGTTCGTCGAGGAGATCCCGATCATCCCCGCCTTCAGGGCCATCATCGCGTAGTAGCCCGCGATCCCGTAGTGATTCGAGTTCCGGACGGTCGTGAACCCGACGGCGGTGCCGCGGGCCTTCCGGATCGCGATCTCCATCGCCTTCCTCCCGACGACCTGCCCGAGCCCGTTCCCGCCGTCGACGAGCGCGGTCGCGCGGGTCTGTTTCACGATCCGGCTCGCGTCCTTCGGGACGATGGAGCCCGCCTTGATCCCGGACACATACCGCGGCAGGCGTGCAACGCCGTGGGATCCGATGCCGCGCAGGTCCGCCGCGATGAGCACATCCGCGGTCACCTTCGCCTCCCGCGCGGGAACGCCGATCTTCCGGAAGACGTCGACGGCAAACTCCCGCAAACTCCGCTCAGGGACCCAGATCGAGCCCGCGACAATCTCTTCCTTCCCCATCACCGCTCACCGGACGTCCGCAGGGACGAGACGACGGCGGGATACTAAGGCATTTCGCACCCGGCGAGGGGACACCTCGATGAGGAGCGCTGAGGCTGAGACCGTTGGATCGCCCCGTGGGGCGGCGCCTCAGCTTCACCTCCTGTCGTCACGCGGTTCGGGTCACCTCCTATTCATCATCGACGCGGGCGACGCCGTAGGCGGTGGAGCAGAAAACCGTTTCGACGCGCAAGGGAAAAACAGGGGACCCGGGGGCTCCCCATGGCGTTGGCCCCCGGGCCGTGATAGTCTTGAGGCTCAGGGCGAGGTCTCCGTGTGCTTCCAGATCAGGAGGTCTTCGTAGTCCCAGGTGCCGTCCTCGTCCACGTCTTCCGCGGCATACTTCACGATGACCCAGGACCGCGAGTCTGCGGTGCCGTCCTGGTCGTGGTCCTCCGTGTGGAAGAAGATCGCGTCCGCGGACACCTTCTCGACGACGCCGTTCGAGTTCTCGTCGAGGGCCGTGTACCGGAGGGCGAAGAAGTTCTCCCACTCCTTGACCCCGTTCTGGTCCGCGTCCTCGTACTCGTATCCGACCGCCTCGACCGTCCGGTTCTCGGGGTTCCCGTCGTCGTTCGCGTCCGCGGCGCTGTACTGGGCGTAGATGGCGCCCTCGTACTCGGGGACTCCGTCGGAGTTCGCGTCCGTGATGTGGGCCGCCCACGCCTGCGCGATGACGACCTCGGCGAACCCGTTCGAGTTCGTGTCGTTCGCCTCGATGCGCAGGGCCGCCGCCCGCTGCTCCTCGTAGACGCCGTCCTCGTTCGGGTCCTCCCGCTCATACGCGACGGCCTCGACGAGCACATGCTCGGGGTGGTCGTCCTCGATCGCGTTCACGATCGTGGCCTGGGCCGCGAACAGGGACTCCATCTCCCGGATCCCGTCGCTGTCCCCGTCCACGTACGCGCCCGCGATCGCGCGGGCCTCGACGAGCTCGACGATGCCGCTGGAGTCCGCGTCCGTGACGTTCACCTGCGCGAACGCCGCCGCCGCGAACTCGGGGTGGTCGTCCTCGTTCGCGTCGACGCCCGCCATCGCGACGTACGTGAGCTGGACGAGCTCGGGGTGGCCGTCGTCCGTGGCGTCCGTGACCATGATCTCAAGGCCCGCCGCCTCGATTGCGTTCGCCCGCCCGTTGCTGTCCGGGTCCAGGAACGCGCCCGCCGCGGCCTCGAGGCAGATCGCCTCCGGGGTCCCGTCGGAGTCCGCGTCCGTCGCGGACATCTCGAAGGCGAGCCCTCGGGCCGCCTCGGGGTTCCCGTCGAGGTTCATGTCCAGCGCCTCGTACACGAGGAACTGGATCTCCGCGCTCTCGTTGTGGCCGTCGCTGTTCGCGTCCAGGACGAGTACGTGGAGGACCGCGACGCCGCCGTATTCGCGGCTTCCGTCGTCCCCGATGTCGTACGTATGGTAGAACAGGACGCCCGCCTCGACCTCCTCGGCGATCCCGTCGGAGTCCGCGTCCGTGACGTTGAACTGGGCCCCGAGGAACCGTTCGTACTCGACCGTGCCGCTCTCGTTCAGGTCGAAGGACTCGACGCCTCCGAAGCCGAACCGGACGAGCTCGGGCCTCTGGTCCTCGACCTCGTCCTTCATCTCGAGCTTCCAGATCGCGTGGACCTCGACCTCGTGCTTCCCGTTGCTGTTCGGGTCCGCGAAGGCCAGGAGGCCCTGCTTCCCGATGAGGACGTTGAACACGCCGTTCGAGTCGTTGTCCCAGGCCTCGAAGTCCCGGGCCATCTTCACGGAGACCTCGGGGTTGCCGTCCGCAGGGCTGTCGTCCTTCTCGTAGATGCACAGGCCCCGCACGTGGACGTACTCCGGCTTCCCGTCGCCGTTCGCGTCCTTCGCGTCGACGAGCTCGTACGTCCAATCGCAGATCTCCCGCTTGTCGTCCGCGGGGGTCAGGGTCTCCGTTGTCGCGGTCGGGATCTCGGAATCCTTCGACGGCTCCGAGAACCAGCCGCTGACGGTCGCGACGGGGTCGCCCTTGTCCTCGGGGAGGGCGGGCGTCAGGTCGCTCGCGGCCTTCGCGCCCTCGAACGTGTTCACGTCCGCCTCCGCCTGGAGCTCGCCGGACGTGTCCTTTGCGGTCCCGTCGGAGGGCCCCGACGCCCGGGGCGCATCGCCCGCGAGGGGCTTCGCCTCCACGGTCACGGGGTGGGCGGCGGGATCGTCGGGCTCTGCCGTCGACGCGGTCGCGCTCCGGGTCCCAGCGTCCGCGGTATGGGCGTCCTTCTCATGCACGCGCAGGCCTGCGCCCGGCGCGGGCTCGGAGCCAAGGATCGCTCTGTAGTCGCTGTTCCCTGCCAAGCCCTGCGGACCCCGCAGGTTCGGACCGAGAACCACTAGCACTGCCGCCAAGGCCAGACCCAGCGCGATGCATGCCGCGATCGCCCGTGCCGGCCTCGGTTCCTTCTGATTGTAGGCTTTCATGCCGCCTCACCATTGCTCCGGTGTATCATGGCTCGAGGGGATATCCCGACGCGGAAGTGTGTTACCGAGGGTATTAAATAGGAACCCTGACGCGCGAATTCCCGCCCCATGGGAGCCGCCCTCCCGCCAACCTGTTAAGTAGCGTTCCCCGCATCGCCGCGGGAGCGGAATGCCCTCTCGGCCGTACAAGGACTTCGTGATCTACGGCTGTTTCGTGCTGAACCGCCTCGTGGCGGGGCTGGACATCGACCTCCACCAGGATCGGCTCGAGGAGAAGCTCGATACGATTCTCGCGGAGAGGCGGGCGAGCGTCTCGAAGGAGGAGGTGAAGCGGGAGATCCGCTCGAACCACGTGATGACGAACAAGGTGATCGAGGCGCTCGTGAAGGACGGCCTCGTCGGGGTGACCCAGGAGGAGGGCCGGTACCAGATCTCGATCACGAAGGCGGGCGTCCTCCACATCCGGAAGTACAACGAGTTCTACCTGCGGATCTACCAGGAGCAGATCCGGGACCACTATCGGTACCGCCCCGCGCCGTATTGGCTGCGGGGGTGAACCTAGGCGGCCGCCGGGCTCGTCTGGGGTCCCAGGGCGGCGATCTCCGGGATGAACGGGATGAAGTCGTACGTTCCGTCCGGGTTCTCTTCGATGGACTGTAAGGAACACGTATGCTCGACGCCGAAGAGGGTGACCCGAACGACCTCTCTCGTGAGGAACTCGTACGCGTCGTCGGACAGCTTCGCGTCCCCGTCCGCCCGCCACACTGCGATCACCCGCACGGGCGGGATTCGCGTCGCGAGGGAGATGTCCTCGACCGCCCGCTGGATCGCGCGGAGGTCGCCCAGGCTCGGGGGCGCGGTGAACGACTTCACGTAGATCGCGGAGCCCGGGGAGCCGAACCCGAGGAGCCCGCGAAGCGACGTCGGCGCCCGCCGGACGAGGACGTCGAACCGGTACATCATCCCGGACTTCCCCGGGAGGATGGCGGGGCTGACGACCCCGCCGGGGCTCCCCAGCAAATGGCCGATCGCGGGGTTCCGGGAGGCGAGGAACGCGAGGACCCGCTGGGTCGCGTCGCTCCCCGCGGGGATGTACGCGACGGGGTCCGCGTCCCGGACGCTCTTCACGATCCGGTGACGGAGGGCGTAGTACTCGAAGAACGAGTGGACCTCCCGCAGGTACTCCATCGCGACGAGGCCGAGGAAGAAGAACGGCACGAGGATGACCCCGAAGACGATGGCGGTCCGGAACGAGATGACGTCGAACACCCCTGCGAGGAGGGCGAGGGCGAGCACGACGCTTCGGGAGGTCGCGTCCGGGAGCCACCGTCGGACGTACAGTAGGAAGAAGATCAGGAACGTGAGGAGGAGGGTCAGGCCGCCGCTATCGGAGACGAAGGTCATCAGGACCGCATCGAGGAACAGGCCGAACGCGATGAAGATCCGGGCGTACACGATCGAGACGCGGATCTTCGGGGAGCGGGCCTCGACGTCCTCCGCGAGGTCGAACACCGCGGTGATCGGGTTCTCGACGGCCCGGACGTCGCCCTTCTGCATGGACCTTTGACGGGTCTCGGGATATTTATAGGCGAGGGAAACAACGAATCGCACCAGCCCGGACGGGAGCAAACCTTAATCCCCGCCATCGAGGCTTTC
>JAIBJG010000079.1 GCA_020029475.1 Methanobacteriota archaeon | reverse complement strand
GATCCGGAAGTCCCCGCTCACCCTCGGGGGAATCGTCCTGATCGCGATCTTCGCGGGGTTGGCGTTCACCGCGACGGTCGCCCCGGGCCTCGTGGCCCCGTTCCCGCAGGACGCGGGCGCAGTGTACTATCGAGGGGAGGAGTTCCAGCCCCCCTTCCAGCGGACCCACGTCTGGCGGAACGAGACGTTCTCGACGGAGTACAATCAGACGGGGTGGATCGGGTGGAACGACGACGAGGTGCCGCCCCCCGGCGGGTACCCTCTAGGCTGTCCGCAACATCCGTTCAACAGGACCGCGTGCCCGAAGCCGATTGGCGGGGACGCTCTGAACTGGACGCGCGGAGTAGAACTCACGGGGCTCTCCGCGAACGTGGCCCGTAGCAACCTTTCGGGGGACAACTTCGAGATCGGAGGGTTCCGACTGGACGACGTGTACACGCCGGACATCGGGTTCGTCGGCGTCCAGGTCCGCCAGCGGGGGTTCCCCGGGAACCACCTCGCGATCTCCCTCAGCTGGGACGGCGGCTCGACGTGGACGACCCCCGTCGCGACGAGCGGCCAGAACTTCAGCCGATCCCGCTGGGCGGAGACCCTCGACCTGACCTCCGCGACGTCGTGGACCCCTGAAAAGCTCCTCCCGCCGAACCTCCGCCTGCGGGCCGTCCACGTGAGGGACCCCGGCGCATCGGAGGGACCCGTGGACATCGACTACCTCGCGATCCTCGTCTTCTTCCAGGGGAAGTACACGTTCTTCGGGACGGACGACCTCGGGCGGGACTACCTGAGCCGGGTCGTGCTCGCCGCACCCCTCGACCTCCTGATCGCGATCATCGTCGTCGGCAGCGCGCTCCTCATCGGAGTCGTCCTCGGCGTCGCCTCCGGATACTACGGCGGCTGGGTCGACGAGACGATCATGCGGGTCACGGACATCTTCCTCTCGATCCCCGGGCTGATCCTCGCCCTCGCGTTCACGGCCGCCCTCGGACCCGGCTTGCTGAACATCATGACGGCCCTCGTGATCACGTGGTGGCCCGGCTACACCCGGCTGATCCGGGGCCAGACCCTCTCGATCCGCGAGAACCTCTACGTGGAGGCCGCGCGGGCCGTGGGGGTCCCCTCGGGCCGGATCGTGCTCCGCCATGTCCTGCCGAACGCGTTTGCCCCCGTCCTCGTGAACGCGACCCTGGACATGGGCGCCGTGATCCTCGTCGCCTCCGCCCTGAGCTTCCTCGGGCTCGGCGTCCAGCCCCCGGACCCGGAGTGGGGCGCGATGGTGTCCGAGGGCCGGCTGTACATCATCGCCCAGGGGTGGTGGTGGCTCTCCACGTTCCCGGGCCTCGCGATCCTGTTCGCATCCCTCGGGTTCAACCTCGCCGGGGACGGGATGCGGGACGTCCTCGACCCCCGCCTCAGGCGGTGAACCGCGGTGGACCCTTCGGAGGCTCCCCTCCTGTCCGTGAGAGGCCTCGTGACCCGGTTCTACACGTACGAGGGCACGGTCCAAGCCCTTGACGGGATCGACTTCGACGTCCGGGGCGGCGAGACGTTCGGCATCGTCGGGGAGACCGGCTGCGGCAAGAGCGTGACCGCGCTCAGCATCCTCCGGCTCGTCCCCTCGCCCCCGGGCAAGATCGAGGAGGGCGAGGTTCTATTCCTCGTGCCGCAGGAGACGTGGGAGAAGATCCGTCGGGCGGAGGCCTCTGCGGTCCCGCTCCTCAGGAACCTCCGACGCGCGCTCCAGACGACCCCGTCCGCCGCGGGGCCGGACAAGCGTCTCCTCCTGGCCCTCGACACGATCTTCTCCACGGACCCTCCGCGCCTGGACATCGGGGTCCTCGGGACGGTGAACGACGGACTGAGGTCGACGGGCCGGGAGGGGGCTGCGAAGACGGACGCGGCCCGTCTCGTCCAGGAGCTGATCCGCCTGAAGACCACCCACGACCTCCTGGGCCGATCCACGGAGTACCTGCGGAAGATCCGGGGCAACCTGATCGCGATGATCTTCCAGGAGCCGATGAGCGCGCTGAACCCCGTGATCGTGGCGGGGGACCAGATTGCGGAGAACATTCTCCTCCACCAGAAGGAGATCCTCGCGAAGGAGGTGCTCCGGGACCTGGACCGGCAGATCCCGCTCCTGAGCCACCCCCGGGCGTCCGCGGACGTGGACCCCGTCACGGGGCTGTTTCGCTGCACGGCGTGCAGGAAGGAGGTCCCGCCGGCCGCGGATGCGTGCCCTTCCTGCGGGGCCCGGTACTTCGGACCCACGGCGGGCGGTTCCCTCACCGCGGTCGCGCTGCGACTGTACCGTTACCTGTACCGTCGGATGACGAAGGACCCGAATGACTTCCTCCTGAAGGTCGCATCCCGCATCCCCCTCCTGCGGCGGTACGAGAAGGTGATGTACCGACTCGCGTTCGATCGCGCGGTCGACATGCTCCGGGAGGTCCGGATCCCGGACCCGGAGAAGGTCGCGAACGCGTACCCGTTCGAGCTCAGCGGTGGGATGGCGCAGCGGGTGATGATCGCGATCGCCCTCTCCTGCAGCCCGAGGCTCCTGATCGCGGACGAGCCGACGACCGCGGTCGACGTGACGGTCCAGGCGCAGGTCCTGAAGCTGATGAAGGACCTGAAGGAGCGGGTCGGGGCCAGCGTGATGTTGATCACCCACAACCTCGGGGTCGTCGCGGAGACGTGCGACCGCGTGGGGGTCATGTACGCGGGCCGGATGGCGGAGATCGGACCGACCCGGTCCGTGTTCAAAGAGCCCCTCCACCCGTACACGAAGGGGTTGATGGAGTCGATCCCCCGGGTCACGGTGGAGAAGGACAAGCTCGAGATCATCCCGGGGAACGTCCCGAACCTAATCCGGCCCCCGCCGGGGTGCCGGTTCCATCCCCGGTGCCCGGTCGCCCTCCCGCACTGCGGATGGAGCGCGGGCGAGGTCCGCACCCGCCTTCAGGCGATCGCGGAAACCGCGAAGGCCTCGGGGAGCCCTCTCCCCGACCTGATCGCGGAATGGGACGATTCCAAGCCCGGCACCCTTGTCCTCCGTGCGGACGGTCGGGCGAAGGATGTCGGGGCGTGGATCTCGAAGGTCCTCGAGGAGCGGAAGGGCCAGGACGTCGCCCTCCAGTCCGTGGAGGCCGTGGCCGTGGACGGCGACTCCGTCTCCCTCCGGTTGATCCGGCAGGTGAAGCCCCCGATGCTCGAGGCCCGCCCGGGCCACTTCGTCGCGTGCTACCAGTACGGGGGGTGGCCCCCTGCCTGAGATCCTCCTTGAGGTGGAGGGGCTGAAGAAGCACTTCCCGATCCGCGGGGGTCTCTTCCGGCGGCAGGTGAACTCCGTGAAGGCGGTCGACGGCGTCGACCTCTCCGTGTACGAGGGGGAGACCCTCGGGATCGTCGGGGAGAGCGGTTGCGGGAAGACGACGGTCGGCCGCTGCATGCTCCTCCTGACCCGTCCCACGGCGGGGAGAATCCTGTACCGGATGCCGTCCGACGTCCGGGCGACGGTGGCCCGCCTCGGGGTGGAGATCGAGCGGCTCCGCTCCGCCGGCGTCCCGGCCGTGGACCCCGCGGAGGTGCGCCGATGGGTCGCCCGCCTCCTGGAAATCGACCGGGAGGTGAAGTCCCTCTCCGGGCACGACGGCGCGGACGCGAGCGCCCTGATCCGCGCCCTCGCCGCGGAGGCGGAGCGGATCCGCGCCTCGGGGGGCGTCGCCCTTGCGATCGCGGAGCGCGCGGCGCAGATCGAGCGGCTCGAGCACCCGTTCACGCTCCGGGCCCGCGGGGAGGGCCTCCCGCCGGCCCCCCGACGGATCGCGGTGCTGACGGTCCTCGTCGTCTCCCTCGCCCTGCTCCTCGTATACTGGCCGGGCGCGGTCGCGGTGCTCGTCGGGGGGATGACCGTCCTCCTTGTCGTGAACTGGATCCTCGCGAGCCGGGCCCACGAGGAGCTCCGTCACCTCCGGAAGCAGATGCAGATCGTCTTCCAGGACCCGTTCTCCTCCCTGAACCCGCGGCTCCTCGTGAAGGACATCCTGTCCGAGCCGCTGATCGTCCACCGCCTCGAGCGGTGGCTGTGCGACAAGGACCACGTCTCCGTGGATGCGCGGTCCGTCTCCGCGAACCCCGGGGAGCCGCCCGTGTGCCCAGTGTGCGGAGGTCCGACCCGCCACACCTCCGAGCGGATGAGGGACGCGGAGATCCGCGCCCGCGTCATCGAGCTCCTCGGGAAGGTCGGGCTGAACCCGGAGCACCAGTACCGGTACCCCCACGAGTTCTCGGGAGGGCAGCGGCAGCGGATCGGGATCGCGCGGGCGCTCGCGCTGAACCCGGAGTTCATCGTGCTCGACGAGCCCACGAGCGCCCTCGACGTGTCCGTGCAGGCCCAGATCCTGAACATGCTCCGGGAGCTCCAGGGCCGGTTCAATTTCACATACGTGTTCATCTCCCACGACCTCAGCGTGATCAAGCACATGTCGAACCGCATCGCGGTGATGTACCTCGGGAAGATCGTCGAGACCGCGTCAAAGGACGAGCTGTTCCGGCGGCCCCTCCACCCGTACACGGAGGCCCTCCTTAGCGTGATCCCGATCCCGGACCCGGACCTCCGGCGGGACCGGATCATCCTGCCGGGGGACGTGCCGAGCCCCGTGAACCCCCCGCCGGGGTGCCGGTTCCATACCCGATGCCCCGTCGCGATCGCGACGTGCGGCTTCACCCCGGACGAGGTCGCGGAGTCGATGAGCCGGCTCGTCGAGGGGGCGAGGATCGCGCGGGAGGCGATGGCGAACTCCGTCGCGTCGATCGAGGTCTTCGAGGGGCGGGTCCGGGTGAACCTGCGGCCCGGGACCCCGCCGGCAGCGTTCCGGGACTTCGTCACGGGGCTCGTCCACGCGCACCGAGAGTCCGTCCGCTCCCTCCAGGCGATCACGGGCTTCTTGGAGGACGCCCACGGGGTGTCGGCGACGATCGAGGCCTCCGTGGAGCCGCCCCTCCTCGAAGTGTCCCCAGGCCACTGGGTCGCGTGCCACCTGCGGGTGCCGGGCCATGCAGCGTGACCTCTGGACCGCGTTCGCGGAGCGGTCCCGGCAGCGGGCGGCGCGGCAGGAGCGCCTCCGCCGTCTCGACACGGACATGGACTGGCGGTCGTGGGTCCGCCACCGCCTCGCCGCGTACTGGTATGGGCTCCTCGTCCTGTTCGCGGACATCGGGGTGATCGCCTCCGTGTTCTCCTTCCTCCCCCGCCCCGCGGGTCCCGCGACGTACGGGATCGCGATTGCGTTCGTCGTTCCCGCCGCGTACCTGGAGTGGGAGCTGTACCGGATCCTGTGGCCCCCGGACGACGAGGTCCTGGAGGCCCTCGAGCGGAAGGCGGAGGCGAACCGCGCGCGCGTCTCGCCCCGCCCTGGATGGGGAGTGGGGTCCACGGAGAGCGCCCCGCCCCCCGGGGACGGAGGGTCGCGTAAAACGTAATGAACCCGGGGAGGCGTTGTGGGTCCGTGGCGGACGTCTCGTCCCTTTTCGGCGCGGTCCTCTTGGTGGACGCGGTCGCGATCCTCGTCCTCCTCTGGATCGAGAACTTCACGCACTTCGAGGGCGTCGAACTGTGGGAGGAGGAGTCCCCGATCGTCCCCCTCTTCTGGGGCTCCGTGATCGTCCTCCTCGCGGGCATCCTCTCCTTGATCGAGGTCCCCGTGTGGTCCCGGCCCGCGATCGCGGTGAACGTCGGGGGCGCGGTCGCGCCCCTCGTCGTCTCCGGCCTGATCCTGTGGCGGCGGAGGCCCCGCCTGATCCCGCTCGTCGTCGGCGCGGGCCTCGTCGCCGTGTCCGCGCTCGCGGCGGGGGTCCTCGCGGGCCGGCCGTTCTACCTCCCGTTCCCCGTCGCCCTCCTCCTGCCCGCCGCGGCGGCCGCCGTCGCGGTCGCCTTCGCGCGGCGGAAGCTCGTCCCTGCCCTCGACGTCGCGTACGTCGGCGCGAGCGTGGGGACCCTCGTCGGCCTGGACCTCGTCCCCCTCATCGCCCTCGCGGGGACCTCCCCGACGGGCGCGGTGACCGTGGGGAGCGGCGGGATCCTCGACCTCGTGTTCCTGAGCGGGGTCCTCGCGGTCGCGATCGCGTGGTCCGTCGTCGTCGCCGTCCGGGCCGTGGGGCGGGAGCGGAAGGCCCCCGATGGGTCCGGGGACCTCGAGAAGGCCGCGGGTCCGAGGGAGTTCCTGTGGATGCCGCGGAGGAAGCTCGCCCCCGCGGACGGCCCCCGCGTTGACATAAAGCCCAAATAGCGAGACCCGGATTCGCGCCCACTTTGCGGGATGGGATGACCTGCAAGTCTCGCCCTTAGGGTGGACGTTATGAAATCGATGCTAGAGGAAGCCATGGCCCGGAGCGCCACGGGGCCCGTGACAGAGGACTCCCGCGTCGACGCGGAGCTCGAGGAACTGCTCAGCAAGATGCGGACGAACATCAAGATCGTCGGCGTGGGGGGCGGCGGCACGAACACGATCGCCCGGATCCACGAGGAGGGCGTCGTGGGCGCGGAGCTGTTCGCCGCGAACACGGACGCGCAGCACCTCCTCGCGATCAAGGCGCCGAAGAAGATCCTCCTGGGACGGCGGGTCACCCGCGGTCTCGGCGCGGGCGCGCTCCCCCAGATCGGGGAGGAGGCGGCCCGCGAGGCGGAGGAGGAGCTGAAGGCGGCCCTCCAGGGGAGCGACATCGTGTTCATCACGTGCGGCCTCGGGGGCGGCACGGGGACCGGCGGCTCGGGGTACGTCGCCCGGCTCGCGAAGGACATGGGCGCCCTCACGGTCGCCGTCGTCACCCTGCCGTTCCGCGGCGAGGGGAAGATGCGGATGGAGTCCGCGGAGTGGGGCCT
>JAIBJG010000078.1 GCA_020029475.1 Methanobacteriota archaeon | reverse complement strand
TCCTCAGGGGTGTAGTCCGTGCACCATGCGAACGCGAAGTCCATCGGGACCCGGAAGGACACGCCGATCCGATATTCGGGGCCCACCCATTTCGGCCGACTCTTCGCCCTCTCCATCAAAGTCCCCCAAGGCTCCTAACCCCGCGACGGCCGCGAATAAGATAAGTCTTCGTGTTCGACAGACTGGGCGACGCACGAGCGGTGTTCACTTGGGAAGACCGAGCGCAAAGGCCTTTCGGTTCCGTCACGGAGAGGCCCCACGCTTCTGCAAGAGGATGCACGCGTGTGCGGCGACCGCGTCGACGACCTCCCCGTCGGACAACCCACTCGTCCTCAAGCAGTCGAGGTGGCGTTGGAAGAACTCCACGTGGTCTCGGTATCCGGGGTCCGCCGGCTTCATCGACGTGAAGGGAACAAGCAGGCGAGGGGCCATCGACTCCGCCGCCCGGACGTACGCGGCCTTGAATTGCTCATCGCTGGATCCGTCGTACGCACGGACGACCTTGTGGAACTCGTCGACGATCCCGCCGGCCTTCGCGAGAAACGTGTCCGTACCGCACTTCCGCAATGCCCTCTTGAATCTCTCCGGGACCTTCACCCAGAAGTCGTCGTATCGCGTCATCCTACAGCCTCCTTAGACGCCGAGCTTGCGTCGGTCGACGGCGTCAAGGAGCGCCCCGATGCCGATTGCCGCCCCCGCCGCTCCCAGAAGAACGAAGCCGAGGGCAATCCGGACGGGATTCCCCTCCCGAGTGAGGAGCCAGGTTAGGAGGTCGATGCTCAGGCTGATGACCGCCCCGAGGCCGAGGACCCGGAGTCCGAACCGGAGGATTGGCTTCCCCCGCTTTCGGACGAGCTGGACACGGCTCGGGGAGTCGGACGTCGGGAGGCCTCCAGGAGGGAGGTCGCGAGCACCCTGTCGATCAAGGAGGGCGAGCGGGCGGGATCCGCCGAGATGCCGAGGCTTGCTGCCTTCGCGGGGCAGATCGTGGAGGCACGGAAGCCGGGGGAGATCTTGGAGCTGCGGGCCTTCCGCCCGAAGGACATCGTCTCGGACCGCCTCGTCGAGCGCACGCTGCGAACGTCCGCGGACTACGTCGCGAGCTACGTGCTCGCGGTGGCGAGGTCGGATCCCGAGAGGGCCCGGGCCCTCGCGCAGGAGATCGAGGTCCCCTGGGTCCGCCCCGTCGAGCGGCCCGGGCGAGCCCGCAAGTCCGTGGTCGAGGTGATTCGGCTTTCCGAGTACTTCACGCGCAACGCGATGATCATCGGGGAACAGGCGGGTCGCAGCAGCGTGCGATGGCTCATCAAGAAGAAGCGCCCCCCCGTCTCCGGCTGATGTCGGACCCCTCAACCCCGAAACGAGTCAGGGCGGGACGCCGCTGCGCGGCGGGAGGGATCGACGGCCCGCTAGGCTCGCACCCGGCTCATCCGTGTTCCCGAATCGCAGGAGGGTCGACGCCCCACGAGCGCGTTCGGTTCGCGGCCGACCTACCGGGTCGCGGTCCAGAGCATCGCCCCGAGGCCGAGGGCCTCAAGGACGCCGATCCCTAGCAGGTAGGGGTCGAGGGCGCTCGGGACGACGGACATCATCGTGACGAAGGAGTACACGATCAGGGCGTTCTGGGCGAGGAACGCCGCGGCGAAGGTGAGGAGCGCGAGGGTGAACGGGGCCTTCGTGCGCGCGAAGACCCCGCCGTACACGACGAGGAGGATCGCGGCGAGGACGATGTTCACCCCGCCGACGAGGATGCTCGCGACCATGAGCTCGCCCATGGGCCTACGCCCCCTGTACGACGACGGAATCCATGGATGTATTCATGACCTCACCTCGAATCTTCGTCGGATGGCAGACCCCTGCGGACCTCCTCGAAGATCCCGTAGTTCCCCTCGAGATACGGCGAGAGGAAGTACGGGGCCGCGTACGCCTCCCCCGCAGGCCGCGTGAGGAGGCCGTTCCCCACGAGGAGGTCCAGGTGGTGCCGGATCGTGCGATAGTCCAGCCCGAGGAGTTCGCTGAGCCGGTTCGCGTTGCACGGCCGGGCGTGGAGAGCCTCGATAATCCGGGCGCGGTTCGCCCCTCCCCGCGTGCCGGCAATCAGGAACCACAGGAGCTGCCGCAGCGCTACGCTCACGGTCGTCGTCACGCGGTACGGAGGGAGGGGGTAAAGAGAGTGTCGTGGCTCAGCTCACCACGGGGCAGTTCACGAAGAGGTCCGTCGTCTCGAGGGTGATCGTCCCCGCGGCACCCGCGGCGAGGATCGAGGGCGCGTCCCGGAGGTCGTTCGCCATGTACGACGCGCCGACGGTGACCTTCACGACCCTCCAGAGGTCGCTGTACCCCGCATCCCCGGGGAGGACGTCGATCACGTTCCTCTGGCCCGAGACCGCCGTGCCGTCCATCCGGAAGAACGCATAGATCGGTGCGGCGTCCACAATCGACCCGTGCGCGGGGGAATTCATCCCGTGGTCGAAGTAGACCACCTCGCGGTCCCGGTACCAGCCAGACACCGGGGCCGCCGCAGAACCCCGGATCGTCGTTCCCGGATTGACGACGGGGCAATTCACGACGAGGTGTGTCTCCTCGATCGCGTATCCGGAGGCGACGGCGGCCTCGAAGGAGCGGATCGAGTTCGCGACGTAGCCGGCGGGGGCGAGGACCTTGTACACCCGCCAGAAGTCGCTGTACCCCGGCTGCCCAGGGACCGTGTCGATGATGTTCCGCTGCCCGGGCACCATCGTGTCCGGCGATGCGGCCTGGAAGAACACGAGGATTGGGGCCGTGATGTTGGGCTGGAGGCCGTAGTCGAGGTAGCTCACGGACCCGTTCCGGTACCAGCCGTCGACCCGAGGGATCGGGTCCGGGCGGGAGAGGCCGTCCACGGGCCCCGGCGGGGACGTGGCGGCGGGGCGTCCAAGGACGTACCCAATCCCTAGACCCGCGATCAGGAGCACGACGGCGACGGCCGCAAGGGCGACGTTCATCCGCGACTTCTGCGGAGCGCTCGGCGGTTCCATGACCGAGCCCACTCGCCTGCGCCTTCAAAGCGATATGTCAGAATTCGGCCCGAATCTCTCTGAAGGGGGTCAGGGCCCCTCGACGGATTAGGGTGGAATTCGGGCGAGACCTCGGCCTATCCTCTTGACGCCGATCCCGGATGCGGGACCCGCGCCGGGGGCGCGGAGGAGAAAGTCGCATGACACGGATTCTGTGGGCGGCGTTGGTTCTGGGAACGATCGCGTTCGCGGCGGTGCTGGCCCCGTCGGCGGTCGCGAAGGGAATCCTGGGGGACCTGACGGGCCCCGCGGACGGGGCCCCGTTCGGCGGGGACGTCGTCGGGTCCTATAGGATCGACGTGCACGGTCAGAGGGTCGCGATCCACGCTGAGGTGGACCTCGAGGCCCAGGACGGGTACACGTTCGAGGGATGGCTCATCGACATGCAGACGGGATACAAGCTGAGCCTTGGAACGCTCGATGACGGGACGCTGCGGTTCCGGCAGACGATGGTGAACCCCTGGACCTACGGGGTCCTCGTAATCACCGCGGAGCCGATCGGAGACCTGGATCCGAACCCGGCGATGCCGGTGGCGGGCGCCCTCCTCCCGGCACCGTTCGGGCAATAAGGAGACGGGGAGTCACGCCTGACCTTCCGTCCTTCGCGCGGGACATGGGGAGGCGGCGCCTTCCTGGAGTCCTCCTCGAACCGTCGCCGCATCCGCACTGGCCCTAGGAACGTGACCCGGTTGCCTTGCCGGTCATCACCCGGGGGCAAATTCAAATCGTGATGTGGCGTGACCCGGGTACCTAGGTCCCCCCATGAGTCCGGAGAGTTTCTGGGAAAAGGAAACCTCGAGGCTGGAGGCGTTCAGCGACGGCGTCTTCGCGATCGCGATCACGGTGCTCGTTCTCGAGCTGACGGTTCCGACGGTCGACCCCAGTGTTTCCCTGGGCCAAGGCCTGTTGGACGAGTGGCCCTCGTTCTTCGCGCTGGGCACGAGCTTCATGACGATCCTCATCATGTGGATGAACCATCACAACATGTTCAGTTACATCCGCCGGACCGATCGGCGCCTCATGCTCTTCAACGGATTGCTTCTCCTCTTCGTGGTCCTCACGCCCTTTACGACCTCGTTGGTGGCGAGACACCTATCGGACGTTGACGCTCGGACGGCGGCCGCCGTGTACTCGGGCAACTTCTTGCTCGTGGCGATCGTGTGGAACGGCCTCTGGAGATATTGTTCCCGCGGACACCGGCTGCTCGGGAGCGAGGTCACCGGAGACCAGGTGACGGCGATCACGCGCCAGTACTACGTGGCCCCGCTAGCCTACGGGGCAGCGCTGGTCGTCTCGGCGTTCAGCGGCTTGGCCAGCGTCGCCGTCATCCTGATCGTCGCGGGTTTCTACGCGGTCACCGCGTCGCTCGGTAAGTGAACTCCACGGGAGGGACGAAACGGTTCCCGGTGCGGTAGCCCACACCCTCGAGCGAATCACTTCCGGGGAGCCTTCGCCTTCTTCGCGCTCTTCTTCGGTAGGGACGACGCGTACGCAGTCCCCCGCGCGATCCAGGCGCGGAGGCTAGCGTCGGACCGGTAGCCGTCGGGCGACACGAGAAGCCACCCGGTCATCCCCCCGCGGCCCGCGAGGGTGAACGGTTTCGCCCCGGGTTCCCGCAGGAGGGCCTCCGTCTCCGCGGGCTCCACCCGCACGATGAGGTCCTCGCCGTGGACGCCGACGGCCATGTTCCCGCCAAGGAGGAACGCGATGCCGCCGAACATCTCCTTCTCCGTGAGCGCGGAGCGACCCGAGAGAGCCCTCCGGATCCGTGCCGCGGACGCGGTCGAGAACGTCATCCGGGGCGGCGAGGGAACGTCGGCTCAAGAATCTTCCCGGAGCGACCGGAACCGTCCCACCCGTATCACGAGTGAGAACCGGAGCGAAAGGGATACGGAGGTTCCCGCCCTAGTTTTGGACGGAGCCGGTCCATGGCCGCCCCGCTCGCCCTTCAAGCCGTCCCGAGCTGGTGGCTCAGCCTCGCCTCCCGCCTCGGCCGGGTGGCGATCGTCTGCCTGATCGTGGAGAACTTCCTCCTCCTGCTCGCCCCCCTCGCGTTCCTGACGGGCCTGGACCCGGGCGGTTTCATGACGTCCGCCTCCCTCCTCTCCGTCTTCTCGGACGCGGGGTTCCTCCTCAGCCTCGCGGACCTGTTCGCGGTGATCGGCTTCACAATCCTCGCCCCCGTCTTCTTCCTGATTCTCGTCGGCCTCGTGAAGTCGAAGCGGCGCGTCCCGCACGACACCCTCCTCCTCGGGGGCGCGACGGCGGCCGCGATTGCCGTGATCCCCGTGCAGCTGTACGCCCACGCCCGCGCGGCGGGGACCGTCGCGAGCCTCGATGCGGTCGCCGCGACGGGCGGCCTCACCGCGGTCTCCGCCCTGATCCTCCTCGTCTCCCTCCTGTACCTGTTCTTCTCCCTCCGGATCGAGGGGACCGTGAAGCCCCTGAAGTTCTCGAGCCTGAAGTGGCCGATCTACGGCGCGGTGAACGTGTTCGGGAGCCTCGCGATCGCGGGCTTCTTCCAGGGCCTCGCGGCGGGGACTCCGAGGATGGACGCGCTCACGATCGGCCTCGTCGTGAAGATGACCCTCGTCCCCGTCCTCGGCGTCCTCGCGTACCGGGACCTGTTCGACCGGTTCCCGAGCTGGGCCCGGATCCCCGTGGCGGGGGCCCCGATCCTCCCGGCGCCCGTCCGGGCCGCTCCACGGCGGGTATTCATCCGCCATGCCCACCCTGTTGTAGCTCGTCCGCTTCCCCCACCGCCATCCCCCGCCAACGAGATGCGGCCCCTCCCGCCCCCGCCTACGGACTAGCCCCTTCGTCGATTCCGGCGTGGGTGGGTTTTGATCCACTCGTCGAGAAAACTCTCAGGCATGGGGATGCCCTTCTCCAGCAGCGCGCTCGCTTCTTCGTCCGACGTGGCGCTGCGGACGATGGAATCGTTGAAGGCAGCGCCCATCTTCAGGGTCTCCGCCGGGGAGAATTCCCGAAGTCGCTCGGCCATATGGACAATCTCCCGAAGCCGCGTTTCGCTGATTCGGATTCGGCGGGCGCCCATCGCCCGGGAAACGGGGCCCAAATAGATATCCCTGTTGGGTGAGCAGCGGGAAGGCTGCGGTGATCTGTCGTATGCGTGAGGACGACGCGGTACAGGAGCCGGTCCGTCGGAAGGTCAAGGAGAGCGGGCTCACCCGGGCCCGCGAATACGGCCCACGGAGAACAACCTTCAAGTTTCGACCCGCGCTTCGCCCCTCCGAGGGGGAACGTGCGCCCGGGATGCTTCTTCGCAGTGTGTCTTCTCGTCGGGACCGTGGTTGTCTTTCTCAGTGTCTCGCCCGTCTCCGGGGCGTCGGGAGACTCGCGTCCGGCAGATACGAACCCGCCCACTGGCAAGGCCACCTATCCGCTCCCGGGGGCGTGGACAAACTACGGGTACATCACCCTGACCGTGCAATTCACGGACCCGGACGGCATCTCTCTCTATTCCCTCTCCATCGCGGTTGACGGAATGGCCCTCAATCCGAGCTGGAGCGGCTTCGTCCTCTACGCGCCCGCCAATGGACTCCCGGACGGCCTCCACACCGCCGAGGCGCGCGCCTCAGACCAGGCCGGAAACGGCCCGACGATTGTGAGGTGGTCCTTCGGGGTGGACACCATCCGCCCCGTCGTGAACATCACGGCCCCGTCCGGGAATCCCAAGCTCACGGGCGGCTCCGTCACCCTCGCGTGGACGGGGACGGACGTGGGATCGGGGATCGCCGGGTACTCGGTCCAGCTCGACAACGGGCCGTCGGTCGACGTGGGGAACGTGACGAGCTTCCCGTTCCCGGAACTCGCCCCGGGTGTCCACTACTTCCGGGTCGACGGCTCCGACCTCGCCGGGAACTACGATGGCACAAGCGCCATGGCCACGGTCCCTTCGGGTCCGCCGAACACGATCCCCGTGTCCGTGGTCATCCCGGACCAGATTCCCCCGTGGGCGATCGTCCTCGTCGTGATCAACGCCGCCGAGGCGGCCGGGGTCGTCTGGCTCGCGCTCCGGCGGCGGGGCGAACCGCCGAGGGGCGACAAGCCGGCGCCCTGAGGCCGGCCGACCGATCCCGTGCAGCCCCCCGCGTCTCGGGCCCCAGGACGGAGGGTCCTCTTCGCGCAGGAGCGGAAGGGGAACGGACCCCAACCCCTTAAATCTAAGAACTTCTTATATGCCTTCGTGGAGTCCTATATCAGCAAGGTGACCTCTGCCGGCCAGCTGACCCTGCCGAGTAAGATCCGGAAGGCTCTCGGCCTGAAGGGGAGCGAGTACGTGGAGGTCGCCCTCCTCGGACAGGCCGTGGTGATCCGCAGACTGCGGGAGGAGGACGAGGTTCTGGAAACGATCCGCCGGAAGGTCAAGAAGAGCGGCCTGACCCGCGCCCGCCTCCAACAGCTCGTGGACGAGGCCCGGCACACGACCTGGAAGAAGCGGTACCGTGAAGCTGTTCGTTGACGCGAACACCCTCGTGAGCGGGCTCGTGTTCGAGGGGAACGAGAGCCTCCTCCTGGACCTCGGCCGTCTCGGGGTCTGTGAGCTCGTCGCGAACGAGTACGTTCGTGAAGAGGTGCGCGAGGTCCTTGCCCGTCCCCACTTCGCTCTCTCCCGGCCGGAGCAAGAGGCCGCCCTTGCTCTCCTCTCACGCCATGTCACAATCCTTGAAGACCCGCCCGCGAACGCGGTATTGGCTTCCCGCGGACGCGTCCCGGACGATGACG
>JAIBJG010000025.1 GCA_020029475.1 Methanobacteriota archaeon | reverse complement strand
GTCGGAGAGAAAGTACAGTTCAAGGTCCGGGGAGTAGCAGAAGTACGCAGTGTTGATGTGCGCCCGGTTCCGGGGAGCGATTGTGGAGATCGAGCACAGCACGTTCTCCCGGAGAATCCGGGACAAGCTCGTCTGTACTCTCGGGTTAGCGTACGACCGCCTCACCGTCCGGAGTCTTGCCATCGCCCGCCTCGTGGAGGTATGGGCCCGGCCGGATTTGAACCGACGACCATCTGGTTATGAGCCAGACGCTCCCCCAGGCTAAGCTACGGGCCCTCCCGCGCGGGAAGAACGGGTCGCTACTTAATGCTTCGAACTGGTAGGCACCACGGCACCTTTATCCGGTGGCCGGTCGCATTCGCGAGCCGGTATGGTCCGCGACCTCTACCTGGTCCTCGGGGTGAAGCCCACCGCCTCGGCGGACGCGATCAAGCGGGCGTACCGCCGTCTCGTGAAGCGCTACCATCCGGACGTGAACAAGGCGCGGACCGCGAAGGAGATGTTCCTCGAGGTTAAGGAGGCGTACGAGGTCCTCTCGAACCCCCTCTTCCGCCGCGAGTACGACGAGCGCACCGCCCCGCAACGGGGGGAGATGCCGTACCGGCCCCCGCAGTGGCCGGGGACGCCGCGGAAGGTCCGCGTGCCGGAATCGTACGTGCGGGTGTCCCCGCCGTTCTCGGGATCCCGGGACCGCATGGAGACGGCCCGGGACCGCTCGATGGCCCGGCGGACGCTGGCGGCGAAGTTCATCTGGCGGGCGTACGTCGTCACGGTCGTGTCGATGTCCGGGACCCTCGGCGTCTTCGGCGGGTACCTCCTCTCCATGGGGGTCGCGTTCCAGGGCGGGGTCACCGTCGGGGCCGCCGTGATGATGCTCGCCCTCTTGCTGATCGCGTGGCTCGCGAAGGGCGTGATGGCCCCGGAGCTGTGACGATGAAGCGGAAGGAGCGGCCTCCGAAGGACTCGCGGCCGAAGGAGCCCCGGTACCGCCACGGCGGGCGGAAAGGACGCCGGGGACAATGAGAGGGACGAAGGGGCTACTCGCGCGAACCCTTTGCTCGACGTAGGACTACCCGTTCTTGGCGCTCGCGAAAAGTAATGTCGTAGACACGAAAGAGGTAATCGCGTCCTAGGACAACGTAAGGAACCCTGTTTGCTTCTTTCGGGACGAACGCGTCGCCCTTCATTCTGTGAACAACCTCGGACCCCTTCAAAATCTCAATCAGGAACGAACAGATGTCGTTCATGAATGATCCACCCGCCCCTTCAGCGGGCACATCCTTATGGACGAAATCGAAGCCTGCAGCGTCAGCCAACTCCGGCGGAATGAAGGTGACAGTGGCGCCGCTGTCGATCAACGCGATAGTGCGGAAGCGTTCGTTCTTCCCGATTAACCGAACATGGAGAAGGGGTAGCTTTTGGGGTTCGCCTTCGATCTCATAGGCGAGATACCTCTGGGTGAAGGCCTGGACGTGTCCGGCACCCCCCCTGGCCCGTAACCGTGTCAATCAAACGACCCGACACTGCTTCAGAGCAACATTGCCTTTTCTTTCGGAAATCTCGCGATGAAAGGTTCGACACCGGGGTGAAGGGCCCTCGCCTTGGCCAAGACTTCCTTCGGAGAATCCCCGACAGCGACAATCTTGTTGCCCACAACGGCCATCCACTTCTCGATGTTCTTGGTGATGGCATCGGGAACGGTCATCAAGTATTCGTACTCGGACATCGCGACCACCGGATTTAGAGCGGCTCCCGGCTTGAATCCTGCGTACTCGTTATCATCAAGAATTTTCATATTTCTCCCTCCCCCCGTACGCTGCCACCGGGATCCGGCTCCAGCAACCCACCCCAGGAAGTCGAGCTGGCTTCTTAAGTCTTTGTCCAGAACCCGGTCGGGGCGGGATCACCTGCTCTCGAGAAGCAGTGGCATGGCACGTCCCGCGCACGCCGAACTAGGTCGACCTGTTCCGTGGCGGCCACGCAATCTGACGAAGCTTCTCTTGCACTCGGAAGAAGACGCCGTCGTGCGGATTTGAACCGCAGACCACCCGGTTAACAGCCGGGGGCTCTACCAGACTGAGCTACGACGGCCCGCCGGTGCCAAAGTGCGGGTCCGTAAAAAGCTTGCCGGGCCTAGAGCTGGAACCTTCGGGCCGCTCGGGTCGGGAGGCCGTCGAACAACAGGAACACGAGGGCCGCGTAGACCGCGCCGACGGACCAGACGGACGGTCCGAGCCCGGACGCGAAGATCGACAGGACGACGACCGGCGCACCCGCCAGGATCGCGACGGGCGGGACGATGAGGAATGGGAGTACCGATTTCATGGAGAACGCGTCGGACGGGATCCGGACCGCGGCGACGACGCTCACCGCCGAGCCGCACGCCGCGACGGACATCGAGAGGGCGGCGATGATCCCGAGGGGGGATGCGACCGCCCCCGAGGCCGCGCCGATCCCGCCCGCGACAATCGTGACGACGGACGTCGCGCGGTAGAATCCGCGAAAGTACGTCCCCAGATACCGCGGGGCCATCGCGACGGTCCACAGGTTCGGCCGCTCCGTCGCGTTCCAGTTGAACGCGAGGATCACGGGGATTATCAGGCCCGCCCACCCCGTGGTGAGGATCGAGACGTCGGAGGGCGGCGACTCCCCGATCCGGTTCGCGGCCCCGATCAGGACGAGCATCCCGGTGAGGAGCCCGACCATGAGGATGCTCCCGTCCCGGAAGATCCGGAGGAGGTGGAACCGGGTCATCATCGCGATCGGCGGGCCCTTCATCAGGTCCACGGAGACGCGGCGGGTGACGACGCTGAGGCCCCGGGTCAGCGCCTCCGCCTGCCTCGCGGTCTTCCGGAGGTCCGCCTGGCCGAACGCGAGCCGCATCGTGGGGCGCAGGTTCGGGAACACGTCGGAGCGGCTCTGGACGAGCCACGCGACCCCGACGGCGATCCCGAAGAGCGCGGCGGTGATCGCCGGGATCAGGACGTCCCCGCCGAACAGGAGCCCTCGGATCAGGTACGCGATCGCGGTGGACGGATATGGCAACGCGCCGTATCCCGGGAGCCAGGCGACGAATACGTGGCCCGCGGGGAGGATGAGGAGGAGGACGAGCCCGACGAGCCCCGCCTTCGCGCCGCGCTTCCCCGCCGCGACCGCGAGGCCGACGGCCTGCCCGAGGGCGAGGCCCATCGCGGCGAACCCGACGAACGCGACGATCGCGAGGGCGATGCCGCCCCACGCCCCGGTCCGGAGTCCGAGCCCCACGCCCGCGAAGATCAGGGTCGGCACCGCGAGCGCGTCCGCCACGGTGAACTGGAACAGGAGGTCCGCGAGGAGGTATTCCCGGGGCCGCAGCGGGGCGGTCACGAAGAAGTCGATCTCCGAGGGATGCGTGAGGGTCCCGCCGCTGAGGGCGAACAGGAGATCGAACGCGAGGAACGCGGAGAGGCCCGCGGCGAGGAGTTCCGGGAGGGCTGCGGAATCCCAGATCGGCGTGTCCGGGACGAAGTACGCGATGATCAGGATGAACGGCATCGTCACCGCCGCGCCGAGGCCGAGGAGCACGACGGTCACGACGGAGTGGCGGACCGGGCCGAAGAACTGGCGGAGCTTGAACCCGTACACGATGCGGACCCGGCCCAGGGTCACCGCCCCCGGGAGTTCAGGGAGCGGCGCTGCGGGGCCTCCGGTGCCGCGGGGACCGCGGCCTCCTCCGTGAGCCGCAGGAACACGTCCTCCAGGGTCGCGTCCTCGCCGGCCCGCGCCGTGGCGCGGAGGTCCGCGAGGGTGCCCATCGCCGCGATCCCCCCGCGGTGCATCACCGCGAGCCGATCGCACAGCTTCTCCGCGGTGTCGAGCATGTGGGTGGACACGATGACGGAGCCGCCCCGCCGCGTCACGTCCCGGACCTCCTCCTTAATCGCCTTCTGCCCCGCGGGGTCCACGCCGATCAGGGGCTCGTCCAGGATCAGGAGCTTCGGGTTGTGGAGCACGGAGGCGGCGAACGCGAGCTTCTGCCGCATCCCCTTCGAGTACGTGACGATCAGGTCCTTCTCCCGGCCCACGAGATCGAGCCGGCGGAGCAGCTCGGAGATGCGCGCTCCGAGGACCTCCCGCGGGATCTCCCGCAACCGCCCGACGAACGTCAGGAACTCGGTTCCCGAGAGGTAATCCGGGAGCGTCGTCGCCTCCGGAAGGTATCCGACGGAGGACTTGTACGCGTACGGGTCCGGGAGGATGTCGTGGCCGTCGACGAAGACCCGCCCCGCGTCCGGCTTCAGGAGCCCGACGACGATCTTCAGGGTCGTGGTCTTCCCGGCCCCGTTCGGCCCGATGAGGCCGAACACCTCCCCCGTGCGGACCGTGATGGAGACACCCTCCACCGCGGGCCTCCCGTCGTACCGCTTCCACAGGTTCTCGACGACGAGGGCGGGGGGAGGCGCCTGCATGCGCGCCCACTACCGGGAAGCTCGGGATAAAGATGCCGTGGGGAAAACCCGTCCGGCTTTCCGAGCGGTGATGCCCGTGTGGGCAGAAGGCGGACCCCTCATCCGAGGGACTTCCGGAGCTCCTGGACCGTGTTCGACATCATGTCCAGGACCCCCTTCAGATAGTCGAGGAACTCCTCGAGCCGGTCCGTCGTCACCGCGCCCTCCGGGGACGGTTTGATCAGCCCCTCCTGTTCCAGGATCCGGAGGCTGTACCGGACCTTGTGCTGGGGGACGTTCAGCATCTCGCTGAGCCGGATGATCCCGATCGGCTGGTTCTCGTTAATCGCCTTCAGCATCAGGACGTGGCGCTCCAGGAGCTTGACCTCGACCTCGATCTTGCTCGTGAGAACAGACTTCCGCGACAACGAAAACTCCCCCGTTCACGCAGTAGCACGGGGCATGATGACGCGTGCAGATTTAAGCGATGCGGTTTCGCCGCGCGGACTTCGCGGGCGCGTTCGTCCACCACGCCATGGAGCGGTTGCACGCCTCTGCCGCGCCGTCCCTCCCGACCGCGATGATCCCGATGGGCACCGTCCTCTTGTACAGACGGAGGCCCTCGTCGCACGCGGCCTGCGTCCTCCGGCCTCCCGCCATTCGGTCGTACACGAACTTCGAGAGGACCCGCCGGAGGATCTCCTCACCGGTGCCCGTCACGGACACCGCGCCCGCGGGCCCGCAGTATATCCCCGCCCCGAGAATCGGAGAGTCCCCGACCCGCCCCGGCATCATGAACGCGGTGCCTCCCGTGGAGCTCCCCGCACAGAAGCGCCCCTCGGAATCTCGCGCGACCGCCCCCACGGTCCCGACCAAGTCCTTGAACGCCATCCACTTTCTTGCGTACGGCGGGAGGTCGCCCTTCCGGATTTTCTCCAGGGACTCCTTCCATCGTTGGATTGCCTCTGCGGTCACGGGGTCGTACCGCCGGAACCCCATCCTGCGGGCGAACCGGACCGCGTCGGGCCCGACGAGGAGGATGTGCGGGGTCTCCATCACCTTCCGCGCGACGAGGATCGGGTTCTTCACGTACTCGATCGCGGCGACGGCCCCGGCCTCGAGGTCGTCCGTCATGATCGACGCGTCCATCTGGGCGCGGCCGTCGATCCGGAGTCGCGAGCCGGTCCCCGCGTTCATCCGCGGGTCGTCCTCGAGCGCGACGATCGCGTCCGTCACGCCGTCGATCGCGGGACCCCCCGCCTGCAACACCGCGAGGCCGATGCGACCCGCCTCCTCGGCCCCGTCCACGACGGCCATCGTGGAGCCCGCCCCGCAGTGGGTCACGATGATCGGAGCCCCCGCACGCGACGGCGTTCTGCCCCGCCTCCGTCACTTCGGGAGGCGGCGGATCAGGTCCTCCACGCGAGCCTGCAGGTCCGTCCGGATCGCCCGGAGCTCCTCGTCCGTCTTCCCCGGGGATCCCGGGACGGGCCAGTCCTCGTTCTTCCCCGCCGCCCCCGCGGGGCACCGGTCGAGGCATCCGAATGTCACGACCCGCCACGCCTCCTTCATCATCTCGGGCGCGACCTGGCGGGGGTGGGTCTTCGTGACCACGATTCCGATCTCCTCCATGAGGGAGAACGCGAGCGGGTTCACGGACTTCCCCCTCGCGTCCACGCCCGCGCTGTGGGCCCGCCATCCCGGGGGGGCGATCGCGTTGAACAACGCCTCCGCCATCACGCTGCGGAAGGAGTTCTCCACGCACACGAACAGGACGGAGGGCACGCGTCCCCGATGCCGTCCGGCGGAGATAAGGACAACGGCCGAGGCCCCAGCACCGGTTCCGGGGCGTCCACGATAACGTCCCCCATACTCTCAAATAACGGGCTCGAACTCGCGCGCCATGTGAAGGCGATCGTGGCCCGCGGCCTTCGGAAGCGATACGGGTCCGTGACCGCACTCGACGGCATCGACCTCGAGGTGGAGGCGGGGGAGTTCTTCGGGTTGTTCGGGCCGAACGGGGCGGGGAAGACGACGCTCCTCCGCATCCTCACGGGGCAGCTCGCGCCGACCGGGGGGACCGCGCGGGTCCTCGGGATCGATCCCGCGAAATCCGCCCTGAGGGTGAAGGCCGCGATCGGGATCGTCCCGGAGGTCGAGTCCCCGCCATCGTACCTGACCGCCGCGGAGTACCTGTACTTCGTGGGCCGCGTGCGGGAGGTCCCGAAGCTCCAGGAGGCGATCGACCGATGGCTCGCGTTCTTCGACCTCGGTGGGACCCGGGGGACGATCTGCCGGGACCTCTCGAAGGGCACCCGCCAGAAGCTGATGCTCGCGGCCGCCTTCCTCCACGGCCCCGACCTCCTCTTCCTCGACGAGCCGTTCATCAACCTCGACCCGATCTACCAGCGGAGATTGAAGGACTATCTCATCGAGTACAGCGCAGCGGGCCACACCGTGTTCATGTGCTCCCACCTCCTTGAGATCGCGGAGAGGCTGTGCGACCGGGTCGCGGTGATCGACGGCGGGCGGGTGATCGCGCAGGGCTCCGTCGCGGAGGTGCGGCGGGAGGAGAAGGACCTGGAGTCCGCGTTCCTCCGGCTCGTCGGGGAGCGGCGATGACCTTCCTCCTCCGGCTCATGCTGAAGGAGGAGTACCGGATGCACGCCCACTACTCCAGCCGCCGGATGTTCCTCGCGTTCCCCGCGATCGTCGGGCTTTTCTCGTTCGGGATCGGGGTCACGTCCCAGCGGCTCCTCGAGGCCACCCCGCTCGCGGACGCGATCCTCACCCTCCATCTCTCCGTGTTCCTCTACGGTCTCGGCGTCGGCGCGTTCGGGTTCCTCGGCGCCCAGTACCTCGAGCGCCGCCACGGGGACCGGAACTACCTCGTCGCGATGCCCGCCCTCCTCCCGATGTCGTTCCGAAGGACCTTCCTCGGGATGTACGTCCGGGACGCGGTGTTCTACCTCGCCCTCGTCCTCGTCCCGATGACCCTCGGGCTCACCGCCTCCGTCCCGATCACCGGCTTCCGCCTCACGAGCATCGCGTTCCTGTTCCTCGCCGCCCTCGTGTCCTTCCTGCTCGGGATGAGCCTCAGCTTCTTCGTGTCCACCCTGTACATGCGGAGCCGCGTCGCGTTCGGCGTCGCGGTCGCCCTGATCTCCGTCGCGTTCGCGGCGTACGCCCTGTTCCGGTGGATCCCTGTGGAGTGGATCCTCCCGGGCCTCGCGATGCAGTACGGCCTCCCGCCCTTCGTGGCCCCGGGCGGGCAGGCCCTGGTCTCCGGCCTCGCGGGGACGGGGTCGATCGCGGCCTGCGTGGCGGGCGCGCTCCTCCTCGTGCCCGAGCAGTACGAGCCCCGGTCCTCCCCCGCGCGCGAGGAGCTCCCGCGGGTCGACGTGCGCCTAGGCCTCGCCCGCTCGTACCGGATCCTCCTCGCGAAGGAGTTCGTGGACCTGAAGCGGAGCGGGACCGTCGCGAAGATGTTCTTCTCCTTCGTCACCCCGCTGATCTTCCTGAGCTTCACGGCGTGGTTCGTGCGGTACGGCCTCCGCGCCCCTGTCGGCTTCAACTCCGTCTTCTACGCGGGGATGGTCGGGTTCTTCGGGGTCCTCCTGTACAACTGGTTGAACAACGTGGACGCGATGGACTACTACGAGACCCTCCCCATCGGAGTGCCCACGGTGATCCGCTCGAAGCTCCTCGCGTTCCTCGTCCTCACGACGGGGATCAGCACGGTGTTCGTCGTCGGCGTCAGCGCCCTGAATGGGGACCTCCGTCTCCTGTGGCTCGCCCTCCCTGTGATGTTCGTCACCTCCGTGTACATGGTCGTGATGACCGCGTACCTCACGGGGCTCCGGACGAACTCGTTCCTCTTCGACCCCGGGGTCCTCGCCCGCTTCAGCATCCTTGCGATGCTCCCGGACCTCGGCCTGACGATCCTCTCGTTCACCGTGGACCGGGACCCCGTGTTCACCGTGGCGGGGATCTCCCTGGTCCTCGCGGTCCTCGCCGCGGCGAGCCTCACCCTGTACCGGGGGATCGACGGGAAGTGGGCCCGCGCGTCCTTCACGGAGTGAGCCCGAGTGGTCGAGGAGGTCCCGGCCCCGCACTTGTTCCGGCGGGTGTTCCATCTCGTGTCCCCGGTCTTCCTCCTGTACTATTGGATCCCCGAGGACCTCGGGGCCACGGGGATCCGGCGGGAGGCCATCCTGCTGCTCGCCGTGGGGACCGTCCTCTCCGTCGACATCGCCCGCATCGCCCTCCGGATCCCGGTGTTCGGTCTCCGGAAGTACGAGGCGGGGCGGGTGTCCGCGTACGCGTGGGGTACGATCGGCCTCGCCCTCGGGTTCGCGTTCTTCCCGTCAGTCCTCGTGATCCCCGCCTTCTGCGGGATGGCGTGGATCGACCCGCTCTGCGCGTGGGCCCGCGCGACCGGGCGCTACCCGTGGCTCCCCGCGATCGGCTACGCCGCCGTGTTCGCGTCCCTCCTGTGGATCACGGGGAGCGGATTGAGTCCCCTGGCGATCCTCGCCCTCACCGCGATCGCGACCCCCGTCGCCCTCCTCGCGGAGTACGGCGACTTCCGGTTCGTGGACGACGACTTCCTGATGACGATCGTTCCGCTCATCGTCCTGGCGCTCGTCCTCGGTCCGATCCGCGCCCTACTTTAGGATCTCGAGGCGGCCGTACCGGCCGGCGCTCACCTGCATGTTCCCGCGCCACTCCCGGACCCAGCCGTTCGAGATCCGCACCCGGTCGTTCGCGTGGACCCGCTCGATCTCCTCGTTCCACAGGGTGATCTGGACCTCCTCCCCGTCCTCGTCCTTCGCCTTGCAGTCGCACACCTTTCCGACGCTGCCCGAGCGGCTCGTGAACTCCCGCACCTCGCCCTTCGACGTCACGGTGAGGTCGATCGCTTCCACCTTGCTCTCCGGCCGGAGGTCCTTCACCTTCATCCACCGCTCCATCCCGGAAATCGAGATAAACATTCCGACCTCGATGGACCCCCGGGCGGGACCGTCCCACGTTTTATATCCCGGTCCCGCGATGGGCGGGACGGGATGCACTGATGCAGAACCTGGAGAACATCTTCCAGCGAATCGACAACGAGTTCCGGGACCTCAAGCAAGCGGAGAATTCGAACGTCGACGAGATCCGAAAAATCCTGAACCGCCAGGCGGAGGCGCTCTCGTATCTCGTGACCCGGGTGAAGGACCTCGAACAGCGGCTCGAGGTCGAGGAGACCTGGGACTCGAGCGTCGAGGAGGTCATCAAGCTCATGGCCCTCGACGACGCGAAGATCTGGAAGTTCCGGAAGCACAAGGAAGTGTACGAGGAGATCGCCCGGAAAGGCGTCGGGGAGACCGCGGACACCCTCTGACGCCCGCCCTCGGGCTCCGGAAACGGGCCCGTTTCCTCTGGACGGACGGCGTGCCCCGGCATGGCGTGCCAATTTCTTTCACGCCACCAAATAATTATTTATCGCGCCCCACCCATAGGGCAGGGGCGCGGAATGAACAGAATCAAGGTCGTGAGCGACCCCGCGGAGCTCGTCCCGATCCTCCGCACGGTGGACTCGCCCGTGAAACGAGAGGTGTTCAAGGAGGTCACGTCGGACTGGCGGACCGCGAAACAGATCGAGGAGAAGTTCGGTCCGGAAGGGGTGGAGGCGCTCAAGTTCTTCGAGAAGATGAAGCTCGTCGAGACGAAGTGGCAGACGGGCGCGCAGATGCAGCCGGAAAAGGCATACCACGCCTTCTACTCGAGCTTCCACATCAACGCGACGGCGCCCGTGACGGAGATCTCCGACGTGCTGTACGCGGCGATGATGCCCGAGAAGGAGTACGAGAAGATCGAGAAGAAGATCTACGAGATGGTCGGGGAGGAGGGGAAGTTCGCGGGGGACGTCGCAGAGGCGCTCGGGGTGTCCCAGACGATGCTCAAGGCCCTCGTGAAACGGTCCTCGAGGCTCGACTTCCGGGGCCACCGGGTGATGCGCTTCGAGGAGTAGCGGATGGCCGCCGAAGGCGAATGGGAGGAGGTCGCCGAGGAGCCGGACGCGGACACGGGGGAGGTCTACGAGGGGGAGACCGCGGAGGCGGAACCCGAGCCCGCCGGCGATTTCGAGAGGCCGCCCCGATACGGGAGGGAGCCTCCTCGGGCCGTCGGCCGCCCGGACCGGAGCGTCCTCGCGATGCTCTCGGGCCTCGGGTTCTTCGTGGTCGCCCTCCTCCTCGTCCTGGGGGTGTGGAACCTCGCGGGCACGGTCCCATCCGGCGCCCTCGGGTTCGCCGCCGTCGTCGCCGCGGGCATGGTCCTCGCCGTGATCATCCCGTATCTCTGGATGCTCGACGACCTGCGGATCCGGCCCCGGTTCCTCCGGAAGAGCCACGCCCGGTTCATCGCGGGACCGCTGATCGGAGTGCTCGCGATCGTCCTGTTCGGCCTCTTCACCTTGGCCGCGGGGAACCTCTTCCTCATCATCCTCAGCGTCGCCGTCCTCGGCCTTACGCAGGCCTGCGTCGCCCTCTTCCTGTACTCGATGCTCTGGCAAGAGTAGGTCCCGATGACGATCGCGGTCCTCCGGTTGGGCCACCGGCCCGCGCGGGACAAGCGGGTGACGACCCACGTCGCCCTGACCGCCCGCGCGTTCGGGGCGGACGCGGTCCTCGTCTCGACGAAGGACGCGGGGCTGGAGCGAGGGCTGCGCTCCGTGACCGCGAAGTTCGGCGGCCCTTTCGAGGTCCGGACCGGGGTCCCGTGGCGGGAGGTCGTCCGGACGTGGAAGGGGGCGATCGTCCACCTGACGATGTACGGTGAGCCCATGGAGGATGTCCTGCCCCGGATCCCGACGGACGCGGACCTCCTCATCGTCGTCGGTGCGGAGAAGGTCCCGCGGGCCGTCTTCGACCTCGCAACGTTCAACGTCTCCGTGGGGAACCAGCCCCACTCCGAGGTCGCGGCCCTCGCGGTGTTCCTGGACCGGCTCCTCCAGGGGGCGGGGCTGCGGCGCGCGTTCCGGGGAAGGCTGCGGGTCGTCCCCTCGAAGCGCGGCAAGAACGTCGAGACCTTCGAGTCGTGATTTGATCCTCGTGCGGCGAAGCCTTATCCCGCCCCCGCGAATCCGTCACAGGATGCGGGCGCTTCTCGTCCTGCTCGCGGCAGCTCTTCTCCTCGTCCCGGGGACCGCGCGGGCGCCGCTCCCGGACGCGATGGACGCCCCGGCGTGGTCCCCCGGGGACTTCTGGCTGTATCGGTTCAACTCCACGTTCGAGAGCTCGATCTTCCTGAACGGGACCCTGCGGGCGGAGGTCCAACGGCTCGCCACGGTTACCGTGAGGGGGGTCCCGTACGATGTCTTCGTCGTGGACACCGACGGGACGGGGACGCTGGAGGGGATCTTCCCGACCCCCCTCGGGGACGTCCCTGCGGCCGGCTTCTGGAACCTGACGGGGGAGCAGCTGTTCGCGACGGACTCCCGCAAGATCGTGCGGACGCTGATCACGATCTCCGCCGCCGGCCGGGTCGCGATCCTCGACCTCCCGTTCTCGCTCCTGTGGATCAACTCCACATCGAGCCGGGTCGTGCGGGACGAGTGGACGTACCCGGTCCCCGTGGGCTTCTCGGGGAACGTCACCCTGAACGCCTCGATGGCGGAGGACGTCTTCCTCCAGTTCGGGACGAACCCGCCCCTCAACACGAGCTCGCTCGTGGAGGCGGAGGTCACGTTCGCGGTCTCCCTCGAATCCCGGTCGACGGCGACGGTCCCGGCGGGCACGTTCGAGACGTATGTCGTGCGGGAGGCGTGGCCCGACGGGGGGACGGAGCGGTTCGACTATGCGCCGGCGGCGGGGAACAACGCCCGGACGCGGACGTTCAACACCACGGGTGCGGAGATCACCCGCACGGAACTCGTCTCGTACCGCTACCGGGCCGGGGAGACCCCGCCCTCCGTGATCCCGGTCCTTGTGGCGGTCCTCGGCATCGCGGTCGCGGTGCCGCTCCTCGCGTGGTGGATCCTGCGGCGTCGGCGACGCGAGCGGGAGTACACGCCCCCGAGCCTGCGGGACCCGCCTACCTTAGGTCCTTGAGGGGCACCGGGGACTCCGGGAGCTTCTCCTTCAGGATGTGGCGGGTCGTCTTCGGCGGGAACAGGTTCCCTGTGATGCCGTGGGCGACGACCTCTTCCTTCGTGACCGTCGCGACGATCGCGCCGGGCCACGTCGTGAGGGAGATGTCCTCGGAGGAATAGTCCACGACGTACGCGGGGATCCGCCGGCATCGGAGCCGGCGGAGGGCCTCCCACCGGTGGTGGCCGTCCAGGATCACGTGGTGCTCCCGCTCCAGGAGGACGGGCACCTTCAGCACGCCATCCCGCTCGATCTCCTGGACGAGCTGGGAGAGGAGCTCCGGGCGCGTCTGCTCGTGGGGCTTCGGAATCCGGATGTCGAGGACCTCGAGGGACACCCGCAACCGGAGCGCCCCGGACGCACGCGCTCTAGGCATCGCTCGCCGGAAAACGCCCCCGATGATAAAAGCGTCGTGCCCCTACTTCTCGGGCACCATCGCCGGCACTGCCGCGGCGGGCTTCTTCAGGGAGACCCGCTTCGGGAAGTACCGGAGGATCACGATGTCCCCGACGCTCTGGATCCAGCGGTACGGCACGGACACCGCCCGCCCTCCTTCCACGAGAAGGGGGTTCGTCTCCCCGACGAACAGGCCGTCCACGGCGCCGTTCTCCACGTCCACGACGAGGTTGTTCACGTTCCCCAAGAACACGCCCTGGTTCGTGTAGACCTGGAGGCCGACGATCTCAGAAATCTCTTCTAGCGTGCGATCACCATCCCGGCCCGCGTATTCGGCATCCGCGATATGAAATCTTCGGTCGCCCCCGGGGCGGAAGGGACGGGCGTCCCCGCGACACTCTTTTCCCCTCCGCCCTCCATGGCGGGCCGATGGCCCAGCCCGGGATGCCGCCCGTTCCACCACCGCCAACGGCTCCGTATCCTCCGCCGTATCCACCGTACGGGCCCCCCGGCCCCGTGTACTTTCCGCCGCAGAAGACGTCGAGCGTCGTCGTTGTCGTCGTCGTAGTTGTGATCGTCGTCGTGCTCGCCGCGGTCGTCCTCGCGGCGGTCCTGTACGTCATGATGGCGGGCCTGATCACGGACGGCACGGACCAGCGTCCCGTCGTCACCCTCGGGGCTGCGAGCATCTCCGGCGTGGAGGCCACGTTCCCGGTGGTGGGTGCAAGCCGGGGCGTCTCCTGGGGGCTCTACTTCGTGAATCTGTTTGTGAACACCACCGTCGGGACGCCGACGCCCCTGGGACCGAGCTTCACGATCACCGTCGGACCCGACACCTTCACGGGGAGCTACTTCGACGCGAACGGGGACGGGCTCCTGAACGGGGGCGACGGGTTCCGGATCTCCCAGGGCGATGGATGGAGCCCGCAGACGACGTATCAGTTCGAGCTCCTCTGGTCCGACCTCTCCCCGGTCGGGTTCGTGAGCTGGGCGACGTAGGCCCCGGGGGGGCTCGACCGCTTCGCGCGAATCCGACATCCCCGCATACTCTTATCTCCCGATCCCTGATGGCGGGGAGGATGACGTCGGCCTCCGAGTCTCCTGCGTCCGAGCCGCCACGGAGGAGGCGGACCCTCGCCCTTGCCGGCGTGGCCATCGTCGCGGTCGTCCTCATCTCCGCCGTCCTCCTCCAGGTCCTGTATGGAGTGTTCTCGGGCCCTCCGCAGAACCCCGGACCGCAGAGGATCACCGCCACCTTCGGAAGCCCCGACGCAATCACCGACGGGTTTCAGGTCACCGTCACAAACGTTTCCCAGGCGCTGGGTCCCGCGTACTTCAAGGTGAACCTAACGGTGAACTCGATGGCCGGGACTCCGGCGGCCTTGGCCGCGACCGTCGCGCTTCCGGTCAACGGGACGTCCTACACAATCCGGTGGGTGGACGTCGGCGGCGAGGGAACTCTGAGCATCGCCGACCGGTTTCAGGTGACCCGGTCGGGCGGGTTGCCGATATCCACGGGGTTCACGTTCTCCCTGCTGTGGTCCGATAGCAGCGTCATCCGGACGGCCCAGTACACGACGGCCAGCCGGCCTATCGTCACGTTCGGCAGCCCGATCGCGGTCCCGAACGGATTCGACTTCTCCGTGACGGGGGTCTCACGTTCGGTGGGCCCCGGAAACTACACGGTCAACCTAGAGGTCAACTCGACGACGGGGACCCCCGTCTCCCTCGCTCCGAACATGAGCCTCGTCGTCGGCGGACAGACGTACTCCATCTCCTGGACCGACATCGGGGGAGAGGGACTCTTGAACGCGGGCGACCGGTTCCGCGTGACCGCGAGCGGCGGGCTCCCTGCATCGACCGTCTTCACGTTCTTGCTCCTGTGGTCCGACGGAAGCGTCATACAAACGATCACGTACACGACGTAAGCGGCCCGCGCGGACAACATGGGAGGACTGCGTACGGGCCTAGACGATCGCGGCGGGGATGTCCTCGACGACCCGGTCGCAGTACCGGCACGCCGCGCGCGGGGGCTCTCCCGGCTTCACGAAGAAGTCCGTCTCCACGGGCTCCCGCAGGTTCGTGATGCAGTTCGGGTTCCCGCACCGGAGGATCCCGACGGCCCGGTCCGGAAGGCGCACGACGTGCTTCTCCGCGACGTTGTAGTTCCGGATCACGTTCACGCTCGCCTTCGGGGCGATGAGCGCGATCTTGTCGACCTCGCGCGGGCTGAGCTCCCGGTCCTCCACCTTCACGATGTCCTTCCAGCTCATCGCCTTCGACGGGACGTGCATCGCGACCGTGACGGTGGAGGAGACGGCCTCGTCGATCCCGAGAATCTTCAGGACCTTCAGGGCCATGCCCGCGGGGATGTGGTCGATCACGGTCCCGTTCTTGATCGGCGTGACCCGGAGCTCCCTCGTCAGCCCACCCCCAAGACCATCTCGAGGAGGGCCATCCGCACAGGGACCGCGTTGAACGCCTGGCGGAAGTACTTCGCGTGGGGGGTCCGGTCCACCGCCGGGTCGATCTCCGTGACCCTGGGCAGCGGGTGGAGCACGATCATATCTTTCTTCGCTTCCCGGAGGAGCGGGAGGTCCACACGGTACGAGCCCGCGACCTTCTGGTACTCCTGCGGGTCCGGGAACCGCTCCTTCTGGATCCGGGTCACGTAGAGGACGTCCGCGGTCGGCACGACGTCCTCGAGGCGGTGGGTCGTGGACACGGGGGTCCCGGTCGCCTTCACCTCCTCGACGATCTCCCAGGGCATCTCCAGGCCGGGCGGAGAGACGAGGGTGAGGGATGCGCCGAACCCCGCGAGGGCGGTCGCGATCGAGTGCACGGTCCGGCCGTACTTCAGGTCCCCGACCAGGGCGATGTTCAGCCCCTCGATCTTTCCCCGCTCGTCCCAGATCGTGTACAGGTCCTGGAGGGTCTGCGTCGGGTGCTGGCCCGCCCCGTCCCCCGCGTTGATCACGGGCCGCTCCGTGAACTCCGCCGCGAGCCGCGCCGCTCCCTCGTGCGGGTGTCGCAGGACGATCACGTCCGCATACCCCTCGACCATCCGGACCGTGTCCGCGAGGGTCTCGCCCTTCTGGACGGAGGTCCCCTCGACGTTGGAGAATCCGAGGACCCCGCCGCCGAGGCGGATCATCGCGCTCTCGAAGCTCAGGCGGGTGCGGGTGGAGGGCTCAAAGAACAGGGTCGCGAGGATCTTCCCCTCGAGGCTCTTTGAAGACTTCTCCCCCTCGGCAATCGGGGCCATCCTCCGCGCAGCCTTCAGGACGAGCTCGATGTCCCCCCGGGAGAGGTCCCGAATCGACAGGATGTCCCGGCCTTTCCACGAGGCCATCGAGAATCGGAGAAAGGACGGTGTAGATAAAGGTGCGCCGCGCGCCCGTTCTACGGCTTCGGCGGCGCCTTCCGGCCGACGCCCGCGACGTTCCCGGGGAGCAAAACGATCCCGCCCTCCGCGGACATGTACTTCTTCCAGTCCTTCGAGTTCTTCTGGACCTGCTTCGCCCTCTCGACGCTCACCTTCGCGACGACCTGCTTCACGATCTGGTCGACGTCGACGCCGAGGATCTCGCGGAAGAGGTACTTCATCCGGTCCCTCTGGCCCGGCTGCATGGTGAGCCCCTTCGAGGCGGTTCGCTATATAAAACGAAATTGTCAACGGTCCACGGCTTGAGAATGACGTCCCCTGCCATCGAGGGGAAAGAAAAGGTTGGGCCCAAGGCGGGTAGCCCGGGGCCCGGGGTTTGAGGAGGGGTGAGAGGAAAAATAAAAGAGGCGGGTCGAGGGGAACTCGACCTGCCTGTGGGTTGTGGAGGAGGGGTTATAGGAAATCCTGGTGTGGGGGCTCCTCGACCTCGACGGCCTTCCAATCCCCGCCGAAGTCGCGCGTGACACCCGTCGCGAGCTGGAACCGAACGCGGAGCTTCCCGTTCTCGAAGAAGATGTACGCGTTCTTGAGCTGGGACATGTACAGGGAGATCCGCTTCCCCTTCTGCGTGAGCGCGCGCTCCGTGCATCGCACGAGCCCCGCCTTCTCCAGCGCGTGGATCCGACGGTAGCAGGCGGCGATCGGGATTCCGTACTCACGGCTCAGGTCGATCGCGGACCGTGGCCGCTTGAACGTGGCCACGAGGATCTTCGCCGAGTACTCATCCGTCACGAGTCTCGACGCTTCAAGGGGATCCATCAGACGCCTCCTCTTAGGAGAACACAGCGCCCGGCGGACTATAAGACAAACATCCCGTGATTATGACCGCTGATTCCCAAATAGAAAAATGTCCCAATCAGCCGCCGCAGCAACCGCTTTCCTCGGCGCCGCAGCCGCACCCGTCGCCGCACGATCCCTCGTGCGCGTGCTCCTTCTTCGCGATCGGGAGGATCGTCAACTCCGCGGGCGGGACCGCCGCCTTCTTCTTCGCGAGCCGCTCCATCATCGTCTCCATGGCATCACCGCATCCGGGGGTCCGTACTTGTACGTGACGGTTCCGAAATCATCCGAGGTGCTTCATGACCCGGTGCTCGAGCTGGGCCTTCGGCATCGCCCCGATGACCTGATCGACCAGCTTCCCGTCCTTGAAGAACAGGAGGGTCGGGATCCCCATCACGCCGTACTCCTGGAACTTCCGCTGGTTCTCGTCGCTGTTGATCTTCGCGAACACGACCTTCCCCGCGTACCTCCTCGCGAGCTCGTCGATCGTGGGGGCGATCGCGTGGCAGGGGCGGCACCATTCCGCCCAGAAGTCCACGACGACGTACCTGTTCTCCCGGATCACCTTGTCGAAGGTGTCGTCCATGACGTGGATCGGCTTGTCGAGGACGGGCGTCTCCTGGAGGGACGTCCCCTGGACTTGCGTGCCCTGGACCGGCGTCTCCTGGGCCGACTTGTTCTGGACGGGTTGTTCTTGGACCATGCGTCAGCGCCCCGCGAGGTTCACAATCGGCCCGCCGGATATAAACATAGGCTCCTCCGCTCCTCCGCCATCCCCGTCCGCCTCCGCACGGATCCGCGGGTGCGACATTCGCAATGAGATAAATACCGTCCGGGTGTCTACCGTGGAACGGCGGGGAATCGGCCGACTCCCGCGCGATCGCCTCGGTGGGACCCATGGTCGTCTCGGGATCGACGATTGACAGCCTCCTGCGGGAGAACGAGCGGTATCCACCCTCGGACGCGTTCCGGACGCGGGCCCGCATCCACGACGATGCGGTGTACGAATCCGCGCGGAAGGATCCCGAGGCCTTCTGGGCGGAGGAGGCGAGGACCCTCGCGTGGGCCCGCCCCTGGGCGAAGGTCCTGGAGTGGGACCCACCTTTCGCGAAATGGTTCGTCGGCGGGCGGCTGAACGTCTCCGTGAACTGCCTCGACCGCCACGTCGCGACGGCCCGGCGGAACCAGGCCGCGATCGTGTGGGAGGGGGAGCCCGGGGACCGACGCACCCTCACGTACCACGATCTGTGGCGGGACGTGAACCGGTTCGCGAACGTCCTGAAGGGGCTCGGCGTGGGGCGGGGGGACCGGGTCACGATCTACCTCCCGATGATCCCGGAGCTCGCCGTCGCAATGCTCGCGTGCGCGCGGATCGGCGCCGTCCACAGCGTGGTCTTCGGCGGGTTCAGCGCCCACGCGATCCGGGACCGCATGGAGGACGCGGAATCCCGGATCATCGTCACCGCGGACGCAGGGTACCGCCGCGGGAACCCGCTCCCCCTCAAGAGGACCGTGGACGAGGCGATCGCGGGCCTCGACCTCGTCCGGCACGCGGTCGTGTTCCGGAGGGCGGGGATCGAGGTCCCGATGCGGGAGGGGCGGGACCACTGGTGGCACGACCTCATGGAGAAGGCGGAACCGGAGTGCGAGCCGGAGGCGATGGACGCGACGGACCCGCTGTTCATCCTGTACACGTCCGGGACGACGGGGAAGCCGAAGGGGGTCCAGCACTCCACGGGCGGATACCTCGTGGGGGTCGCGACGACGACGAAGTACGTCTTCGACCTCCGGGACGACGACCTGTACTGGTGCACCGCGGACTGCGGATGGGTCACGGGGCACTCGTACATCGTGTACGGCCCCCTCGCGAACGGCGCGTCCGTGTTCATGTACGAGGGCGCCCCGGATTGGCCGGAGCCGGACCGGTGGTGGCGGATCATCGAGGAGCGCGACGTCACGATCCTGTACACGGCCCCGACCGCGATCCGCGCGTTCATGCGGTGGGGGGACGAGCATCCGAAGCGGCACGACCTCTCGAGCCTCCGCCTCCTCGGGACCGTCGGGGAGCCGATCAACCCGGAGGCGTGGCGGTGGTACTCTCGGACGATCGGCGGTGGCCGATGCCCCGTCGTGGACACCTGGTGGCAGACGGAGACGGGGATGATCCTGATCACGCCCCTCCCGGGGACCACGACGACGAAGCCCGGGTCCGCGACGCGGCCGTTCCCGGGGATCGAGGCGGAGGTCGTGGACGAGCACGGCCGACGGGTTCCCGTGAACAGGGGCGGGTACCTCGTAATCTCGAAGCCCTGGCCCGGGATGCTCCAGACCCTGTACAAGGATCCGGAGCGGTACCGGGAGGTGTACTGGTCCCAGATCCCCGGAAAGTACTTCACGGGGGACGGGGCGCGGGTCGACGAGGACGGGTACCTCTGGCTCATGGGCCGGATCGACGACGTGATCAACGTCGCGGGACACCGGATCGGCACGATGGAGATCGAGTCCGCCCTGGTGAGCCACTCAAAGGTCGCGGAGGCCGCCGTCGTCGGGAAGCCCCATCCCGTGAAAGGGCAGTCCCTCGTCGCGTACGTGGTGTTGAAACGCGGCGAGAAGGGGTCCGACGCCCTGAAGCGGGACCTCCAGAAGCACGTCCGCGAGGCGATCGGGGCGATCGCGGTCCCGGACGACCTGTACATCACGGAGAAGCTCCCGAAGACCCGCAGCGGGAAGATCATGCGGCGGGTAATCCGCTCCATCGTCTCGGGCCAGGAGATCGGGGACGCGACGACCCTGGAGGACCCCGGCGCGGTGGACGAGGTCCGGAAGTGGCTCCAAGAAATCGAGGGCTCCCGCGGTGACCGTCGATGAGAACGCTTATATAGAAGCCCTCACTTAGAAGCGCGGGATTCCACATGATGCAGGGCCAACCTATCATCATTCTCAGAGAGGGGACGGAGCGGTCGAAGGGGAAGGGCGCGCAGCTGAACAACATCGCGGCGGCACGGGCCGTCGCGGACGCGGTCCGGTCGACCCTCGGCCCGAAGGGGATGGACAAGATGCTCGTCGACTCCATGGGCGACGTGACAATCACGAACGACGGCGTCACGATCCTGAAGGAAATCGAGGTCGAGCACCCCGCCGCGAAGATGATCGTGGAGGTAGCGAAGACCCAGGACGACGAGGTCGGCGATGGCACGACGACGGCGGTGATCCTCGCGGGCGAGCTCCTGAAGAAGGCGGAGAGCCTCGTCGAGCAGAACGTCCACCCGACAATCATCGTGAACGGGTACAAGATTGCGGCCGCGAAGGCGATCGAACTCCTCGACGACCTCGCGTTCCCGGTGAAGGCGACGGACACGGAGCTCCTGAAGGAGATCGCGTCGACCGCGATGAGCGGGAGGAGCGTCGGCAGCTCACGGGACTTCCTCGCGACGATCGCGGTGAAGGCCGTGCGATCGATCATGGAGGAGATTGGCGGGAAGCCGGTCGCGGACGTCGACAACGTCCTCGTCGTGAAGAAGCACGGCGGGGCCCTCGCGGACACCCAGCTCGTGGACGGGATCATCCTGGACAAGGAGCGGGTCCACCCGAGGATGCCGAAGTTCGTCCGGGACGCGAAGATCGTTCTCCTGAACCGGGCCCTCGAGATCAAGAAGACGGAGTTCTCTTCGGAGATCCGGATCCACGACGCGGACAAGATGCAGGCGTTCCTCTCCCAAGAGGAGGCGACGCTGAAGGCGTACGTCGACGCGATCCAGAAGGCGGGCGCGAACGTCGTCGTCTGCCAGAAGGGGATCGACGACCTCGTCCAGCACTACCTCGCGAAGGAGGGGATCTACGCGGTCCGGCGGGCGAAGGAGAGCGACATGAAGAAGCTCGCGAAGGCGACGGGCGGGAAGATCGTCGTCGACCTGAATGACCTCTCCACGAAGGACCTCGGACACGCGGACCTCGTCGAGGAGCGGAAGATTGGCGAGGACGAGATGACGTTCATCACGGGCTGCAAAAAGGCGAAGGCGGTCTCGATCCTGATCCGCGGCGGCACGGAGCACGTCGTCGATGAGGTCGAGCGGATCATGCACGACGCCCTGCGGGTCGTCGGCGTCGCGATCGAGGACGGGAAGGCCCTCCCCGGTGGCGGGGCGGCGGACATCGAGCTCTCCCTGATGCTGAAGGACTTCGGGCCCTCCGTCGGAGGGCGGGAGCAGCTCGCGATCGAAGCGTTCTCGGAGGCCTTGGAGGTCATCCCGTGGACCCTCGCGGAGAACGCGGGCCTCGACGCGATCGACCTCCTGATCCAGCTCCGCACGAAACACGAGGGGAAGAAGGGGAAGAACTTCGGCGTGGACTTCAGGAAGGGCGCGCCCGGCGACATGATCGAGGCGAAGGTTATCGAGCCCCTGCGGGTGAAGCGCCAGGCGATCGAGTCCGCCTCCGAGGTCGCGAACATGATCCTGCGGATCGACGATGTGATTGCCGCCAAGAAGATGAGCGGCGGCGAGGGCGGCGGTGGCGGCGACCATCACGGCGGCGGGATGGGCGGCATGGGCGGCATGGGCGGGATGCCCCCCGGAATGGGGATGTAGTCCCCTCTCACTCCGGCAGCAGCGCGCCGAACTTCCCGCGGCCCACTTCGAGCCCGAAGTTCGTCCTACGAACGAAACAGTCCAAGCAACGGAGGAACCCGCCGACCTTGAGGCGGCCTCTCGCAACGAGCTCGACGTCATCGTCCCACAGGACGACACGGCACGCACCCGTTGCATCTTTCAGGGTCACATTCACGACTCTGCCCTTCGTCCCGTCCTGGCGGGTGAACTCCCGCATCGGCGTGAGCGCAACGACCTCTCCGCGAACCGAGACCTCTGCGTTCTCCTCGATGGAGGCGATCGGGGTCCACTCCGCGACGTCGATACCCATCTCCTCCAGGACGAGGAGGGCCGCGGCGTCGTTGTCGAGCAGGCCCCCCCACTCCTCCCCCTTGGCCCGGACCCTTTCGTCGAAGTCCAGCGCGGAGACTCGATCGCTCACCCTCTTGTAGTGTCTCGAGACCACGGACGTCGGAAGGACACGCAGGACGAAAACGGTTGCCCTCAACAGGATGTCCTTGCCTCGCGGTCGCGGAGGACCACCAGGATTCCCCACGAAACAACAAGCCAAACGAAAAAGTCGAGGATGACGAACGGGGGGAACCACACGGGGGCAGTTTGGACCCCCGGGCTGCTGTAACTACCGTAGAACGGGACGGGAAAGCCGAGGTGGAAGCAGCCCTCGATGCACTGGATCATGACATTCGGGAGGCCCATGGAAGCGACGAAGAGGACGACGGACAGGACCGCGATCGACGCCCACCATCGGGAGTCCCACCGCTCCCCCATGCCCGCCACGATGGGGAATCGGGTCCCTGCGGAAAATGGCTTCGCCCGTGGCGAGGCCTCACTTCAGCCGGATCGTCTCGAGGTTCATCGGCGCCCGCGTCTCGACGCCGAACTTCTTGTACAGGCTCGAGGCGAGGTCGGAGCACTTGTACTCCTCGCCGTGGTTCACAATCACCCGCTCCGGGCGGGGCTCCATCGTACCCACGTAGTTCAGGAGCTGGAGCCGGTCCGAGTGCCCGGAGAAACCGTCGATCGTCTCGATGTCCATCTTGATCTGCAGGGTGAGCGGGTTCCCGCGGTCGTTCAGCGTGATCTCGCGGGCCTCCCGCTGGATCCGACGTCCGAGGGACCCCTCGGACTGGAACCCGACGAACAGGAGGGCATGGAGCGGGTTGTCCGCCCACCCCTTGAAGTACTCGAGCACGGGCCCGCCGCTCATCATCCCGCTCGTCGCGAGGACGATGCACGGCTCCACGTCGTCGATGATGTTCGCCCGCATGTCCGACGTCTCCACGCGCTTGAACATCGGCGCGAGGAACGGGTTTTCCCCGGTCTGGAAGATCTGCGTCCGGAGCTGGGAGTTCAGGTACTCCGGGTACGCGGTATGGATCGCGGTCGCCTCCCAGATCATCCCGTCCAGGTACACGGGGGCCGTCGGGATCTGACCCGTCCGCATCGCCTCCTCCAGGACGAGCATCACCTCCTGGGACCGACCGACCGCGAACACGGGGACGAGGACCTTCCCCTTCCGACTCAGGACCCGACCGAGGATGTTCTTGAACTGGGCTGCGGCATCGTGGCGGGAGGGCTGGACATCGTGGAACCCTCCGTATGTGGACTCGAGGACGAGGGTCTCGAGGCGGGGGAACTTGTTCACGGCGGGGTTGAAGAGCCACGTCTTCTCGAACTTGATGTCCCCGCTCATCG
>JAIBJG010000024.1 GCA_020029475.1 Methanobacteriota archaeon | reverse complement strand
GGGCTGGGTGCTCCAGGTACTTCACGATCGACTGCACGAACGCAGCCCCCACGTGGCCGTCGATCACCCGGTGGTCGAACGTGCACGAGAGGTACATCATCTCCCGGACCACGACGAGGTCGTTCCGCACGACGGGCCGCTTCTCGATCTTGTGCACCCCGATGATCCCGACCTCGGGCCAGTTGATGATCGGGGTCGCGAACATCCCGCCTTCCTTCCCGAGGGACGTGATCGTGAACGTGCTCCCCTGGATCTCCTGGAGGGCGACCTTCTTCTCCCGTGCCGCCGTCGCGAGGCGCTCGATCTCCCGCGCGAGGTTCCAGATGTCCCGCTTGTCCGCGTCGTGCACGACGGTGACCGTGAGCCCCTCGTCCGTGGCGGTCGCGATCCCGATGTTGTAGTACCGCTTCACGACGAGCTCCTGCTTCTCGTCGTCCATGCTCGCGTTCAACGTGGGGTGCTCCTTCAGGGCCGCGACGAGGGCCTTCACGACGAACGGGAGGTACGTCAGCTTGATCCCCTTCCCCTCCGCCGCCTCCTTCAGGCGGTCCCGTAGGTGGACGAGCTGGGTCATGTCGACCTCCTCGACGTACGTGAACGGGGCGACGGTCGCATGGGTCTTCGCCATCTTCTCCGCGATCCGCTTCCGGAGTCCATGGATCGGGATCCTCTCCTCGAGGCCTGCGGGCGCCCTCTTTGGCGGGAGTTCCTCCACGGGGACGGCGGGCCTGAGCGCCATGGCGGGAGTGGGGGCCTTCTGCGCGTTTCGGACATCCTCCTCCGTGATACGCCCGCCGGACGCGGTGCCTCGTACCGCGTCGAGGTTCACTCCGAGTTCCCGCGCGAGCTTCCGGACCGCGGGGGCCGCGAGCGCGGGCCCGGTGGACGCGGAGGCGGGAGTGTGGGCGAGTGCGGGAGCCGTGCGGACGATGGCGGGGGCCGCTTGGGCCGCCGGAGCGGGTGTCGCAGTGACGGGCGCGGATTCCCCCGCCTCGCCGAGGAGGATGATCGTCGTCCCCACCGTGACGGTCTGCCCTTCCTTCGCGAGGAGCTTCAGGACCTTCCCCGTCACCGGGGACGGGATCTGGACCGTGACCTTGTCCGTCATCACCTCGACCATCAGGTCGTTCTCCTTGATCGGGGCTCCCTCCTTCACGAGCCATTTCACGATCTCGCCCTCGTGGACGCCTTCGCCAATGTCGGGGAGCTTGAACTCGCGGGCCACGGTGGTACCTGGGTCCGTGGAACGTCGGGTCGGATAAAAAGGGTGCGCCGAAAGCGGCTACGGCGTGAAGGGCGGCGGGGCCCCCGGACGCGCGTACTCGGGAGGCGGGGCGTACATCATCGGGATCGGCGCGCTCGTGAGGACGATGCCCCCGATGATTAGAGCGGGCATCGCCACGATCGCGCCCGCGGATGCGAGTAGGATCGAACAGATGAGGCCGCCCGCGATGATGAACAGGACGCCCGCCGCGATGGAGGCGCCCGGGAGGACGAAGTGCCGGTTCACGATGAACGCTGCGCCATCGAGGATGAACATCACCCCGAGGAGGACCCACCCCGCAAAGTAAACGAAGACGAGGGCGAAGCCCCCTCCGAGAGCCAGAAGGGCCGTGGCAGAAATGAACACGATCGTGGCGATCAGCCCGAAGATGAATGCCGCGATGCCGAGGCGCGAACCGTAGTTCTTCCAGAATCCGTAGAGCCCGATGAGCTGGAGCACGAGCGCGACCCCCATTACGATCGAGATTGCGAGGATGATGATGGACAAGAACCCGAAGAAGGACCCGAAGGAGAAAAAGAACACCAAAGAAATGCCGAAGTACGCGAAGGGGATCGCCATGCCCGCCGCGATGAAGTGGCCGACGGCCCCGGTCACGAACAGGGCGCGGCTGGGGACCCCGTGCGGTCGGGGCAAGGGCGGCGGGCGCAATCCCCAGCCGGGGACCATCCCCGGGCCGGGATACATCCCGCCGGGGGGCGGGTACGGCATCCCTCCTCCGGGCTGCACGGTCGCCGCGAACGCGCCCGTCGGTACTTAACGGTTCGGAACACGCTCGGCCAATTCCGAGCGGGAAGCACGCGGCCGCGGGGGGCGTCCGGCTAGAACGCCATCGCCTTCTCGATCCCCGCGAGGACCCGGTCCGGGTTCGGCATGTACACGTCCTCGAGGGTGTACGGGAACGGCGTGTCGAAGCCCGTCACCCGCACGATGGGGCCGTGAAGGTACTCGATCGCCCTCTCCGCGATGATCGCGCTGATCTCCGCGCCGTACCCGCCGGTCCGCGGGGCCTCGTACACGACGACGGCCCGCCCCGTCCTCTTCACGGAGTCCAGGATCGCCTTCGTGTCCAGGGGCACGAGGGTCCGGAGGTCGACGACCTCCGCCTCGACGTTCTTCTCCTTCGCGGCCCGCTCCGCGGCGTCGAGGGACACGTTCACCATGTACCCCCACGCGAAGATCGAGAGGTCCCTTCCCTTCCGGCGTACCTTCGCCTCCCCGATCGGGACCGTGACCTCGCCCTCCGGGACCTCCTCCTTGATCGCGCGGTACAGCTTCTTCGGCTCCAGGAACATCACGGGGTCCGGGTCCCGGATCGCGTTCGTCAGGAGGCCCTTCGTGTCGTGCGGCGTCGAGGGGACGACGACCTTCAGCCCCGGGGTGTGGCAGAAGTACGCCTCGGAGGACTGGGAGTGGTAGTGGCCGCCCTTGATCCCGCCGCCGAACGGCGTGCGGATCGTCATCGGGACCGTGTACTGTCCGCCGGAGCGGTACCGCATCTTCGCGGCCTCGCTCACGATCTGGTCGAACCCCGGGTAGATGAAGTCCATGAACTGGATCTCCGGCACGGGCCGGAGCCCGTACAGGGCCATCCCGATCGCGGTGCCGATGATCCCGCCCTCGGAGAGGGGCGTGTCGAACACGCGGTCCGGGAACTCGTCGATGAGGCCCTCTGTGCACCGGAAGACGCCGCCGTTCCGGCCCACGTCCTCCCCGAGGATCACGACCCGGTCGTCCCGCCGCATCTCCTCCCGGAGGGCGCTGTTCACCGCCTGCACGATCGTCATCACGGGCATCTCAGGTCTTGCTCCTCATCCATTCCGCGTACGGGTCGTCGCTCTCCTTCGCGCCCGCCGCGATCCGCAGGAACCTCGGGTCCTCCTGCAGGGGAGCGAACTCGGGCTGGGATTTAGCCTCTTCGCGATATTCCTCGGACTCCGCGCACGCCTTCTCGAGGTGCGCGAGGGCCTCCTCCAGGTCCCCGCGGCGGGCCGCGATGCACGCGAGCTTGTACCACGCGCTCGCCCGCTTCGGGTCGAGCTCCGCGGCCTTGCGGTACGCCTCCTCCGCCGCCTCCATGTCCCCGAGGTTCGCGAGGTCGAACGCGAGGGTCATCCACGCCTGCGGGTTGTCCGGGTGGGCCTTCACCGCCTTCCGGTCGAACGCGACCGCCTGGTCGTAGTGCCCCAGGAGGGAGTGGCACTGGGACGCGAGGATCAGCGCGTCCGTGTTCTCCGGGTCCCGGGAGAGGATCTGGTTGATCACCGCGATTGCGGCGCCGTAGTCCCCGTCCCGGAAGGAGCCGTGCGCCTTCTCGAGGCCCCGGTCCACGGCGGGGGCGCCGGGCGGGGCCTTCGCGGCGGAGCGCTTCGCGGGCATGTCACCGCCCCCGGACCCGCTTCAGGTCCTCGAGTTCCTCCTCGAGGTGCGGGGGCATCTCCGCGTACACGTCCCCGAAGAGGGACTCGATCGGCGGGGGCGGGTTCACCTCCGCGAGCCGGACGGCCTCCGTGATCTCGTCCCCGATCGCCTTCTCGATGTTCTCCTCGAACTCCTCCGTCCAGATCCGGAGGTGCTTCAGGTACCGCCGGTACACCGTGAGGGGATCCCGCAGCCGCCACCGCTCCACCTCCTTCTCGTCCCGGTACCGGGAGGGATCGTCGGACGAGGAGTGGGGCCCAATCCGGTACGTGACGCACTCCAGGAGGGTCGGGCCGCCGCCCGCGCGCGCCTTCTTCACCGCGTCCCGGGCCGCGCGGTACACGGCGAGGGCGTCGTTCCCGTCCACCCGCACCCCGTCGAACCCGTACGCGAGGGCCTTCTGCGCGATCGTCTCCGAGGCGGTCTGCCTCGCGACCGGGAGGGAGATCGCCCACTGGTTGTTGTTGCACACGAACACGGTCGGCGTGTGGAAGGCGCCCGCGAAGTTCATCCCGACGTGGAAATCCGACGTCGAGGTGCCGCCGTCCCCGAAGAACGCGAGGGTGACGATGCGGTCGCCCCTGATCTTCGCGGCCCACGCGGCCCCGACGGCGAGGGGGATCTGCGTGCCCACGCAGCTCGAGATCGACATGTAGTTCCCGGCGCGGAACACGTAGTGGCAGGGCATCTGCCGACCGTGGACCGCGTCCGCGGCGTTCCCCATGAACTGGTTCACGAGGTCGAGGAGGGGCATCCCCCGCGCGAGGGCCGCGCCGGGCTCGCGGTACTGGGGGAAGACCCAGTCCCCCGCATCGAGGGCGAGGGCGGGCGCGACGATCGTCGCCTCCTGGCCCACGGATGGCCCGTAGAACCCGATGCGGCCCTGCCGCTGGAGGGCGAGCATCCGCGTGTCCAGGATCCGCTCCATGAGCATGAGGCGGTACAGCCGCACGGCATCCGAGGGGGAGAGCTCCGGGTCGAGCTCGGGATCCGTCGAGCCGTCGTCCTTGATCACGCGGAGCAGGTCGCCCAAAGGCCGCCTCGTCCCCCTGACAACTGGAGCCGCCCGCGATGCGGAGGGCTCCGGCCGAAAGAATCCGATGCGGGGGTTTAAGGGTTATGGCTTGGTGCTCTCCCGCGTGTCGCGAAACCGTTCCGCACCCGGAGGGAAGGGCTTATCAGGGGTCGCGAACGCGTCCCTCGGGTTCTACACGGTGTGGGCCGCGCATCTCGGGCGGCGATACGGGATCTTCGAGACGCTCTCCCGGAGGAAACGCCCGGCGGGGACCCGCGCGATCGCGCGCGCCTGCGGGCTCCATGAATCTGCGGTGCGGGTGTGGTGCGAGGCGGCCCGCTCCCTCGGGCTCATCGAGGGCATCGGGCGCGGCTACCGGTTGCCCGCGGACCGCAGAGCCCTCCTCGCGGACCCGGACGACGTGCGATTCCTCGGAGGGCAGTTCTCGTACCTCGCTTTGAGGAGCCTGGACTTCGAGGCGTTCGATGCGTTCTTCCGAAGGGGTGAGGCGGACGGTTCGGGGACTCGCCATCTCCGGGAGGCGTCCGAGGAAGCGACCCGCTGGGACCACACGAGCTTCCTGAAGTTCCTCCTTCCGCGGGTGCCGCGCGTGGCGGGGCGGCTCCGCGCGGGAGTGCGCGCGTTGGACGTCGGATGCGGGACCGGCGGATGGGTCCTCCGGATGGCCCGCGCGTTCCCGAGGTCCTCGTTCACGGGGATTGACCCGGACCGCACCGCGATCCGGATCGCAGCAGGGAAGAAGAAAGGCGGAGGCCGTCGTGTTCGTTTTCTCGGAGGGAGCGGCGGGGAGCTGATTCGGGAATCCGGTCCGTTCGATCTGGCGTACCTCGGCGAGGTCCTCTATGGAGTGAAGGACCAGGTGCGCCTGCTCCGGAACGTGAGAAGGTCCCTCGCGCGGGACGGAGTCCTCGTCGTTGCGGAAGGGCTCGTCGGCCCTCCACGGAGGACGGCGGACCCCGCCTCGCAGCTCGTTGCGGCGATGGGGCTCGACTTCGCGCTCCAGGGCGCGCGGTTCTTCGAGAAATCGGAACTCGGGGCCCTCCTCCGGGAGGCGGGCTTCCACGGAGTGAGGTTCCACGATGCGGGCGGCGGCCTCTGGTTCGTCGTCGCGGATGCGGGTTCGAAACGGAGCGGTTCGGAAAGGGGGAGCGCCGCGCGTGGGTCGCGCGGCGACAGATAGGAAGCGGTCTACGCCTTCCGCAGGAACGGCAGGCCCGTGCGCTTGTTCTCGCCGACCTTGCGGCCCTTCGGAAGCGTGTCGTCGGGCCACTTCGCTCCGCTCTTCGGCTTCCTCTTGCTGAAGAAGTAGATCGTCACTTTCGGTCCCCGCTTCAGCTTCACGTCTCGGAAATACAGCGTCCATCCCTTGTGTAGGTAGGGCATTTTACTCCCGTTCCCCCGTATCGCATCTAGCATTTAACCCTTATTCCCTCCATATCCCGCGGTGATTTTCGGCTTTCGAACCCCGGGAAGGTCTAAGTGGGCCGTCCGGAATCCCGCGATGTGCCCGCGAACGCCTCCGAGAAACTCTCGGGATACGTCGCGATTCTCAGCGCCGCGTTCCTGTTCGGGATGTGGGCGACGATCGGGAAGTTCGCGCTCGCGAACGTCCCGCCGCTCGCCCTCGCATGGTTCGTCCAGGCCGTCACCGCGGTCGCGTTCTCCCCGTTCCTCCGGAGGATCCGGCTCCGGGGCCGCGATTGGGGATACACGTTCGGCGGCGCCCTCCTGGGGACCGTGCTCGCGCCCTCCCTGTACTTCACGGGGCTGGACCTCACGACCCCCGTGAGCGCGGCCCTCCTGTCGAACACGGAGGCCCTGTTCACGGTCGTGTTCGCGTTCGCGTTCCTGAAGGAGCGGCTGTCCGTCGGGGGATACGTGGCGGCGGCGTCGATCCTCGCGGGCGCGATGATCGTGACCGCCGACCTGGGGCAGGGAGGCGGCGCCGTCGGGTCCGCCCTCCTAGGGAACGTCCTCCTCGTCCTCGCCGCCGCGTGCTGGGGCGGGGCGAACACGATCAACCGGGTCGTCATCGCCCGCCACGACATCCCGTCGTACGTGTGCATGTATCTCTCCCTGGGGACCCTCCTCCTCGCCCCCATCGTCCTCCTCAGGGAGGGGACCCTGGCGATCCCGACGGCGGGGATCCCGATCGCGGTCTTCCTCGCGTTGACGGGGTCCGCGGCCTTCACGTACCTGTTCTACTTCGCGATGCGGAAGATCGGCGCCCTCCAGGTCGGAGCGATCCTCGCGACCTCGGCCGCCTTCGGCGTCGCGATCGCGGTTGCGTTCGGGTTCTCCCTCACCGCCCTCCAGGCGGTGGGCGGCGCGGTGATGGCCCTCGGGGTCGTCGCGCTGTACCGCTCGCCCTCCGCGAAGGGTTAAGTATCGCCCGCCGGGATGGGTTTTCCTCCATGCCCACGGAGGCGGGCACCCCGTTCTCGGACCTCGTCGAGCTCACCCACAGGCTCGAGTCGACGACGAAACGCCTGGAGAAGCGGAAGCTGATCGCGGAGTTCCTCCGGCGTCTTCCCCGGGAGGAGGTCGGCCCCGCGGTCCTGATCGCGATCGGGCGCATCTTCCCGGAGGCGGACCAGAAGGCGCTGAACGTCGGGTGGGCGACCCTCCAGAAGGCGCTCAGCTCCGCCCGACAGGCCCGCCTCGACGCGAGGCCGCTCACGATCCTCGACGTGAACCGCGCGTTCGAGGGGATCGCGGCCGCGAGCGGCGCGGACTCCGTGCGGGCCCGCCTCCGGCTCCTCGCGAGCCTCCTCGGACAGGCGACGGACCCGGAGCGGGAGGTCCTCATGAAGAGCATCTTCGGGGAGATGCGGATCGGCGTGAACGAGGGCGTGATGCTCGAAGGGATCGCGGACGCGGCGGGGGTGGACGCGGACGCGGTCCGCGCGGCCCACATGGTCCTCGGGGACCTGGGGCGGGTCGCGGAGGTCGCCCTCTCCGGAGGCGCGACGGGGCTCGCGGACCTCCAGCTCCGCCTCTTCTCTCCCGTGAAGCCGATGATGGCGGAGACCGCGGACGACCTCGACGAGGTCCTGAAGGAGCACGGCGGCACCACGGCCGTGGAGTTCAAGTTCGACGGCGCGCGGATCCAGATTCACCGCCAGGGGGACGCGGTCCGGGTCTTCAGCCGTCGGCTCACGGACGTGACGGAGAGCGTGCCCGAGGTCGTGGAGTTCGCACGGACGGTGCCCGCGACGTCGTTCCTCCTGGAGGGGGAGGTCGTCGCGATGGACGACCGCGGGAGGCCCCGACCGTTCCAGGAGCTGATGCGACGGTTCCGGCGGGTCCATGAGATCGAGGCCCTCCGGAGGGAGATCCCGCTGAGGCTCTACCTGTTCGACGTCCTGTACCTCGAGGGCCGCTCCCTGATCCCCGTCCCGTACCGGTACCGCTGGGCCGCGCTCGAGGCGCTCGTCCAGGCGGACGTCCTCGCGAAGCGGATCGTCACGCAGAGCCGCGCGGAGATCGAGGCCTTCCTGAAGGAAGCGATGGAGGCGGGCCACGAGGGGCTGATGGCGAAGCAGCTCGACGCCCCGTACTCCGTGGGGAAGCGGGGGAAGAAGTGGTTCAAGATCAAGCCCGCGGACACCCTCGACGTCGCGATCCTTGCGGCGGAGTGGGGTCACGGGAGGCGGACGGGCACCCTGAGCAACTACTGGCTCGGGGTGCGGGACGGGGACGGGTGGCAGATGATCGGGAAGACCTTCAAGGGGCTCACGGACCAGGAGCGGCGGGACCTCATGGAGCGCCTGATGGCCCTGAAGACCCGGGAGGAGCCCTGGGTCGTCCACGTCCGCCCGGAGGTCGTCGTGGCGATTGCATACAACGAGATTCAGAGGAGCCCGCACTACGAGTCCGGGTTCGCGCTCCGGTTCGCGCGGGTCGCGCGGGTCCGGGACGACAAGGACCCCGGGGAGGCGGACACGTACGACCGTCTGAAAGAGCTGTACGCGAAACAGTTCGAGCGGAAGGGCGCGGCGTACGACGAGGCGTGACCCGGCAGACTTTTCGGTGGGGCAGGTCGATCGGCTCGAGCCCGTTATGGTTAATTGACCATAACGCACCCCGGGCAGTCCGCCTCAGGGCGGCGTCTTCGCGGGCGTGGTCGTCGTGGAGTATGCCGTGAGGAAGATTCCGGCGAGGGCCAGCAGGGCGCCGATTGCGACCAGAGTCGACGGCAATTCGGCCAGCAAGATCCATGCGAGGAGGGAGGACCCGATCGGCTCCCCCACGAGGCTCACGGAAACGAGGGGGGCGGGAACGTACCGGAGGGCCCAGTTGTAGAGGGTGTGGCCTCCGATCTGGGGCACGATCGCCATCGCCCCGAACAAGAGGAGCTCCGTGCGGAGGTCCCCGGTCGGCGCGAGCCTCCCGGTCGCGGCCGCGAGGGCGAACAGCGCGAGCGCCGCGGTGCCGTACACGACGAAGGCGTACACCGGGAGGGAGACCCGCTGCCGCAACCGCCGCCCCGCGAGGAAGTAAATCCCCGCCATGACGCCTCCGCCGAGCGCCGCGAGGTCCCCGCCCAGGGTCGTCGTCGAGACGCCGAGGTCCGCGACCGCGATCCCCACGACCCCGGAGAAACCGAGGGCGATCCCGGCCGCGGTCATCCGGCTCACCCGCTCCTTCAGGAGGAAATGGGACACGAGCGCGACCATCACCGGGTGGGACGTGACGAGGACGACGGAGCTCGCGACCGTCACCCCCGCGGTCTTCAGGGAGGTGATCCAGAGGGCGAAGTGCGCCGCGAGGACGACCCCGATCCCCGCCATGAGGAGGACGTCCCTCCGAGCGAGGCCGCGTAGCGGGGTCGCGCGGTCGAACGTCGCGAACGGGAGGACGATGAGGGTCGCGAACCCGAGGCGGTAGAACGCGATCGTGATTGCGTCCGAGTCGGACCACCGGATCAGGATCGAGGCGGTGGAGACCGCGACAATCGCCGCGGCGATGGCGGCGTACGGGCCCCTCGCCATCCGCGGGGAGAACCTGCGGCGGACCTTATCTAGATTCGCGGTCCAAGGAGGCACCTAGGGAGGTGGAGGCGGCGCCGCCCGCGGGGCCATCGGGCCTCCCGGGAGCCCCACTGCCTTCCTCCGCTTCCTCCACAGGAGTGCGACGGCGACGATGACCGCGAGGGCAACGACCACCACGATCACGAGGATTGTTGTCGGGTTTTGGTACCGGTACGATGTCAACTGCTGCTCCGCGACCCGGTTCCCACTGCCATCATACGACTCCTCCCGGACGGAATTCCCCGCGCCTTCCGAGTAGTGGTTTTCGTCACGGGCCGTTCCCGTCGATGGCGAGCGGACCACCGCGACGCTGAACGTGCCGGCCGGCACGGTGGTGGATTGCTCCGCGGTCACGATTGCGCTGTACGGAATGTTGAAGTTAAATCCAGTGTCGACGACCCGTACGGTCGTGCTCAGAGACCATTGAGCGTTCACCCGGAGCGGAAATTGCGCCTGGGAAAGGGGTGGGTCGAAGGTGACCTGGACCTCGGATCCGAGGACGGTGAAATTCGTCTTCACGATTCCGAGGTCGGAATCTCGGACCCAACTGTGCTGGACCGTCGCGGACCCGCCCGTGGGCGTGGTCGTAGCCGTAACGTGCCAAACGCTATACGTGCCCAAGGCAAGCGTCACGGTCGATCGCTCGTGCACTTCCATCCGGATGGTCGACGTCGACGCGCCCTCCGTCCGCGAATAGATCCAGAAGTCGCCCTGGGTCCATGTGGGACGATTCTGCTCCGCCGCGGCGACGGGTCGTGGAACGATCACGAGTGACGCGAGTGCGATCGCCAAGACCAAGGCCACCGTGAGGAACCTCGGAATGGCCGTCATTCGAAAGCCCCGTCGCGCACATGCGGCAGGCTGGATTTGAGCCTGTCGGACACGCTATCACTCAGGCTTTAGAGAGGCACGGGCATACTCCGCCGGACGGTGGGTCCGATGGATCTCTCAGGTGTGAGGAAGGTCGCCGTGATCGGGGCGGGCTCCATGGGGGCGGGGATCGCGCAGGTGTGCTCCCAGGCGGGGCTCGAGGTCGCGATGCGGGACATCGAGCAGCGCTTCGTGGACGGCGGGTTCCGCCGGATCCGGGACCCGCTGATGAAGCGGGTCGAGAAGGGGAAGATGGCGAAGGACGACGTGGACCGGGTCCTCGCGAACATCCGCGGGACCGTGAGCCTGAAGGAGGCCGTGGCGGGCGCCCAGCTCGTGATTGAGGCGATCATCGAGAAGATGGACGCGAAGAAGGCGTTGTTCTCCGAATTGGACGGGATCTGCCCGCCGGAGGTCGTCTTCGCGAGCAACACCTCCTCCCTGAGCATCACGGAGATGGCGAGCGCGACGAAGCGGCCGCCCCGCGTGATCGGGATGCACTTCTTCAACCCCGCCCCCGTGATGAAGCTGATCGAGGTGATCCGCGGCTCCGAGACGAGCGACGAGACGACCGCGTTCGCGAAGGCGTTCTCCGTCCGGCTGGGGAAGGAGCCCGTCGAGGTGCGGGAGTCCCCGGGCTTCGTCGTGAACCGGCTCCTCGTGCCGATGATGAACGAGGCGTTCAACCTCCTGATGGAAGGGGTCGCGAGCGCCCAGGACATCGACAAGGCGATGAAGCTCGGGACGAACATGCCGATGGGGCCGTTCGAGCTCGCGGACTACACGGGGCTCGACATCGGGCTCGACGTGATGGAGGTCCTGTTCCGGGAGACCGGGGACCCGAAGTTCCGGCCCTCGCCCCTCCTCCGGAAGTACGTGCGGGCGGGTCGCCTCGGCCGCAAGACGGGCCGCGGCGTGTACGAGTACGGGCAGGGGCCGTGAGCCCGTGGGTTTCGTGCGCGTGGAGGTCGAGGACCGCATCGCGATCGTGACGATCGACCGCCCTCCCGTGAACGCCCTGAACTCCGACCTCATCCGGGAGCTCACGAGGACGTTCGAGGGCCTCGGGCGACGGAAGGACGTCGGAGCGGTGATCCTCACGGGGGCGGGCGAGAAGGCGTTCGTGGCGGGGGCGGACATCGGGGAGATGGCGGGGAAGAGCGGGCTCGAGATGCGCGCGTTCTCCGAGCTCGGCGGGCGCCTGGGGCGGGCGATCGAGCGGGCCCCGCAGCCCGTGATCGCAGCGATCAACGGCTACGCGCTCGGCGGCGGGTGCGAGATCGCGCTCGCGTGCGACCTCCGGATCGCCTCCGAGCGCGCGAGGCTCGCGCAACCGGAGGTGAACCTCGGGATCCCTCCGGGCTTCGGCGGGACCCAGCGGCTCCCCCGCCTCGTCGGCGCGGGATGGGCCTCCGAGATGATCCTCACCGGAGAGATGATCGACGCGGCGACCGCGGAGCGGATCGGGCTCGTGAACCGCGTCACCCCGCCGGAGGAGCTCCTCCCCCAGGCGAGGGCGATCGCCCGGAAGATTGTGGAGAAGGCGCCCCGTGCGGTCGCCCTCTCGAAGGCGGCGATCCACATGGCCCTTGAGGCGTCCCTGAGCGCGGGCCTGTCCTTCGAGACGGAGGCGTTCGGCCTGGCCGGTGCGACCGCGGACAAGGGAGAGGGGATGGCCGCGTTCCTCGAGAAGCGGAAGCCCGCGTTCAAGAACGAGTGATCACTCGTACGATTCCGCTTCTTCCTGGAGGTCGATGACGACCTGCTCGAGGACCTCCTCGAAGGAGCTGCTCGTGTATTCCCGCATCCCGCCGATCTCGCTCTGGATCCTCGCGATGAACCGGTTGGAGCTCTTCAGGAATTCGACGCTCACTAGCGACTCTTCCATGGGAACCGTCCCCTGCGTGAGGGCCCTTCTCGAGGCCCGAATTTTTCGAATCGCGTAAAGTGATTCTCTATTTAAGCGTTGCCCGCAGAGTCGCCCAGATTTCCATTCGGCAGGGTGGATTTAAATCCGCCCGCCGAGACGTTCCGGAGGCGCACGAGGTCACGCATCCCCTCGCAACGTTGATATACGCCCTGCGTATCGAACCGCGCGCCAGCGCACGCGGAGAGGGCGACTTGGGAAACATACGGCCGACGTACATCAAGCGGGTCGCGATCGAGCTGCTCAAGCAGTACCCGGACGAGTTCACGGCGGACTTCGAGCACAACAAGAAGAAGGTCTCTGAGCTCACGGACGTGAAGTACCATCGGATGCGGAACCGAATCGCCGGCTACGTGACGACGTACCGACAGCAGCTTCCGACCGTCTGATCCCCACAAGTCTTCTGGGTTGGCAAAGCACCACCCCGCGCGCGTCCTGGCGAAGAGTCCAGACGATGGAATTCGCGATTGAGACTAAGGACCTTGTGCGGGTGTTCAAGCCGTCCCGCAAGCTCCTGAAGCGGAAGAAGAACCCCAACGGCGAAGGCGGCTCGGGCGAGGGCCCCGTCACGGCCCTGGACCGCGTGACGACCCAGATCCGCCAGGGGGAGCTGTTCGGCCTCCTCGGCCCGAACGGGGCAGGGAAGACGACCTTGATCAAGATCCTCTGCACCCTCCTCCTCCCGACCTCGGGGCAGGCGTGGGTCGCGGGCCACGACATCTCGAAGGACCCGTTCCCGATCCGGGAGCGGATCAACATGGTGAGCGGCGGGGAGACGAGCGGCTACGGCCTGCTGACGACCCGCGAGAACGTCTGGATGTTCTCCCAGTTCTACGGGGTGAACAGCAAGGTCGCGAAGGCGCGGATCGACGAGCTCCTCCATATCTTCGGGCTCTGGGACAAGCGGGACGCGAAGGTGCGGACCCTCTCCAGCGGGCAGCGGCAGAAGATGAACATGATCCGGGGCTTCGTCACGGACCCCGACATCCTGTTCCTCGACGAGCCCACCCTGGGCCTCGACGTGAACGCGAGCCGCGTGATCCGGGAGTACGTCGAGGCCTGGGTCCGGAAGCAGAAGGGGAAGACGGTCCTCCTCACGACGCACTACATGGCGGAGGCGGACCAGATGTGCGACCGGATCGCGATCATCGACCGCGGGCGCATCCTCGCGTGCGACACCCCGGAGAACCTGAAGCGGACGATCCGGCACGACACGACGTTCCGGCTCGAGGTCGACACCCTGAGGTCGGCGTCCGCCTTCTCCGGGATGAAAGGGGTGAAGAACTTCTCCTCGAAGGACGACGCCTCGAAGAACACGACGAGCCTCACGTTCATCCTCGAGGACGAGTCCGCGGTCTCGGACATCCTGTCCGCCGTCCAGGCCCAGGGCGCGAAGATCCACTACCTCCAGAAGTCTGAGCCGACCCTGGAGGACGTGTTCATCAGCATGGTCGGGAGGGGGCTGGAGTGAGCGCCGCCACGGTCACGTCGAGGATCCCCCACCGGATCCGCCTGAACCTGAGAGCCGTCGTCGGGCGCGCGTACCCGCGGATCGTCGGCGCGAACCGGGAGCCCTCGTGGATCTTCTTCGAGGCGATCCTGCCGCTCCTCGGCATCGCCGCGTACGTGTTCATCTACCAGGCCCTCGCGAACCGTGTGCTCTTGGACCCGACGGTCTCCGCGGCGGACAAGGCCGCGACGGTCGCCGCGACGAACGCCCTCATCGGTTCCGTCGTCCTCGGCGGCACGATGATCGCGTTCTGGCTGAACGTCCTCTGGTCGATGGCCTCCCAGTTGTACTGGGAGAAGGAGATCGGAAACCTCCAGCTGTACATGATGGCGCCGATGTCCCGGATGGCCCTCCTCGGCGGGATGGCCGTCGGCGGGATGTTCATGACCTCCGTCCGTGCGATCACGACCCTCGTGGCGGGGGTCGTCGTGTTCAGCATCGTCCTCCAGGTCACGAACCCGTTCCTGCTCATCGCGGTGTTCTTTGCGACCCTCGTCGCGCTGTACGGGATGGGGATGACCCTCGCGTCCCTGTACCTCCTCTGGGGGCGGGAGGCGTGGCACCTCTCCGCCCTCCTGGAGGAGCCGATCTTCTTCACGAGCGGGTTCTACTTCCCGGCGGGCGGCCTCGCGTACGTGGGGGGTTGGGGCAGGGTCCTCCTCACCGCGGCGACCGCGATCCCCGCCACCCTCGGGCTCGACGCGATGCGCCAGCTGGTCTTCCCGGGGGCCTGGGGCGACAAGCTCTGGATCTTCTCCCCGGAGGTCGAGCTGGTGATCATCCTCGTCCTCGGCGTCGTCTTCCTAGTCCTCGCCCGCTATGCCCTAGCGTATCTGGAGTTGCTCGCGCGGCGCGAAGGGAGGCTGACCTCACGGCATCAGTGAGCGCAACGGTCCGGAGGCAGTGGCGGACGTTCAAGTGGGCCGCGTGGCTCGGCTGGGAGATGGACTCGAACTGGACGGAGCCGGCCCTGTTCATCGTGTACAGCGTGGTCAAGCCCGTGGCGGGCGCGTTCATCCTCGTGCTCATGTACATCGTCTTCGCGGCGATTGGCAACTACCGCGATCCGGCGATGTTCTCGTACATCTACGTCGGGAACTCGTTCTTCATCTTCGTGGGGAGCACGCTTTTCGGGACGTTCCAGGTGATCCAGGCGGACCGGGAGTGGTACCAGACCCTCCGGTACACGTACATCTCCCCAATCTCGTACTACACGTACATCGTGGGCCGGGCGGCGTCAAAGGTCGCCGTGGGGGGCCTCGCCGTCCTCATCACCCTGATCTTCGGGGTGTTCGTCCTCGGGGTCCAGTTCCAGATGACCCTGGGCTCGGTCCCGATCTTCTTCGTCGGCCTCGTCCTCGGGCTGTTCTGCCTCGTCTCCATCGGAATCTGCCTCGCCGGGGTCTCGTTCATGACCGCGAAGCACACCCACGGACTCGCGGAGGGGATCCCGGGGATCTTCTACGTGTTCTGCGGCGTCCTGTTTCCGCTCACCGCGCTACCGGGGTGGGCGCAGTCCTTCGGCCGCGGGATCCCCCTCACGTACTGGTTCGACCTGACGCGTCGGCTCATCCTCCCGCCGAACACGATCGATTCGGGCCTTGGTTTCTTCAGCGACCTCGAGATCCTGGCCCTCCTCCTCGCGTCGAGCCTGATCTTCTTCCTGCTCTCCCTCGGGATCTTCAAGCTCGGGGAGTACATGGCGCGGAAGGCGGGAAAGATCGACATGACGACGAGCTACTGAGCCGAGGCGCGCCTCGCCGTCCGCTCCCGCACGTACGGGAACCGTCGCACGTCCCCGCACACCCCGCACGTCGTCGTCACCTTTCCCCGGGCCACCCGCACCCGGCAGTTCTTCCCGGGCACGAGGAACGCGTGGCACTTCCGGCAGTACCGCCGCCGGAACTCCCTCGGGAGCCGGACGTTGTACCGCATCCCGATCTTCGCGGCGAGGCCCGCGTACCGGTTCGCGCGGGGGAAGTTCCCCTTCAGCGCCTCCCGCTCCGCGAGGCCGAACAGGATGTCGATCCGCTCGTGGGCGATCTTCCGCTCGTTCCCCTTCCGGCGGCGCTGGGCCATCGCGGTCCGAACCCGTAGGCCCGCTAAAAGGGTTCCCGCCTCCCCGTCGGCGAGGGCCCGGCCAAACCTTTTTCCCGCAGGGCTCCATCGACGACGGGGGAGCCCGTGAAAGCCCGCGTGAAGGCGATCTACCGGAACCTGAAGCAGCCCGTGGACGCAATCGTCCTGTCGAACTCGACGGACCCGCACATCGACATGTCGTTCTTCTACGCGACGGGCCTCACGGACGGGCTCTTCGAGGGGTGCACGGCGTGGCTGTTCCCGGACGGGCGATGCGAGATCGTGACGTCCGCGCTCGAGGAGGAGGCCGCGAAGAAGAGCGGGCTGCTCCTGCACATCTTCCGGAACCGGGACGAGCGTCTCGCCGCGATGAAGGCCCTCGCGAAGGGCGTGCGGCGGATCGGGTTCAACGCCTCCGAGATCACCCAGAAGGCGTACGCGGAGCTCGTGAAGCTCGCGCCGAGGGCCCGGATGGCGGACGTGTCCGAGGCGGTGATGAGGGCCCGCCTCGTGAAGGACGACGCGGAGATCGAGCTCATCCGGACCGCGTGCGGCATCGCCTCCCGCTCCCTGGAGCAGACCCTCCCGTTCATCCGGGCGGGGCGGACGGAGAGCGAGGTCGCGGCGGAGCTCGTGTACGCGATGCAGAAGAACGGCGCGACGGGCCCCGCGTTCCGGACGATCGTGGGGGCGGGCCCGAACTCCGCGGAGCCCCACTACACCGCGGGCCCGAGGGAGATCCGCCGCGGGGACCTGATCGTGATCGACTTCGGCGCCCTGTTCAAGATGTACCACTCCGACGTCACCCGCACCGTCGTCGTCGGGCCCGCGAGCCCGGAGCAGCGGGAGATGTACGACACCGTCCGGCGGGCGCAGGACGCCGCGATGGAGAAGTTCCGGCCCGGGGTCAAGGGGAAGACCGTGGACGCGGCGGCCCGCCGGCTCATCGACGCCACGAAGTACAAGGGCCGGTTCATCCACGGCCTGGGGCACAGCATCGGGCTCGCGACCCACGACGGGGGCGGCCTGAACTCCGTGAGCGACATCGTCCTGAAGCCGTCGATGGTCTTCACGAACGAGCCGGGGATCTACGTCTCCGGGTTCGGCGGCGTGCGGATCGAGGACGACGTCCTCGTGACGAGGGGCGGCCCCCAGGTCCTCTCCACGGCCTCCCGGGACCTCATCTCGGTCGGGTAGGGCCCGGCGCCGCCTCCCGGAACTCCGTCTCGAGGAGGGACATCCGGACGAGGTTCACGAACCGCCCGCCCTTCCACAGCTCCTCCCGCCGCACCCCCTCCCGGACGAACCCGCATCGTTCGTACACCCGGATCGCCCGCTCGTTGTAGTCGATCACGTCCAGGTTCACCTTGTGGAGGCGGAGGGAGCCGAACGCGTACCGGAGGACCGTGTTCATCGCGTCCGTGCCGAGGCCCTTCGACCACTGCTCCTTCTCCCCGATCACGATCCCAAGGCTCGCCTTCCGGTTCCCCCGGTCGATTCCGTGGAGCCCGATGTTGCCGATGTGGTTCCCGTCCACCTCGATCGCGTAGATCTCCTCGTCCACCTTCAAGCGGTACTCGGCGAACCACCGCTCCTCCTCCGCCATCGTGAGGGGCTCCGCCCGCCCGAGGAAGTGGGTGACGTCCGGGTCGTTGAACCACTTCACGCAGCGCGCGAGGTGCTCCTTCTCGAGGGGCCGCAGGACGACCCTCCCGCCGGACAGCGGCTCCCTGCGCATCCCGCCCGCGAACGAAGGAACCCACTTAGAACTACGCCTGGCGGCACCCCGGATGCGGGGGCCCTGCCCCGTTCTCAAAGAAAAGAATAGTTGGGCCCCGCCCTTGTTCGTCGGGCGGGGCGCAAGACGCCCCTCCTCGGCGCCCTGCAGGCAACCTCTCCCCTCTCTTGGACTCGGAGCCTGCTGCAACGTCGTAAGGGTGGTTCTAAATATTTCAATGTCTTTCGGTGTTCACCCGCACCGAGACGAGCTACCAGCGTCCTCACCAGACTTTGGGCGGCTCGGGGGAGGAGACGTGCCGGAGAGACCGTTCGGACCGAGTACTTTATATAAGGTGCGAGACCCATGATTGCCTTCGTGAGCTGTAGGCAGCTCTCCCCTCAATTAGCGGTCGCTGTCCTCCTTCTCCTTACTCTTCTGGCGGCTCCGCCAGCCTCCGCGGCCACGACGGTCCAGGGGATCGCGGTCGCCACGGACCGCATCGACTACGTGAACATGTCCGGGTTCAACCGAGTCACCGCCACGGCGAACGTGACGTTCAGCGGGACCGGGGCGCTCGACCCCGTCCGGTTCGACTGGTTCGCCCCCGGCGGCTCGACGCCGTTCCGGAGCGTGCCCGTGGCGCCGACCCAGATCCGGTTGGGGACCGCGGAGGCCGCGGACACCTGGATCGCGGACAAAGAGGGCATCGGGTTCAACGTGATCACCGCGATCAACCGCTCCACCGGGACCCCTCCGGAGGTCACCTCCCCGCCCGCGACCCTGAACGTGTACAACCGCAGCGCGATCGCGATCGTGACGGACGTCGTGATCACGACGTCCCCGGTGTTCGAGAACGGCACCGTGGCGCCCGCGCGCGCGGACCTCACGTACGCGGGCAACTCGAGCATCTTCTCCGGCGTCCGCTTCGACTGGTATTACCCGGGATGGGTCCTCGCATTCTCGGAGACGAACGCGACCCCGCAGCCGATCTCGCCGAACGGCGCGGTCGCCTGGAGCAACTGGCGGACGGATCGGACCGGGAACGGGTTCCACGTGAACGCGACGTACCTCGGGAGCGGGTCCGCCTCGAACACGACGGGGTTCGACGTCGTCGCGCCCCGCGTGAATCGGTGGGTCGAGGCGTGGCTCGGGTCGAGCACGATCACTGGGCGCGTCGTCCTCGACGCGTTCTCGAGCCCGTGGGGGGTGTGCACGAACGTCTCCGTGAGCGCGGGGGCCGAGCTCGTGGTCCAACCGGGCACCGTGATCCGGTTCTGCCGGGATACGGGCCTCTTCGTGAACGGGACCCTGAGCGTGAACGCGTTCTCCACGAGCCGCGTGTACTTCCTCAGCTACGAGCTCCAGATGGCGGCGGGGGACTGGCGGGGGATCACGTTCCTTCCCGGCGCCCCCGCGAACTCGATCCTCTCGAACGTGGTGATCCAGGCCGCGACGGAGGCCGTCACGGTCCGCGGCGCGTCGGTGACGATCCAGGACAGCACATTCGCCCTCGCGACCGGGCCCGCGGTGTCCCTCACCGCCTCCGGCTCGCGGATCGGGAACACGGCGATCTCCCAGGCGGACATCGGCGTCCGCGTGGACGCGTCGACGGGGGTCGTGCTGGACCGGAACCGGATCCAGGGGACCCGCATCGGGGTGCTCGCGACGGACTCCGACCTGACTCTCTCCGAGAACGATCTGCGCCTGAACCGGAACGCGGGGCTCCAGGCGGTCCGCTCGACGGTCGTCGTCGACGGGGGCACGTTCCGCGACAACGGCGTCGGCGTGTTCTTCTCCGAGGTCGCCCGGGCCGCCATCGGGCGGGTGGCGATCTCCGGCGGGAACGACAGCCTCCGCGCGGTGGACTCCCGCGACCTCGTCGTGGACCTGTCCACCCTGTCCGGGGCGATGTACCGGTCCGTCTTCTTCATCAACGTCACCGCGACGTTCGTGAACACGTCCCTCCGGGCGCTGCAGTACGATCTCGTCCTCGTCGGATCCCTGACGACTCTCGTGAACAGCACGTACGTCGTCCTCTTCTCCCCGTTGAACTCCGTCCTGACGATCAAGAACTACCTCCACGTCCTCGTGGAGTCGAGCCTCGCGAGCCGGCCGCGCGTCGAGAACGCGTGGGTGAACGTGACCTCCGACGGGCTCACCGTCTCGTCCCGCCGGACGAACCAGGCCGGCTGGAGTCTCTGGATCCTCCTCACGCACGCGACGCTCTACGGAGCGTCGAGGACCCAGACCGTCGAGAACGTCGTGGCGGTGCACCTCGTCGGGTTCGACACGATTTCGAGCCCGCGGTCCCTCGAGATGGCCTCGAGCCATACGGAGCGTTTCCTCGTGGTCCCGACGAGCTCGATCCCCGGGCTGAACCTCGGGTTCGACGCGATCCTGCTCCTCCTCCTCGCGGTCGTGATGGGGACCGTCCTCCTCGCGATGCCCGCGATGCGCCGGCGGAAGGACCACGGCCCCGCCGCGCGGGCGCGCCCGATCCCGCGCCACGTCCCCCTCGAGCGGGGCTCGTCGTACCTGCTCCCGGACGAGAAGCCGGACCGCGCATTCCAGATCCTCGCCTCCGAGATCGCCCACGGCGGGAAGGCCCTCGTGATCGCCCGCCTGTACCCGGACGAGGTCCGGAAGCGGTACGGGCTGAAAGACGTGCCCGTCCTGTGGCTCAGCCGGGGCTACGGGAAGGAGACCGTGAACCCGACGAACCTCGGGGCCCTCGTCCAGGACATCGAACGGTTCATGAGCGGGAAGGAGGACAGCGTCGTCCTCCTGGACGGCCTCGAGTATCTGCTGGTCCAGAACGACCCGCAGAAGGTCGTGAAGTTCATCCAGGTCCTCGTGGACAGCGCCTCCGTCCACCGCTCGAAGCTCCTCGTCTCGTTCGACGTGAAGGCCGTGAGCGAGGCCGTGCGGGCCCTGATCACGAGGGACCTCCAGAGCATCTGAGGCCGGCCCGCGGCGGCACGGTTATTATACGGGCCGGAAATATGCGTCGCGAGTGACCCGGCTCATCAAGACGTTCGTCCGGGGGTTCGACGAGGAGATCGGGGGTGGCATCCCGCAGGGCCACGTCGTCCTCGTCGCGGGACCCCCGGGGACGATGAAGTCCTCCCTCGCGTACAGCATCCTGTACAACAACGCCCTCCAGGACGGCCTCACGGGCGTGTACCTCACGATGGAGCAGGACCGGGAGAGCCTCGAGTTCCAGCTCTCGCGGATGGGGATGGACCTCAAGAAGGTCGGCGAGAAGGTCCGGATCCAGGACCTGTCCCGGATCCGCCGCGGGGTCGAGGAGCTCCGGAGCACCGCCCGCTTCGGGTCCCCCACGGAGAAGCCGTGGCTCGACATCCTGAAGCGGCACGTCGAGGACATCAAGGCGACGGAGGACTTCAACCTCCTCGTCCTGGACTCCCTCCCGGTCCTCGAGATTATCGCAGGGCTGCGGGACCGGCGGATCGGGCTGTTCCACTTCTTCGGATGGCTTAAGGGCCTCAAAGTGACCTCGTTCGTCGTGTCCGAGGTCGCGTCCCACGACTCCGCGACCGTGCGGGACGAGGACTTCCTCGCGGACGGGATCTTCTCCGTCACGATGGACCGGGTCGGCGAGCTCGACGTGTACCGGCGGATCCGGTGCGTGAAGCTGCGCGGGGCGAACCACAACCCGGGGATCTTCACCCTGGAGCTCCAGGACGGCGTGTTCCGCGTGACCCGCGTGATCTAGTCCGCGTCCTGGCGGACCTTGAGCACCCGCAGGAGGGCCCGCTCCTCCGGGGAGAACCGGGCCTCGACCCCCTCGAGGACGTCCGCGGACAGGAGCTTGATGCTCAACGGGTTCCCGCGTGAGAGGCGGAAGATCTTCTCGAACTCCGGGCCCGCGAGGGCCTTCGGGACGAGGCGGCGGCAGTCGTCGCTCGCGAGCCCGCCAAGGGCGAGGATCTGGACCGCCCCCGCAGACCGGAGGGCCCCCTGGTCCGGGAGCGCCCCCTCGGAGACGAGGATCGCCTTCCCGGAGCGCTTCCGCATCACGTCGACCACCATCCCCGCCACGTCCGGGGCGGCGTCCGCGCGGTCGAGGACGAGGATCGCGCCCGGGGCGGGCCAGTCCCGCTCGAAGACCCCGGCGACCTCCGGGATCCGGGACACCCGCTCCATCAGCCGGGCGGACAGGTCGGGGCGCCCGACGGAACCGAGGAACGCCGCGAGTGCACGGAGGATCGGCTCGGTCCCGCCCCCGCCCCGAACCGTGTACCAGAACGAGTGGCGGGAGGACTCGATCTCCTCGAGGGCCTTCGAGACGAGCGCGCTCTTCCCGATCCCCCGCGGGCCGGTGACGACGAGAACGGAGACGGGGGAGTCGTACCACTGGCGAATCGTCGCGAGCTCCCAGGACCTCCCGTAGAACGGCTCCCCGCGCGGTCGCCCCTCGTCGTGGTGGGATCGGGGGGGCACGGTCACGCCCGGGACGAGCCGCCCGAGGTCGATCACCCCGCCGTCGTCCATCGCGGAGAGGATGTGCGTGAGGGTGTACGGTCCGCCGGAGAGCTTTCGGGCGTCCGCGAGGGTGACCTCCCGGGTGGCCCCCCGCCCGTCCTTCACCGTCGCCGTGCGCCGGGCCAGCTCCCGCGCGAGGGACTGCGCGGCGGTGAGCCCCTCGTGGTTGATCAGGTACACCTTCCGCTTCCGAGACTCCCCGTGGACGTGCGCGGTGGACTCCGTCACGCACCGCTGCTCCTGAAGCGCCTTCACGGCCCGGGACACGTGGTTCACCCGGATCCCGAGCGCCTGGGCGATCCCCTCCTGTGTGAGGGCGAACGGGGCGTCCATCACGTCCCGGTTCGAGGAGCACTCGAGGAGGTGGAGGAGGAGCCGTTCGTTCACGGTGACGCTGTGCCGATCCACGCGCTCCTCGGGGCGGATCATCCCGCGATAGCGATTTGGTCCGGCGGTTAAGAAGATATCGCGACTCGCGCGGTCCCGCGTCCCCTCAAGGCTTGATTGTGAGGACGACGCTCGTGACGCCGCCGTCGTCGTCCGCGACCGTCAGGGTGACCTGCTTGCCGCAGGGCTGGCAGAGGGAGTGCGCGACGGTGTCCGTCGCGCTCATCGGGCGGAGGCCGAGGGAGCTCGGCCTCGGGTCCGGGGAGACGCCGTTGTTGAAGAACGTGTGGGTCTCCACGGCGCCGTCCGGGAACGTCCACGTGAACGTGAGGTCGTCCGTGCCGGGGTCCGTGGCGGTGACCCGGATGTGGATCACGACGGCCCCGCAGTCCTTCTCGTGGTCGTCCTCGTCCCCGCAGTCGTCATCGTCATGCTCGTGCTCCTCGCCGCAGTCGTCGTCGTGGTCCCGCTCGCAGTCGTTGTCGGACCCGGAGCAGTCATCATCGTCATCCTCACCGCAACGGTCGTCCGAGCCGCTGCAGTCTCCATCGTGATCGTCTCCGTCGTGGTCCCCGGAGCCCCCGCAATCCCGGTCGTCGTCCTCGTCGTCGCCGGACCGGGGGTCGGATCCCGCGGCGGACCCGCGGTCGTCGTGCACGCGTCCCCTCCCCGGACCGGAGGAGCCGAGGCTGCCGTCCTGCGCGCAGACCTCCCCGGAGTCGCCCCGGGAGTCGTCGTCTCTGCAGTCGTCGGATCCGGAGCATTCGCGGTCGTCGCCGCCCCCGCACTCGCGGTCGTCGTCGGAGTCGCCGCACCCATCATCGTGATCGTCATCGCAGGCGTCGTCCCTGTCGTCCTCGTTCCCGCACCGATCGTCGTCACGGTCTCCGCAGTCGTCGTCGTGCTCGTCGTCCCCGCAGTCGTCGTCATCGTCGTTCTCGTCGCACCCGCACCCGCCGATGAGCTTCGAGGCGAGCCCGTCCAGCCCGACGCTCCA
>JAIBJG010000023.1 GCA_020029475.1 Methanobacteriota archaeon | reverse complement strand
ATGGGCTCGGCCGGATTCGAACCGGCGACCTTCGCTGTGTGAGAGCGATGTCATAACCGCTAGACCACGAGCCCGCGGCCCCGCGAGTAGGGCGCGTGTACCATAAACCTCACGGGGGCGGTGGCGGCGGAGGGGGCGGCGCCTGCGGGGGAGCCGGAGGGACCTCGTCCCGCTTCCGTCGGCGCCACGACACGGCGAGCAACAGGAGCACAAGGACCGCCCCGATGATCGCGCCCGCGATCCACGGGAGGGATGCGTCAATGCCGGTCCCGGAAGCGGACACCGTCACGGTCCACTCCCGCCACGTCGCGAGGGAGCCATCGGACACGGTGAGGTTCACACTGTACGTCCCTGGCGTGCCGGAGAAGAGGAACGAACTCGCGTTCCCGCCCACGACGACTCCATCGACCCGCCAGACGTACGTCAGGATGTCCGCGTCCGGGTCCGTGGCGACGACCGTGAAGGAGCGGTTCAACCCCGGCCCGAGCTCCACGGGGACCACGTCGGGATCGCTCGAGATGATCCGGGGCGCGCGGTTCTGCACCCGCACGGGGGTCGTCCTCGAGTCCGTGAGGCCGAGGTCGTCCGTCACCGTGAGGATGGCGAGGAAGACGCCCTTCCGCGTGTACGCGTGGGTCGCCGTCGACCCCGAGCCCACGGCGCCGTCCCCGAAGTCCCACGCCCACGACACGACCCCGACGTCGTCCGTCGAGGCGGTCCCGTCGAACGTCACGACGACCGCGATGTAGATCGTCGTCGGGGCATAGGAGAACGCGGCCCCCGGCGGGGCGTTCACGACGACGGTCTCCGAGGCGGTGTCGGACATCGTCGAATTGTCGATGACCGTGAGGGTCACGAGGTATGCGCCCGGCGCGGCGTACGCGTGGCTCGCTGTGACCCCGGTCGCCGTGGACGTGTCCCCGAAGTCCCAGGCGTACGACACGATCGTCCCGTCCGGGTCCGTCGAGGCGGAGCCGTCGAACGCGATCGGGTCGCCCGGGTTCGCCCGGGTCGGGTTCGCGAGGAACGACGCGACAGGGGGCTGCGGCGTCTGCGGGGTCTGGATGATCACGTCGTGGGAGGTGCTGCGGGAGAAGGACTCGTTGTCCACGACCGTGAGCGTGACCCGGTACGTGCCGACGGCCGCGTACGTGTGGCCCGTCGCGACCCCGGTCCCGCTCGTCGTGTCCCCGAAGTCCCAGGCGTACGATATGATCGTGCCGTCCGGGTCCGTGGAGGCGGTCCCGTCGAACGACACGAGGGTCCCCGGGGTCGTCGGGTTCGGGGCCGCCGTGAATGCGGGGACGGGGGCCTGGCCGCTGTCCCAGTACCGGTAGATCGTCGTCGGGGTCGTGAACCAGATCGCGCCGTCCGGCCCCTGCTCGACCTCGATGATCGCGAGGGGCGCGGTCCACACGATCGAGTCCGACGTGATCGTGTCGTACGCGGGGGGCACGAGGTGGAGGCGGTGGAGGCGGCGGAAGTTGCAGTCCCCCATGAACATGTCTCCCTGGAACGCGGGGAAGGACGGCCCGCCGTAGATCGCGGCGTTCGTCGGGCAGATCGTGGGGCCCCACCAGTAGATTGGGAGGATCGGGTTCGGGCCGTCCCGGTTCGTGTTCTGTGGCGGGGGCGGGGGCGACGCGCACGTCTGCGTCGTGCCCCAGCCGAGGTTCCGGTCCGGGGCGGTGAGGTTCGGGAGGAGGTTGATCTCGTCGTTGCACCCCGGGCCGTTCTCCGTCACGTACGCGCGTCCCGTGGCGGGGTGCCACGCGAGGCCGAACATGTTCCGGTGGCCGTATGTGTAGATGAGGTTGTTCACGGAGCCGCTCCCGTAGTACGGGTTGTCCGTCGGGACCGTGCCGTCCGGGTTCATCCGGAGGACCTTCCCCATCGGGGACATCAGGTTCTGGGCGAGGGCGATGTTCGCGTTCTCCCCGACGACCGCGTACAGCTTCCCGTCCGGGCCGAACCCGATCACCCCGCCGTTGTGGTTCGTCGCCCCGCTCAGGGGCGGCATCTGGAGGATCACGACGTGGAACACGCCGACGTTCCCGCTCGCGAGGATCCGGACGATCCGGTTGTACGAGGTCCCGTTCACGGGGTCGGCGTACGTCTGGTACGCGTACACGTAGGGGCTCGCGGGGAAGCCCGGGTCCAGGGCGAGGCCGAGGAGCCCCCGTTCCCCGGCGGGGTCCGTGTTCGACAGGGTGTAGAACGGCGTCGGGAGGAGGGTCCCGTTCTCGATGATCCGGATCCTCCCCGTGTTCCGCTCCGCGAAGAACACGCGGTAGTCGGAGAACGCGAGGGCGATCGGGAAGTTGAGCCCGCCCATGTAGACGTTGATCTGACCGGCGGCCCGCGCGGGCGGGGCGGGGAGCACGAGGACCGCGAGGGATCCGAGGACGAACAGGAGGACGAACCCCACGGAGACGAGGCGGCGCAACGGGCCCCGGGATGCGGACCCCCGGGCTTGAGGATGTTGGTGCGGGGTTCGACGGGTCCCCGTTGCGGGGGCGAAGAATCCGTACCGTACCCCTATGTGGAGGCAAGCTGGAGCCGGTCCAGCATCCGCTCGATCCGGGCCCGCCGCCGCGCGATCTCCTGCTCCGCCCGCCCGTGGTACACGGCCATCCGCTTCAGGAGCTCCTGGCGGGCGCCCTCGTCGTCGACGCGCCCGATGTAGTCCTCCTTCCTCCGGGACCGGCCGCCCTCCCGCTCGTAGTGCCAGAAGTACAGGTACCGCCGCGAACCGAACGTCCGGACCCTCGCACCGCAACCGACCTCCATGGTTTATACCTCTAAGTAGAGGTATGCCGCGCCGGGGCTTGAACCTTTCCCCGGGGTCCCCGAAAACGGCGCCCCACGCGGAGCGCGAAACCAGTGCCAAGCCTTTATGGCCCGGGAGGCGCATCGCGCGACCCGGTGTCCACGATGGCGAAGGAAGAGCACTCGGAGATGCGGGAGATCGTCCGGAGGCACCTCGACAACAAGGGGTACGTCGTGCGGCTCACGACGCACCGGGAAGGGGACAACCTCGTCGGCCGGGTCCACGTGACGGACGCGTCCTCGGACGAGACCGTCGCGAAGCTCGTCGGGGTCGGGAAGGTGGACAGCATCGAGCTCGTGTTCGGCGTCGACGCCTCCGAGGGGATCGCGCGGGACTTCGTGAACCAAGTGCTGAACCTGGCGGATTTCTTGCGGTACATGGTCCCCTCCGTGAGCGTGAAGGAGGACTAGCCGCCTTCATACTCATACCGGCACACATAAATACTGGTTCCCACCCTTGGAACGCCGTTATGGACTCAGGGCACGTCCTCCTCGCCCTCGAAGAGCAGGGGAAGTGGCGGGAGCGGCGGAAGCGACTCGTGGAGCGGATCCGGCATCTCCAATCTCGAAAGCGGTACTTCGCGAGGGAACTCGAGGCGCTCCGGGGGAAGATCGAGCGGTCCGGCGGCTTCCGCGGGCCCATGAAGCGCGCAGCCCTGTACGGGATCCGCAGCCGGATCTCCGGCACCTCGAGGTGATCCGATGACGGACATCCTCGAGAGCCGGGGGACGGAGTTCACACGGTGGCGGTTCCGGCAGCAGCAGCTCCTCGACACGATGCGGGACCTCGACGAGGAGGAGATCCGCCTCCAGGCAGAGCTCGCGCGGGTGGACCAGCAGGTCGCGTACTACGAGAACCTCGCGCGGGACATGAAGGGGGCGATCCGGCCCGCGAAGCTCTCCAGCCTCCTCACGTCCTTCGGGCGCGGCAGGTGATGCGGGCCTGCGGGTGATCGTGGACGGCTCCCCGCGGGAGCTGAAGACGGTCTGGCTCGAGGACGACGTCGTGAAGATGATCGACCAGCGGGCGCTCCCCCACGACCTCCGGGTCCTCGAGCTCCGGGACGTCGAGGACGTCGCGCGGGCGATCGAGACAATGACAATCCGAGGCGCCCCCGCGATCGGCGCGGCGGCCGCGTACGGGCTCGCCCTCGCGGAGGCCCGCGGGACGGACCTGCGGCGCGCGGCGGACCGGCTCCGGCGGACCCGCCCCACGGGCCAGGACCTGTTCTCCGCGATCGACCGGGTGATGCGGGCGGTCGAGGGGGGGTCGAGCGCGCGGGAGGGCGCGGAGGCCCTCGCCCGGGAGGACGAGGAGCGGTGCCGCGCGATCGGCCGCCACGGGAAGCGCCTGATCAAGGAGGGGATGCGGATCCTCACGCACTGCAACGCGGGGGCCCTCGCGACCGTGGACGTCGGGACGGTGATGGCCCCGCTGCGGGCGGCCCGCGACGCGGGGCGGGAGTTCTTCGTGTACGTCTCCGAGACCCGCCCGCGGCTCCAGGGCGCCCGGCTCACCGCGTGGGAGCTCGGCCAGGAGGGGATCGACCACGCGGTCGTCGTGGACGGGGCCGCGGGCCTCCTCCTCCAGCGGGGCGACGTGGATCTCGTCCTCGTCGGGGCGGATCGGATCGCGGCGAACGGAGACACCGCGAACAAGATCGGGACGTACCCGAAGGCGGTCCTCGCGAAGGCCCACGGGGTGCCGTTCTACGTCGCGGCCCCGATGACGACCGTGGACTGGGGCGCCCGGAACGGGAGGGCGATCCCGATCGAAGAGCGGCCGGAGGAGGAGATCCTCGAGGTCGACGGGGTCCGGATCGCGCCGAAGGGGACCCGCGCGCGGAACTTCGCGTTCGACGTGACGCCCGCGCGGTTCATCACGGGGTTCATCACGGAGCTCGGAATCCTGAAGCCCGCCGACCTGAGGAAGCGCCGCAGGGGGACGCCGCGCCGGACCCGGGCGCGTACCTCCAAGTAGAGGTACGAAGGCCCCAGGCCGCGCGCCGCGGCGGATTTCTCTCCCGGACCGCCACTCGGAAGGGTATCTTTATCTATCGGCGGCTCCCGTCCCGGGTCCCGTGACGTGCCCCGTGTGCGGGTTCGAGGACGACGACCGGATCTGCGGCCGTTGCGGCACGGACTTGGACGCCCTGGAGGGCGCGGACGGGGAGCCCCGGCTCGAGATTCGTCCCACGCAGAAGCCCCGCCACCACGGCTCCTTCTCCGGGTGAGCCCTCCACGCAGGCCGACGCGGAACCCTTTTACCCGCCCCCGCGGTTCGCGCGCCGATGCTCCTCGTCACGACGTGGTTCGGCACGTTCCTCGTGGACGAGGACCGGGTGGTCGAGAAGCGGCTGTTCCCGAAGGACCCGGAGGCCCTCGCGGAGCGGCTCGCCCTCGTCGAGGACTGGAAGGTCCTGCCGGAGGAGCGGGACCTGATGTCCGCGCACCCGGAGGCGTTCGTCTCGGAGCCCCGCCTCGAGCGCGCGGGGGCGCCGATGTCCTCCGCGCGGGCCGCGTTCCTGCGGCCGGAGGCGTTCGGGTACGATCGGGCCCTCCTCCACGCCGCGATGCTCCGCCTCGCGCGGCGGCAGATGCGAAAGGCCGTGGGCCCGGACGACCACCTCCACCAGGCCGTCGGCGCGCTCGACGACCTCCAGGAGACGGAGAACGTCCTCCTCGAACGGCTGCGGGAGTGGTACGGGCTCCACTTCCCCGAACTCGCGAAGACCGTGGACGACCGGGAGTTCGTGGACCTGATCGCGGCCCACGGCACCCGGGAGGCGATGCCCCTCGACGCGACGGAGTCCGTCGGCGCGCCCCTCGGGGACCCGGAGCGGCGGTCCGTGATGGCGATGGCGGGCCTCCTCCGAGACCTCGTCGCGCGGCGGCGGGAGGTGGAGGCGTACCTGGAACGGAGCGCGTCCGCGCTCGCGCCGAACGTCACCGCCCTCACGGGCCCCGTCCTCGCCGCCCGCCTCGTGAGCCTCGCGGGCGGGGTCGAGCCCCTCGCCCGCCTCCCCGCGAGCACGGTCCAGCTCCTCGGGGCGGAGAAGGCGCTGTTCCGCCACCTCCGGGAGCACACGCTCCCGCCGAAGCACGGGATCCTGTTCCTCCATCCCCTCGTCCACCGGGCCCCGCCCTGGCAGCGGGGCGCGATCGCCCGCGCGTTCGCGGGGAAGATCGCGATCGCCGCGCGGGCGGACGCGTACACGAGGCGGGACATCGCCGCTCCCCTCCGGGAGGGCCTGGAGGCGAGCCTCGCCTCGATCCGGGAGACGAAGCGCGCGGCGCCCCCGCCGAAGCGGACGGCCCCGCCGTCGAAGGGGCGCGGACGGAAGGGGGCGCGGCGGCGCTAGCCGATCTCACTTCTTCCGACGGGGGACGACCCGCACCGCAATCGCCACGGCGCCGAGGGCCGCGATCACGAGGACGGTCTCGAAGCCGGGCGTCGGCGGGGGGTTCACCGCTCCGACCTGGACCCAGCCCACCATGCCGTCCCGGTTCTCGCCGGTCCCCGTCGCATGCCCGGGGATCGCGCAGTGGAACTGCCACTTCCCGTTGTCCGCGGTCGACGCCGTGATATTCACGAGGACGACCGTCGGGTTCGTGGGGGTGCCCTGGGCGAGGGGCACGTCGACGGAGAAGTGGTCGAACGTGAACGTGTGGCTGAAGTTGTCGTGGTTCTCGATCCGGAGGCGGAGCACGTCGCCCGGGTTCACGGTGATCGTGGGCTTCGCGGGGGCGTCGTGGGCCGCGACGTGCCACGCCACGTTGAACGCGATCAGCGTCACGCTCACGTCCGCGGCGGCCGCGGGGCGGGCGATGAGGGGGCTCGCGAGGAGGCCCACGAGGACGAACACGAGGACGAGCGCACGCGGGTTCATGGGAGCACCAGTCCCGCCCACACGCCACCTCTATTTACGGATTTCTCCAACTGGCCGTGGTCCGCGCGGAACCGGGAAACCGTTATATGGCGTCCGCGCATCGGCGCGCCCGTCATGTCGTGGACCCAGCAGGAGATCCGGGAGCTGAAGGTGAACCGGTACCTCCTCGTGGACGACGAGCCGTGCCGGATCCTCTCGATCCAGATGTCGAAACCCGGGAAACACGGCGAGGCGAAGGCGAGGCTCGAGGTCGTCGGCCTGTTCGACGGCCAGAAGCGGTCCATCGTCCACCCCGTGACCCACAAGGTCCGCGTCCCGATGATCGACAAGAAGAAGGCCCAGGTGCTCTCCGTCCACGGGAACCAGGCCCAGCTCATGGACCTCGGCTCGTACGAGACGTTCGAGCTCCCGGTCCCGGAGGAGCTCCAGGGGCAGCTGAACTCCGGGGACGAGGTCATGTACATGGACGTGATGGGGCGGAAGAAGATCACGAAGAACTGAGGCCCCTCCGCCCGAGGGCCGTACCTCCACGTGGAGGTACGAAACCGACCAGACTCCCGATCCAGCGTGGACCCCCGCGGGAGGGGGAGGATTTTAAGGCCCGACGGGGTTCGCGCCCGGCATGGGCTCCCGCGGGTTCGCGGACGCGGTCGCGTCGTTCGACGACGCCCGGGTCGTGATCTTCGGGGTGCCGTTCGACCGGACGTGCTCGTTCCGCGCGGGCTCCCGGTGGGGCCCGGACGCGATCCGCGAGGCCTCCTACAACTTCGAGACGTACATGATGGACCACGGGCGGGACATCCTCGACGTGAAGTTCCACGACCTGGGGAACCTCCCGGACTTCTCCACGACGACGGAGATGGTGAAGGAGGTCTCCGCGACCTCGGAGCGGATTGTGAGGGCGGGGAAGATCCCCCTCGCGATCGGCGGGGAGCACAGCATCGCCCCCGCGGTCGTCCGCGGCCTCCCGAAGGAGGTCGGCGTGATCGGCCTCGACGCCCACCTGGACTTCCGGGACTCGTACCTCGACGACAAGTGGTCCCACGCCTGCTCCCAGCGTCGGATCGGCGAGCACGTCGGCTTCGACCGCACCGTGTACGCGGGGGTCCGCTCGTTCTCCTCGGAGGAGAAGGAGGACCGGGAGCGCCTGAGCCTCTCGTTCATCAGCGCGTTCGAGATCCACCAGCGGGGGATCGAGCGAGCCGTCGACCGTGCCCTCCATGCCGTGGGGCGGGAGAAGATCTACCTCACGATCGACACGGACGCAGTGGACCCCGCCTTCGCCCCGGGGGTCGGGAACCCGGAGCCGTTCGGCCTCACGCCCCTCCAGGTGAAGGCGGTCGTGAACACGCTCGCGCCCCGCCTTGTCGGGATGGACATCAACGAGGTGAGCCCCGCGTGGGACCAGGGGCAGACCGCCCTCCTCGCCGCCCGGCTGATCCGCGAGGCGATCATCGGCACGGCGGAGAAGTGAGATGCCGCGGGAACGCGTCGTCGTCCGCACCGCCTCGGAGCGGGACGCGGTGGGGCTCGCGAGGATCTTCACGGACGCGTTCGGTCCGACGTCCCCCGCGGACGTTCGGCGCGGGATGCGGCGCCGCGACTCCCCTCAGGAGTACCTCCTGGGCGTCGTCGACGGCGTCCCGGCGGCGACCCTCGTCATCCAGTACCGCGAACTCCTCGTGGACGGCGCACGAATCCAAACCGGCGGCATCGCGGGCGTCGCCACCCGGTGGGAGTATCGCCGGCGGGGACTGGCGACCCGGCTGATGCGGGAGGCAATCCGCCGGGTCCGGGCCCGCGGGATCTCGAACACGACCCTCTTCACCGCCCGCAGCCTCCCCGCGATCCGGATCTACGAACGGCTCGGGTACTCGGAGACCGCGCATTGGCGGATCTTCTTCGACGTACGGCGGCCCGTCGCATGGGTCGCCCGTCGGTTCGCGTACCGAGCCCGTTGGCTCCGCAGAACCGCATTCGGAAGGGACGTCCTGAAGGGATGGAGGGCCCGCGTGCTCCTCGCGACCCCCACGTGGCGAGCGACGATCACGTTCGACGGCCGACGGTTCACAGTACGCCCCGGCCGTCGCGGGCGTCCGGACATCACGATGCGGGGCGGCTCGGAAGCGGTCCTGGATTCGTTCGGCAACCGGCTCGCGTACGACCGGAACGTGCGCGCGGAGAGAATCTCCGTACGCGGCGAGCCCGACGCGCTGAGCGCCTGGAGGAGACTCCTCACACTGGAGTGGCGGGAATGACGATCCGGCGGATGCGCGCGGCGGATCGGCCGGGGATCGTCGAGGTGTACGAGGCGCGGACGAGGACGAGCGCGGGGCTCATGCGCCGGGCCGCCTCGTACTGGCGGCACCGATGGCCCCGGAAAAAATCGAAGGACATCTGGCTCGTCGCCACGGACCGAGGGCGCATCGCGGGCTTCGCGGCGGGGTCCTTCGACCCGGATTCCGCGTGGGCCCTTGAAGCGTATTGGCATCCCGAGCACGATGGGACCGACCTCGGGAGACGCCTCGTTCGACACCTCCTCTCCCGAATCGGAAAGGAGGACCCGATCGGGGTCGTCGCGTCGGTCGTGGACGGCTCTCCCGCGCTTCCTCTGTGGGCAAGCCTCGTGGGCCACGCGCGTCCCCCGGGGAGCCTGTTCATGGCGGGGGTCGTGGACCCGAAGGCCCTCCTCCGGGACGCCGCCCGGGTCGTCGAGAGACGAATCGCCGATCGAATCCGATTGCGGGCGGGACGTCACGAGGTCGTGACAAAGGGGAGGGGGCGGACCGCAGCAATCGTCTCCTTCGACCCCCCCGCCTTGCTCGGGATCCTGCTCGGGATCCGCCGGCTCTCGACCGAACTCCGGCGGCGAACCGCCGTGCTCAGGCCCCGCAACCCCCGCACGCTCCGTCTCCTCCGGGAGGCGTTCCCGGAGCGCCCCTTCTTCATCCAAGACGCGTGGTAATCAGCGGTACCCCGGGATCTCCCGCTTCTTCGACCAGATCGCCTCGAGGTCGAACCGCTTCAGCTCCTCGTCGAACCGCTTGTCGAGGGCGTCCTTCGTCCGCCGCAAATCGGCGAGGTCCGCCTCTTCCTTCAGGGAGGACGTCCGGGCCTTCTCGATGTCCCGCGGGAGGGCGTCGTCCACCTCCACGCCCGCGAGCGCGAGGATCGAGAGCGTGTTCTTCATCACGTCGAGCTCGATGCGGATGCGTTCCCGCGTCCCCGTCTGCACGACGCGCTTGTCGAGCTCCCCGAGGAATTCCCGGTGCTCCTTCAGCGCGGTGAGGATCTTGTCGATCCGCTCGCTCGTCCGGAGGAGGTACTCCTGGAGGCGCACGACGGTCTCCTCGAGGTCCCCGATCCGCCCCTTCGCGCCCGCCTTCGAGCGGGGGCCAATCCGCAGGGCGGACCGCAGCGTCCGCTCCCCCTTCTCCCGGGCCGCCATCTCCGAGGCGAGGCGCCGGACCCGCTCCCGCTCCACCGCGACGCGCCCCTCCATCCCGCGGACCGCGCGCGTGAGCCGCTCCACCTCCCTCTCGAGGACGCCGATGCGGGACTCCGGACCCCGCTCCTTTCTCGCCACGCGCGAGAGATTGCCCGGCGCGAGCATGAACCTATTCACATTCCGGAGGACCTCACGGAATCCGGTCCGCGGTCCCCGGCGGTCAACAGATCTCAATACCGTTAAATACGGACGGTCCCTGAGACGGAATTCGTGCCCGCTCCCATCATCAAGGTCGAGGACCTCTCGAAGACGTTCCTCTCGAAGGAGCGGAAGAAGGGCGCGGGCCGGAAGAAGAAACCCGTCCACGCGCTGAAGGCGGTGAACCTCGACGTGAAGGACGGCGAGGTGTTCGGGCTCCTCGGGCCGAACGGCGCGGGGAAGACGACCCTGATCAAGATCCTCACGACCCTCCTCCTCCCGACGAGCGGCACCGCGTGGGTGAACGGGTACAACATCACGAAGGAGGAGGACGAGGTCCGCGCGTCGATCGGCTGCATGCTCATGGGGGACCGCGGCCTGTACTGGAAGCTCACGGGGCGGGAGAACCTCGACTACTTCGGCGCCCTGTACCACGTCCCGAAGGCGGACCGCACGAAGAAGATCGAGGAGCTCATCGCCCTCCTGAAGCTCGGGGACTTCATCGACCGGACCGTGGAGACGTACTCGAGCGGGCAGCGGATGATCGTCGCGTTCGCGAAGTCCCTCGTGAACGACGCGCCGATCCTCTTCCTCGACGAGCCGACGGTGACGATGGACGTCCCCACGGCCCGGGAGCTCCGGCGGATCGTGCGGGAGATGAACGACGCCGGGAAGACGATCCTGTACACGACCCACCTGATGCACGAGGCGGAGGAGCTGTGCGACCGGGTCGCGATCATCGACCACGGGGAGATCATCGCCCTCGGCACCCCGGAGGAGCTGAAGCAGTCCCTGGGTCACGAGGACGTCGTGTCCCTCGAGGGAATCTTCCCGGAGTCCACGGTCGTCCGCCTCCGGGCGGTGCCGGGGATCCGCGAGGTCGCGGTGACCGCGGGGGACTCCGGCCGCTCGAAGCTCGACGTGATGGTGGAGAACTCCCGCGCGATGCTCCCGCGGATCATCGAGGCCGTGACGGGGAACGGCGCGACGATCGAGCAGATCAAGCCGAAAGAAATCACTCTCGAGGACGTCTTCGTCGCGAAGACGGGACGGACCCTCGCGGTCGACACCCGGGTCGTCGGGGAGAAGGCGGTGAGCGGCCGTGGCGGCTGAGACCGTCTCGAAGGGATTCGGCCTCGGGAGGCCGGGCTCCCGCGGGTCCCTCGGCGTGATCTGGAGCGTGTTCCGGGCCCGGATCAAGATCATCACCCGGTACAAGGGGGCCGTCCTCCTCGAGTCCATCATCCCCGTGGTCTTCGCGGGGCTCCCGATCCTCCTCGGGAGCGCCGTCGCGGGGAGCGAGCAGGCCGCCGCGGCGAACTTCTTCAGCTACACCGGGACGACGTGCCCGAGCGCCCTCCCCTCGGATTGCGCGACGCTGTTCCGTCTGTACATGCTCATGGGCTCGAACACGTTCATGATCGTCTCCCTCATGCTCTGGCTCATCGGGTACTGGGTCCGCCGGGAGCAGGAGACGGGGACCCTGGAGGCGCTCTACCTCGCGCCCGCGAAGCGGTTGTACATCCTCGCGGGGGTCACGTCGTACACCCTCGTCCGTTCCCTCCTCGCGTTCGTCACGGCAACGGTCCTCGGCTCCATCGTGTTCCAGGTGAACCCCCTCAGCGGCCTCTTCGGGGCCGCGATCGCGTACCTCGTCCTCGGGATCCCCGCCCTGTGGGGGATCTCGTTCTTCTTCGGCGCCCTCGTGATGCGGATCAAGGAGGCGAACTCCGTGATCCAGCTCCTGCAGTGGGTCCTCGCGTTCGCGATGGGCGTGTACTTCCCCGTCACCGTCTTCCCGCTCCTCCTCCGGTGGACCGCGATGGCGTTCCCGCCGACCCTGATGAACGACGCGATCCGATCCACCCTCCTGGGGATCACCTCGATCTACGGGCCCTGGTATGTCGTCCTCGGGCTGATGCTGATGGCGGCATGGACCGTCCCGCTCCTCGGCTACCAGTTCTTCGGGCTCGTCGAGCGGAGGGTGAGGCGGGACCAGGGGGTCGGTCAGTTTTGAACGACGCGGTCGTGAACCGGGGGTTCGGGCTCGCCCGCCTCGACCTCCGGCAGCGGTTCGAGACGTTCGCGACGATGGCGCGGAAGACCCTGCTGGAGTACAGCCGCTACCCGATCGCGTTCGCGGCCCTGTTCGCGCAGATCTTCCTGATCATCCTGCTGTTCGTCCTCACGACGGTCGCGTTCGCTGGCGGGGACCCCGTGCGGATCTCGACGTTCGCGGGCGCGATGGCGTACGGGTTCGTCGTGAACATCATCCTCTCCTTCACCCTCTGGGAGATCGGCTTCTCGATCCGGGAGGAGCAGGTCCGCGGCACCCTGGAGTCCCTCTACCTGTCCCCGGCGAACAAGTTCTCGAACCTCGTCTCCCGGATCTTCGCGGTCCTCTCGATCACAATCGTGATGTGCCTCGGCGGGCTCGCCCTCGTGAGCGCCGTCGCGGGCGGCCTCCCCGCCCACAACGTCGGGAAGGGGCTCCTCGCGCTCCTCCTCACGACCTCCGGGTTCCTCGGCCTCGGCTTCATCTTCGCGGGGGTCACGATCAAGCTGAAGGAGACCGCGCAGCTCCTCGTGAACGGCCTCCAGTTCTTCTTCATGATCTTCTCCGCGATGTTCTTCCCGTTCTCCGCGCTGCGGAACGTGTCCCCCGCGATCGTGGACTACATCAGCGCGATGCTCCCGGTGAGCTACTGCGTCGACCTCTTCCGGTCCACCCTCCTCGGCACGCCCCCGGAGCTCGCCCCGTGGAACGTGGAGTGGGTGATCGTTCTCGCCTTCGGACTACTCTCGCCCCTCATCGGGTACCTCGTGTACGACCGGATCGAGCGGAAGGCCCGCATGGAAGGCAGCCTCGGCGAGTACTAGGGCGAGCCCCCGAATTTGGCACAACCATAATGAGCCCCTCCCTTTTGGGGGGCGGGGGAGGATGTCGCCATGCACCCGCGCGCGTTCGTTGTAGCAACCGCCATCGCCGTTTTCGCGGTCGTCACCGTCTTCGGTGCATCCCCGTCCGCGGCGCACGACCACGTAATCGTGGGGGAATACGAACTCATCGTAGGATGGACCACGGAGCCCGCCATCGTGGGGTCCTTGAACGGGCTGGACCTCGGGATCGAGCGTCACCTCCTGAACGGGTCGACGGAATGGGTCTCCGGCGTCGCGGGGAACCTCACCGCGACCCTGCGGACGGGCCCCTCATCCGTCGTCAAGGCCCTCGAACCCCAGTTCGGCAGGCCCGGGTGGTACACGTTCGACGTGATCCCCACGCGGGAAGGCGCGTACTCCGTCCGGCTCGTCGGGACCCTGGACACGACCGCCGTGGACGTCACCGTGGACCTGGAACCCGTCGGCCCCCGCTCCGACGTCGAGTTCCCGATCCCGGACCCGACCCCCTCGGAACTCCAGGACCGGATCACGACCCTCTCCGGGGAGAACGCGGCCCTCCGAGGCCAGGTCGGCACCGCCCTCGTGATCGGGATCGGGGGCGTCCTCCTCGGGGTCGTGGGAATCGCGGTCGGCCTCCTCGCGGGCCGGAGGGCTCGGCGCGGTTCATGAGACTCCGAGCCCTCGTCTTCATCGGCCTCTTCGCGGTCTCCCTGACCGCAATCGCCCCCGCGGGGCAGGCCCACGCGGAGTACGCGGGATCGGACCCGTACGAGGGTGTGATCCTCCCGGAGACCCCCACCCGGGTGACGATCACCCTCTCCGAGGCGGTCCAGGCGGGGACGCCGTCGATCCGCGTCACGGACGTGAACGGGACTCGAGTGGACGCGGGGACGACGAACCTCTCCGTGTCCGACCCCCGCACGTTCTCCGTCGCGCTCCGCGCGATCGGCCCCAGCGTGTATACCGTCGCGTGGTCGGGAGTGTCCGCCGTCGACGGGCACTTCACCGCGGGCTCCTTCGCGTTCGCGGTCCAGAACCCGGACGGCTCCCTCCCGGGATCGCTCCCAGGGCGGTCCTCGAGCGCGCGTCCGATCTCCCTCGTCGAGATCGCCGGGCGATTCCTCTCTTTCGTGGGCCTCGCGATGGCGCTCGGCGCCGTGCTCGTGGCGGGGTTCCTGTGGCTCCCCGCGGGGGAGGCCTCGGGCGCGGAGTCCCGTCCCTCCTTCGCGTGGGGGTACCGCGCGCTCCTCCAGTGGGGGTGGGCGGGCTCCTTCTTCCTCGTCGTCGGCGCGGCCTCCATTTGGGTGAACGCGCTCGTCCTGCTGCCTCCCGCAGACGCGGCGGGCCTCGTCAGCTCCCCGTTCCTCGCGGCGACCGCCGCCCGCCTCGCCATGGGCCTCGCCCTCCTCGTCACGCTGTGGGTCGCCTCCCGACGATCCGCGTCCGCGCTCTCCGGAGTCCGGCCCGTCGAACTCCTCGTCGCCACCGGGCTGGGGGTCGCGGCCATCGTCGCGGGCGCCGCGGGGACGCACGCGGCGGCGTCCTCATGGGGCCTTGCCGGCCCAATCGCGGACGCGATCCACCTCGTCGGCGTCGCGGTCTGGGTCGGCGGGCTCCTCGCCCTCCTCCGCATCCGCACGTGGCTTCGCGAGGCGGAGCTCGCCCGCGTCGCGCGGGACGTCCTGAACGGGTTCTCGGGCCTCGCGGGATACGCGGTCGCCCTCGTCGTGGGCGCGGGCTTCGTCCTGAGCCTGATCCTCATCGGGAGCTGGGAGGCCCTCCTCGGGACCGCGTACGGATGGATCGTCCTCGCGAAGGTCTCCCTCTTCGCTCCGATGGTCGCGTTCGGCGCGTGGAACCGGTACCGCGCTCTCCCCGCCACGCAGGACCCTGCGAGGCTTCACAAGAGCGTCTCCGTCCTCGCGCGGAACGTCCGCTACGAGGCGATGCTCGGGGCCATCGTCCTCGCCCTCGCTGCGGTCCTCACCGCGATCCCGCCAGCCGCATCCCCCGAGCCCGGGGGCGCGGCCCTCCGGCTCGTCTCGACCTCGGACGGCGTCCGGTTCGTTTTCCAGGTGGTCCCGTTCCCCTCCGTCCCCGGCGTGTACACATTCGAGGTCCTCCTGTACAACGCCGTGGACGGAACGGCGTACACCGGGGCGACGAACGGGACCCTCCGGTTCACGCTCCTGAACAGCACCCTCGCGCCGTCCCTCGTCCCCCTGGAAGGCCCCCACCCGCCGGGGAACCACTTCTTCATCCCCCAATGCCCGAACCTGTCGCAGCCCGGGGTCTGGAAAATCGATGCTCGGGTCTCCCGGACGTCGGGGCCCGACGTCGCGGCGACGTTCAACGTCGTCGTCGGGAACGGCCCCTGAGCCGACCTCCGGTTTGGTCCGACGGCGGGTCCCCGAAAACGCTTTATCCGCCGCCCTCATCGTAGCCCGGTTCACCATGGCGGAAGAGTGGAAGGGGCCCATCGAGAAGCTCGACGACTTCCGGTTTCTCATTCCGAAGTCGTACAAGCCCGCGATGCGGACGGACGGCTTGATCTTCGCGGACGCGAAGATGATGGAGCAGGTCAAGAAGGACTTCGCCCCGGAGCAGGTCGCGAACGTCGCGACGATGCCGGGGATCGTCGGGAAGTCCATGGCGATGCCGGACATCCACTGGGGCTACGGGATGCCGATCGGCGGGGTCGCGGCGTTCGACCACGACGAGGGCGTGCTGTCCCCCGGATCTTGCGGGTACGACATCAACTGCCTGTCCGGCGATTCGGAAATCCTCTCTGCTCATGGGTACCGCATGCCCATCTCGCGCTTCGTCCACGATTGGCGAAAGACGAGGCTCACGAGCGTAAATCCTGTCCATCGAACGAAGTCGACGGACATTGTGGCGTACATGCGATTCCGCGCACGCGTCGCATATCGCGTGCGGACCTCCACAGGTGTCGAGCTCACGGCCACGGCGGACCATCCGTTCCTGACGCCCGACGGCATGGTGCCGCTCAAGGAAGTCGGGGCGCGACCCGTGGCGATTTACCCGTTTCGGGGCGTAGACTTCCGAGAACCCCCCGACGACGTGCTGGCGTCCGAGGAGGACATCTTGCGACCGTTGACTCCCAACCAGCAGGCCCAGGTGAAACCTTGGCTTAGGAAGAGGCACCTCCTTGGACTGACACCCCGTGACGAGCGGTTCCCGTACGTTCTGAAGATCATGGGTCTTGCCCTCGGCGATGGACACGCGAGGTTGAAGCCGAACGGCGGCGGCATCTCCCTGTATGGCGAAGCGGAAGATCTCGAGGATGTCCGGAAGGACGTCATCCGGCTCGGATTCGGCGTCACGGGCACGTATACACGAACCCGGCACCATCGAATCACGAGGGGCGCAGGGACATACGAATTTGACTACGTCGAATCTTCCCTTCGCATCTCCTCGGCCGCGTTCGCAGCGCTTCTACACGCCCTGGGATTGCCCGTCGGTAACAAAGCGAAGCAGGATTTCGTTCTGCCCCAGTGGCTGTTCCGGGTTCCCCTGTGGCAGAAGCGACTGTTCCTCGCAACGTTGTTCGGGGCGGAGATGAATGCCCCGACGCAGGTTACGGGACATGGGTACAACCTGAACAGTCCGGTCTTCTCCCTGTGCAAGAGGGAAGGTTTCGCAGGCTCCGGACGAACGTTCGCAAACCAAATCCGCCACTTGCTCGAGGAATTCGGACTCCGGGTCCACGACGTCCTCGAGGATCGGATCCCCATCCCCGGCACGGCGGAGCTGACCCACCGGTTTCGGGTCGTGATCGCGGCCGACAGCGAGAACCTGATTCGCTTCTTCCGCATGGTCAATTTCGAGTACAATGCACGAAAGCGGTTCCTAGGGAACGCGGCGGCATACTACCTGACCTTGAAGGAAATGGTCCGCCGACTCAAGGTCGAATCCGCAAAGATTGCTGTCCAAATGAAGGAGAAAGGGCTCTCCCGTGATGAGGTGCTCGAGGAACTCGTGGGACTCTACGTGCCTGCATCTTTCCTTGTGAAGCGGTTGGAAGGGCGCCGCGGGCGTCCCCGCGCATGGCCTCCATTCCCGACGTTCCCGAAATTCCTTCAGCGACTCCGGAAGGTCGCCGGTACCTCGGGAATCGTTTGGGATCGCATCTCTTCGATCGAAGAGGTCCCCATCGACGAGGTATACGATTTCACGGTCGCGGACGAGCACCACAATTTCATCGCCGAGGGCTTCGTCGTCTCAAACTGCGGAGTCCGCCTAATCCGTACAGACATCATGGAGAAGGAGGTTCGCCCCAAACTCAAGGAGCTCGTGGACGTGTGCTTTGCGAACGTACCGAGCGGAGTCGGCGAGGACGGCATCCTGAAGGTCTCGCCTGGCGACCTCAAGACCCTTACGGAGCGCGGGGTCCCGTGGGCGGTCGACAAGGGGTACGCGTGGCCTGAAGACATCGAGCACATTGAGGCGAACGGGTGCCTCAAGGACGCGGACTTCTCGAAGGTGAGTGAGCGGGCAATCGCCCGCGGAAAGAACCAGGTCGGCAGCTTGGGCGCGGGGAATCACTTCGTTGAAATCCAGAAAGTGGACAAGATCTACGACGAGACCGCCGCGAAGGCCCTCGGCATCAACCTTCTCGGTCAAGTGTGCGTGATGATCCACACGGGCTCGCGGGGGTTCGGCCACCAGATCGCGACGGACTACATCGCAATCTCGGAGAGGGCGATCAAGAAGTATGGCATCGAGCTCCCGGACCGCCAGCTCGCGTGCTCGCCAATCCATTCCCCGGAGGGCGAGGACTACTGGAAGGCGATGTCCTGCGGCGCGAACTTCGCGTGGAACAACCGCCAGCTCATCACCCACGGGACCCGAAAGGCGTTCAAGAGCGTCCTTCATCGCTCCCCGGAGGAACTCGGGATGCGGATCGTGTACGACGTGTGCCACAACATCGTGAAGATCGAGGATCATCAGGTGGACGGCAGGCGACGCAAGGTCGCGGTCCATCGAAAGGGCGCGACCCGCGCGTTCCCCCCGGGGCATCCGGAGACGCCCGCCGCGTACTCGGCGGTGGGCCAGCCCGTCCTGATCCCCGGGGACATGGGGACGTGCTCCTTTGTCCTCGTCGGCCTCCCGACCGCCATGGAGCGGTCGTTCGGATCCTCGTGCCACGGGGCGGGCCGGCAGATGAGCCGGGCCGCCGCGACCCGGATGTACAGCGCGAGCGAGGTCGTGAAGGCCCTGAACGCGAAGGGGATCTACCTCCACGCGGCCTCGAAGGCGGGGATCGTCGAGGAGGCCCCGGGAGCGTACAAGGACGTCGAGCACGTCGTCCGGATCGCGGAGGGGGCGGGGCTCACGAAGATCGTCGCCCGGATGGTGCCCCTCGGGGTCGTGAAGGGGTGAGGATCTCCCTCCGCCCCCTCGGCGAGGTGCCACGGGAGGTCCTCGAGGACCTCGCCGAAGACCTGCGGGACCTCGGGACCGCCACGGTCCTGGAGCCGCTCCCCCTCGGCCCGGAGTCCCGGGATGATGGGCGCGGCCAGCACCGCGCGGAGCCCCTCCTCGACGCCCTCGCCACCGGGGCCGGGGACCGGATCCTCGGGGTCACCGCCGTGGACCTCTACACGGGGATGTACCGCTTCATCTTCGGCCTCGCGCGGATCCAGGGGACGCCCGCGGTGATCTCGATCTGCCGCCTCGGGACGTCGGACCCCGCGCGCTTCCGGGATCGGGTCGCGAAGGAGGCGATCCACGAGATCGGGCACACGCTGGGTGCGGACAACTGCCCGAACCGCGGATGCGTGATGTCCTTCTCGGACTCCGCGGACGCCGTGGACCGCAAGACGCGGTCGTTCTGCGGGCGATGCGCGCCGACGATCGAGTTCACCTTGAAGCGGCTACGAACGTGACCGTGTGGTCGTACGCGTACCGCTCCCCCCGCCGCGGGAGCTCCCCCTCGAGCCACGCGAGCCCGCGCTCGAACTCCCCGGGGGGGAGGAGCGCGAGGGTCGAGACGTACCTCGAGCGCACGCGGTCCAGGAACTCTGGGGTCGACGACTCGACCCGCCGGTGGGCGGGACGGACCTCCACGCGGGTCCAGCCCGCGTCGCGGCACGCGTCGATCAGGGCGGGGATCCGGGGGAAGCGGGCCTCGTCGATCCCGTGGAACGACGGGAACGCCTCGTCGATCGCGTGCTTCGTCCTCGCCTCCATGTCGATCGTCGCGATCACGACCCGGACGGCGCAGCGGGCGATCTCCCGGACGCCGGCCCGGAAGTCCGGGAGGAGATGGAGGACCATCACGGCGAGGGCGACGTCGAAAGTCCGGTCCCGGAACGGGAAGCGTCCCGCGTCTCCGAGGACGAACGCGGCGGGGCTCCCCTTCCCCCGCGCCCCCTCGAGCATCTCCCGGGAGCGGTCGAGGCCCACGACGCTGCATCGCGCCGCGAGCGGGACGGAGAGTCGTCCCGTGCCGCACCCGACGTCGAGGATGCGGGTCCCGGGCTCCAGCCCGGTCTCGAGTCCTGCGGCGGGGAGCCAGAACTCCCGCACCTCCCGAGGGGACGACCGCACGCGGTCGTACGCCGCCGCGGGCCCGGAGGGATTCACCGCCACGGGACCGGGGAGCGCGCGAACGCTAATGAGGCCGTCGGGCCCTCCCGCGGGCATGCTCGCGGAGTTCAGCATCACGCCGATCGGGAAGGGGACGAGCGTCTCGAGGTACGTCGCGCGGTGCCTCGACATCGTGGACCGGAGCGGGCTCGACTACCGGCTGAACCCGATGGGCACCGTCGTCGAGGGGCCCTTCGACGACGTCCTCGCCCTCATCGCGAAGTGCCACAAGGCCGTTGCTAGGGATTGCGCGAGGGTCTCCACGATCATCAAGATCGACGACCGGAAGGGCGCGAGGGGGCAGCTCGAGGCGAAGGTCAGGCGGGTGGAAGCGGCGCTGGGCCGGAGGCTGAGGGCGTAGCGGGCGCCTTCCACAGGATCAGGAGCCCGGCGGCGACCGCGGCCGTCGCCGCCCCGAACCAGAACGTCGCGGCGGGCAGGAAGACGACCCAGAGGAGCCCCGCGACGATCCCGGACGCGAGCTTCACGCTCCCCACGCACGTATGGTACGCCCCGAGGACGGTCGCCTTCGCCTCCGGGGGCGCGAGGTCCGCGACGAGGGCCCGTTGCGTGCCCTCCGCCATGCCATAGCTGAGCCCGTACAGGATGAACCCGAGGACCAGGGTGAGGAGGTGCGGGGTCGCCGCCAGGAGGATGCCCATCACCATGAACGCCACGTAGCCGACGAGGATCACCGGCTTCCGCCCGACCCGGTCGGACAGGACCCCCGCGGGGAACGCGTGGATTGCGTACACGATATTGAACAGAACGTAGAGGAGGATCGCGATCACGGAGGCCTGCCCGATATCCGACACCACGACGTCCGTCACCCGCAAGAGGAGGAACGCGACGGGGAAGTCCGCGAAGGAGAACACGGTCGCGATCCCGATGAACAGGACGAGGGATCTCGGCACGGCCCGGAGGCTCGCCCGGAAGTGGGACCCGGAGACCGCGGCCCTCGCGGGCTCCCGGATGAACGCGATGCACACGAGGGAGACCGCGGCGGGGAGCGCTGCGATCAGGATGATCATCTGGTACGTGGACACCTCCGTCGACAGAGGGAGGAGCCACGCGAGCAGGACGAGGGTCACGATCGGGCCGATGATCGCGCCCGCGGTGTCCATGCTCCGGTGGAAGCCGAACGCCTTCCCCCGCGTCTCCAGCGGCGTGGACTCCGTGAGGAGCGCATCCCGCGGGGCGTCCCGCACCCCCTTTCCGAGGCGCTCGACCATCCGCAACCCGAAGAACTGGGGCCAGGATAGTGCGAAGGGGAAGAGGAGCTTCATCACGGTCGAAAGGCCGTAGCCCACCTCGACGAACCGCTTCCGGCTCCCCCGCACGTCGGACCACCGGCCGGAGACGACCTTCATGAACGCGACGACGGCGTCCGCGGTCCCCTCGATGAACCCGACGATCAGCGCGTCCGCACCGAGGGACGCGATCAGGTAGAACGGGAGGATCGGGACGATCATCTCGCTGCTGAAGTCCGTGAGGAGGCTGACGACCCCGAAGACGACGATGTTCGTCGTGAGCCCGTACCGCCACGTCCGCGCCGCCACGGGTCCGCCTCACGGAACGGTCGGCGGATGGAAGAAGAAGCCCACCGCGACGATCGCGTACACCATCATCAGGAGGACCCCCTCGTACCAGTTGCTCTCCCCGTCGGACGCGATCATCGAGACGATCGAGACGGAGAGGGCGATCGACACGAGCTCGAAGGGCTCGAAATTCAGGGTCATCATCTTCGACCCGATGAACACGGAGGCGAGGACGAGGATCGGCGCCACGAACAGCGCGATCTGCGTGCTCGAACTCGTGCAGATCCCGACGCTGATGTCCATCTTGTTCTTCCACGCGAGAAGGATCGCGGCGCCGTGCTCCGCGGCGTTGCCGATGATCGCGACGACGACGACCCCGACGAACAGCTCGTTCAACCCGGTCTGCTGGACCGCGGCGTGCAGGGCGCCCACCAGCACCTCCGCCTCGAGCGCGACGACGGCCGTGGCCCCGAGGAGGACGAGGAGTGCGAACTTCGTCCCCCATCGCGGCGGGTCCCCCTCCGGGGTCACCGGGTTGAACACGTCCTTGTGGGTGTGGAGGGAGAACAGGAGCCCCGCGAAGTACACGGTGATCAGCAGGGCGGAGATCCAGAGGCTCATCTGCTCCAGCTGCGGCGGTGCGGGGGCCCCGGGGCCTCCCGACACGGACAGGGCGTAGAGCTCCGGCATCACGAGCCCGATCACCGCGAGGGCCATCATCGTCACCTGGAGGCCCGCAGCGGTCCGGCTGAACGTCTGCTTCCGGTGCCGCACGCCGCCCACGAAGAAGCTCATCCCGAGGACCAGGAGGATGTTCCCGATGATCGACCCCGTGATCGAAGCCTTCACGATCTCGATGAGTCCGTTCGAGAGGGCGATCAGCGCGATGATCAGCTCCGTCGCGTTCCCGAACGTCGCGTTCAGGAGCCCCCCGACGCCGGGCCCCGCACGCTTCCCGAGTTCCTCCGTCGCGACCCCCATCGTGTAGGCGAGGGGGATGATCGCGACCGCGGCGACCCCGAAGACGACGAGCGGTCCGGGAGAGATCCAGGCGACCGCCAGGCTCAGGGGGACGAGGGCGAACGAGGCGAGGACGTACCGCGAGAGCGGGGGTTTCTCCGCCTCGGCCACGGGAGGTCGGCACGCGCTCCCGCGATATCAACTCGCCGCCGCCAAAACGTTGAAAGGCGGGGGTCGGATGCGGACGCGTGCTCACCGCCGCGGAGCAGCGGGTGATGGACCGGAACGCGGAGTACTTCGGCGTCTCGATCCTCGACCTCATGGAGGCCGCGGGCCGCGGCGTCGCGGAGGTCGCGCGCTCGGAGTTCCCGATCCAGGGGAAGCGCGTCGTCGTCGTGTGCGGCACCGGGAACAACGGGGGGGACGGGCTCGTCGCGGCGCGATACCTGAAGGACGAGGCCCGCGTCACGGTCCTCCTCGCGAAGCCCGCGAAGGACCTCGCGACGCGGGAGGCGCGCGCGAACTTCGAGCGCCTCGGGCCCGGCGTCGAGGTCGTGGAGGGCCCCGCCCACAGCGAGCGGCTGTTCCGGGAGGCGGACCTGATCGTCGACGCGCTCCTCGGGATCGGCGTCCACGGGGAGATCCGGGAGCCGTACGCGACCCTGATCCGGGAGATGAACGCGAGCGGGAAGCCGATCCTCAGCGTGGACGTCCCGAGCGGGTTCCAGGCGACCCCGACGGTGCGGGCGACCGTCACCGCCGCGCTGATCGACGTGAAGGAGGGGATGACGGAGGCGACCGCAGGGAAGGTGCGGGTCGTCGACATCGGCTTCCCGAAGGACGTGATCGAGCTCGTGGGCCCCGGGGAGTTCCTGTACTATCCGGTCCCGCGGCCGGACTCCCACAAGGGACAGAACGGGCGTCTCCTCGTCGTCGGGGGCGGGCCGTTCACAGGGGCGCCCGCGTTCGTGGGCCTCGCCGCGTACCGGATCGGCGTCGATGTCGTCCACATCGCGACCCCGTCGATCGCGTTCGAGCCCGTCGCGGCGTACTCGCCGAACCTGATCGTCCACCCGCTCCCGGGCGCACGGTTCCTGAAGGCGGACGTGGGCCCGATCCTCGAGGTCGCCTCCGGGATGGATGCGGCGGTAATCGGACCCGGGCTCGGGGCCTCGGACGCGACGAAGGAGGCGATCCGGCTCCTCGTGCGCTCCCTGAACCTCCCGATGGTCCTGGACGCGGACGCGCTCACGGCCGCGGGGGAGGACCTCACGTGCCTCGCGGGGAAGCGGGGGATCGTGACCCCCCACCACAAGGAGTTCGAGGTGCTCTCGGGGACGACGCTGCCCGCGGCCCTCCCCGAGAAGGTCGAGGCGGTGAAGGGGTTCGCGAGGAAAGTCGGGTTCACGGTCCTCCTGAAAGGCGCGCCGGACGTGATCACGGACGGGACGTCCCACCGGAAGAACAAGGTCCACAACGTCGGAATGACGAAGGGCGGGACGGGGGATTCGTTGGCGGGGATCTGCGGGGGGCTGCTGTCGAAGCGGGTGCCGCCGTTCATCGCAGCCCGGATGGCGGC
>JAIBJG010000077.1 GCA_020029475.1 Methanobacteriota archaeon | reverse complement strand
TTCCCATGGCGATCGTGCATGAGCTCGCGGAGTTCGTCGTCAAGAGCTCGTTCGACGACCTCTCCGAGGCCGCGGTGCGGGAGCTGAAGGTCCGCGTCCTCGATTCCCTCGGCTGCGCGATCGGGGCCCTGGACGGCGAGCCGATCCGGATGCTGCGGGAGCACCTCGGAGACTTGGGCGGGGCTCCGCGGACGACCCTGATCGCCGGGGGACGCACGGCCCCGGACCGCGCCGCGTTCTACAACGGCGCCCTCGTCCGGTACCTCGACTTCAACGACAGCTACCTCGCGAAAGGGGAGACGTGCCACCCAAGCGACAACCTCGGGGCGGTGTTGGCGGGCGCGGAGTACGCGAAGCGGAAGGGGTCCGACCTCCTCATCGCCCTCGCCGTCGCGTACCAGGTCCAGTGTCGACTCAGCGACGAGGCGCCCGTCCGACAGAAGGGGTTCGACCACACGACCCAGGGCTCGTACGCGGTCGCGGCGGGGGTCTCGAAGGCCCTGGGCCTCGACGCCGCGAAGACCGCGAACGCGATCGCGATCGCGGGGACCGCGCTTAACGCGCTCCGGGTGACCCGGACCGGACGCCTCTCCCACTGGAAGGGGCTCGCGTACCCGAACACGGGGTTCGGCGGCACGCACGCCGCGTTCCTCGCGATGCGGGGGATCACGGGGCCCGAGGAGGTGTTCGAGGGGAACAAGGGCTTCATGGATTCGATCGCCGGGAAATTCCAGATCGACTGGGCCCACGAAGACCTCGAGAGGGTGACCCGCACGATCCTGAAGAAGTTCAACGCGGAGGTGCACTCCCAGTCCGCGGTGGAGGGGATCCTCGAGCTCCAGCGGGAGCCCGGATTCCGGCCCGACGAGATCGAGCAGATCGACATCGAGACGTTCAACGTCGCGTTTCACATCATCGGTGGCGGGGAGGAGGGCGCGAAGACGGACGTCCGGACGAAGGAGGAGGCGGACCACAGCCTCCCCTACATCGTGTCCGTCGCTCTCCTGGACGGGACCGTGATGCCGGCCCAGTACCGCCCGGACCGGATTGTGAGGGAGGACGTCCAGGGGCTCCTTCGGAAGGTGATCGTCCGCTCCAAGGACGAATACAGCCGGCGGTTCCCACAGGAGATGCCCTGCCGGATCGTCGTCTATCTCCGGGGCGGGAGGGTCGTGGAAAAGGTGAAGCGGGACTACGAGGGGTTCCACACCCGGCCGATGTCCTGGGAGGCAGTCATCCGCAAGTTCGATACCCTCAGCGCGCCTTATGCCGGGGCCACGGTGAGGAAGGAGATCGTGGCCGCGGTCCGGCACCTCGAGGAACGAACGGTCGCGGATCTCGTGAAGCTCCTCGCGAGCGTAGCGGGTAAGAGAGGGAGGTCGAAGCGATGAAGGAGAAGACGGAGCAGGAGCGCGCGTTCAAGTTCGTCCGCAGGAACGAGCGGCAGTCGAAGCCGAGGACCCGGGGCCTCACGGAGATCCGCGGGCCGTACTACACGCCGATGGGGAAGCGGTACCTCGAGGACGTCCTCGAGACGATGGGGGACTCCGTGGACTCCCTGAAGTTCGCGGCGGGGTCGTTCTCCCTCCTCCCGAAGAAGGCCCTGATCGAACTGATCGACCTCGCCCACCGCTACGACGTCCTCGTCTCCACGGGCGGCTGGATCGAGTACGTCCTCACCCAGGGCCCGGAGGTCGTGGACAAGTACATCCGGGAATGCGCGGACGTCGGGTTCGACATCGTCGAGATCTCCAGCGGCTTCATCACGATCCCGACGGACGACTGGCTCGCCCTCGTGAAGAAGGTCCAGAAGGCGGGACTGAAGGCGAAGCCGGAGGTCGGCATCCAGTTCGGGGCGGGCGGGGCGACGTCCCCCGACGAGCTGGCGGCCGAGGGGACCCGGGACCCCGAGCTCGCAATCGCCCAGGCGAAGCGGTTCCTGGAGGCGGGCGCGTACCTGATTATGATCGAATCCGAGGGGATCACGGAGAACGTGAAGGTCTGGAGGACGGACGTCGTCTCGAAGATCGTGAACGCCCTCGGGATCGAGAAGGTGATGTTCGAGGCCGCGGAACCCGAGGTGTTCGCGTGGTACGTGAAGAACTACGGGCCCGAGGTGAACCTGTTCGTGGACCACAGCCAGATCGTCCACCTCGAGACCCTACGGCGGGGGATCTGGGGGACGAAGAGCCTTTGGGGCCGGGTCCTCACGTACAAGGGATGAACCTCCCGCCGCCGTACCGTGCAATATGTACTGTACAGTCTGAACCCTGAACGGTACGCGTCGCCCCTCCTCAGCGTCGGAGACGGTGATCGCCATGTTCGACCTCGGCGGGAAGGTGGCCCTTGTCACAGGCGGGGGCCGCGGCATCGGTAGGGGGATCGTACTCGCCCTGGCGAAGGCGGGGGCGGACGTCGCGGTGAATTTCATCGGGGACGGCGTCCTCGCAGGGGAGGTCGCTCAGGAGGCCCGAGGATTTGGTCGCCGGGCGATCACCGTCCACGCGGACGTCTCCGACCACTTCCAGGTCGACCTGATGGTGGAGGCCGTCGTCCGTCAGCTGGGTCGGATCGACATCCTGGTGAACAACGCAGGGATCCTCACGTTCGGGCCCTTCCTCCAGCTCCGGGAGGAGGATTGGGACCGTGTCCTCGACGTGAACCTGAAGGGGCAGTTCCTCGTCGCCCAGGCCGTCGCCAGGCGGATGGTCCGCCAGGGGACCGGCGGCCGGATCATCAACATCGCGTCGATCGCCTCGGGTCAGGTCGGGATCGGGTACCCGAACCTCGCGCACTATGCGGCGTCGAAGGGCGGCGTGATCGCGATGACGGAGGTGATGGCGCTGGAGCTCGGGCACGACCGGATCAATGTGAACGCGATCGCCCCCGGCTTGATCGAATCGGACATGACGAAAGACCTCACGGCGGACCCGGAGGTGATGCGGATCGTCCTCACCCGGATCCCGAGGGGGCGCATCGGGCGGCCGGAAGACGTCGGCGGGCTCGCCGTGTACCTCGCCTCGGACGAGGCGGAGTATTGCACGGGCGGGACATTCTACGTGGACGGCGGCTGGCTCGCGGGTTGATCTCCATGGGCATCGGGAAACTGAACGGCAAAGCCCTGCTGACGACGGGCGTCGCGATGAAGAAGATGGCCGGATGCCGGATCGCGTACGTGGAGCACCGAGGACCGTTCGACGAGATCGGCTTCGCCTTCCAGAGGCTCCTCCGCTCGCTCCGCGAGCGACGCTTGCACGTCGCGGGCCCGATGATCGCGATCCACCCGTCCGGACCCCCGGGGGACGGCGGGGAGCGACGGTCCGCCGAGGCGGCGGTCCCCATGTCCCAGGGCTTCCAGGAAGACAACGAGCTGCGATCCCGGGAGCTCCCGGCCGGCGACGTCGCCAGCCTCATCTACGAGGGACCCCCGAGCAAGTACGGGGAGGCCATCAACTCCCTATGGACGTGGGTCGAAGCAAACGAGTGCGCACCCACGGGGCCAATGAGGGAGATCTACTCGAGGGACCTCTCGGAGCTCCCGCCCGGAATCCTCTACGTCGAGGTCCAACTGCCCGTGCGGCAGAGGCGCCGAATCTGATCCGCATCGGCGCTAGGTCGAAGACGCGGCGGGCCGGCACAGGTTCGTGGGCTTCTCGAGATAGCGGTTATACGCGATCACGGCGACGCCCTGGGCATACTCCCCGATCTGGGCGATCGCGCCGAAGATCCCGCGAAGCGGGATGATCAGCTTCACGTCCTTCGTCTCCTTTTGCACGAGCCGGATGAGGTCGGATTCCCGCTTCGGGACCGTCTCCGCGAGCCGAAGGGCCTCGTTCGCCTGCTTCAGGTCACGCGACAGGAGGGCGCCGAGGGCCTTGCCGTACAGTTCGGACACGGATTCCCCGAACCCCTGCAGGGCCCTCACGACGTTGTCGGGGGTTTTCAGATCCGCGGACAGGATCTCCTTCACGTTCCGCGCGATGTCCTCGCAGTGGTCCGCGATCGTCTCCAGGTCCCGCACGATCACCCGGTATCCCGCGAGCTCGATGCGGGATCTCAGCCCGAGCGTCTCCACGAGGCCCTCGTCGAGCTGGGCGGAGAGGATGAGCCGGAGGAGCAGCCAGTACATCATGTCGGCGTCGTCCTCCCGCTTGATTGCGTCGTCCGCAAGCGCGATCTTCCGTGTCCCCAGCGCCTCGAGGGACTCGGAAAGCATCGTCGATCCGAGGTTGTAGAGGCGCTTGATCAAGGACTCGAGCGGGTAGTTCGAGGGATCGATCGAGCACTGGAGGACGACCTTCGCGGGTCCCTCTTCGATGATCCCGATTCCCATGAGTCGCCGGGCCGCCCCCCGGACCTCGTCCAGGTGCCCGCTGGCAAGCCGGAGGGAGGAGCGAATGATGATCTTCTCTCTTCCGAGAACGTAGTTCCCGACGATCACGCGTTCGAGCATCCCCGGTTCGTCGCAGAGGTCCGCGTCCACGATGAACTCCGTCGCCGCTCGATGCCGCTCCTCCGCCGCGGGACCCGGGAGGACTTTCAGCGCCTCCCCATCCTCGACGAGGAACACCTGGTCACCTTTCTTGAGGTTCCGCCGTCCGGCCCACTCCTTCGGGAGGGAGATCGTCAGTGTCGCCGCCCCAACCTTCTGGATCTTTCGTGACTCCATCGCCATCGCCGCCTCGTGTTCCATCGTCGTAGTATGTACCAATAGGGACTTGCCGCGCTATTGTATATTGACTATATACTTCCATGTACTCTATCACCGGTTCCTCCTTGGCGGGCGGGCGGAATCGGATGCCGAGGTGGAATCGGTGGACGCGTATCCCATGGCAACGATACGAAATAGACTCGTCGAGAATGTCTTTGGAAACCAGTGGAAATCGGGCAAGGCGTGGTCGATCTTCCTGGGCCGGATCGCCCTCGGCTTCACGTTCCTCTGGAGCGGGTATCAGAAGATCCTGACGGAGATGTCCGGGCAGATGGCGACGAAGGGATTCCTCAGCGGGGCGTCCGTCGCGGGCAGCCCCCTGGCGGGTTTCTTCAACAGCCTGTCCGGGAACTGGACCGTGGAGTACCTCGTCGTCGGTGGGGAGCTCGCGATCGGTCTCGCTCTCTTGTTCGGGACCCTGTCTCGGCTGGGGTCGATCGCGGGGTTCCTGCAGATGACCCTGTTCACGGTCGCGATGTGGCCAATCCAGGATACGGCCTCCGCGAACCCGATCTTCGACACGCGGACGTTCTACATGGCGATCTTCGTGATGCTGTTCTTCCTGCGGCCCGGCATGTTCCTCGGCGGGGATGCGATCCTGCACAACCTGAGGTTCGCGGAACGCCACCCGCGAGTGAAGAAGGTCCTGAACTGGATCGCGTAGGGCCGCCGAAGCGGGGCCCATGGCCCCGCGCCTTTCCCTCCTTGCTCCCATTCTTATACGACCCCGTCCTTCGGAGGCGGGGGTGCGAGGGTTGTCGGACATCGCGTTCCGGACGTTCAAGGAGGTCGACCTCGCGGGGGGCACGGTGATCGAGGCGATCCCGAGCGTCGGCCTCGTGAGCACGATCGCGGCGACGTACATGCTCACGAACCTCCCCGTGGACCAGGTGTGCGCCCTGGACTCCGAGGACTTCCCGCCCATCTCGATGGTGTACGCGTACCGGCCGAAGTTCCCGGTCCGGATCTACGCGGACCCCAAGACGAAGCTCTCGATCTTCATCGCGGAGGTCCCGCTCCCGCCGCGGGTCCATCGGGGCCTCGCGATCGCCCTCCTCCATTGGGCAACGACGCACCGGTGCCGCCAGATCGTGTGCCTGGAGGGCCTGCCCCTCCCGCTCGACGAGAGCCCGAAGGACGTCGCGGTCTGGGGGGTGGGGAGCACGGACTCCGCGCGGAAGACCCTCGACGACGCGAAGATCCGGCAACTCGAGACCGGGATCATCTCCGGCGTATCTGGCGTCCTCCTGAACGAGGGGCGATGGCAGTTCTACGACGTGATCACGCTCCTCGCGGAGGCCCGGGTCGCGATCCCGGACGCCCATGCGGCGGCGAAGCTGCTCGAGACGCTGGACGCCCTCCTCCCGGAGATCCAGCTGAACCTGGAGCCGCTCAAAGTGGAGGCGAAGGTCCTCGAGGCCCACCTCCAGAAGCTGAGGGCGGAGGCCCAGCCCGCGATCGCGGACACCTCGTCAGGGATGTTCCGCTAGGCCTTCGCGCGGTGGAATCCCGACGCCGAAGGGCCCCGGACAGGGTATGGGCGAAGGGGTTAAGTCCAAGCAGAGCGGATGGACGGCCGTGGACGGAGAGATCTCCCCCATCGCAATCGTCCTGGGCCTCGTCGCCGCCCTCGCAATCCTCGTCGCCCTGTCCGTCGGAGGGATGATGCTCATGTCCCGCTCGATGATGGACGGGATGATGGGGGGGTCGGGCGGGGGCTGGGGTCCGTGGGACGTGGGGGTCTTCATCGCCGCCGGCCTCGTCGCCGTGGTCGCGCTTACCTTCCTGTTCCGGACCCTCCCGGCCCCGAACCCCCCTACCGTTCTCGCGATGTCCCCGGTCCCGTCCTGGGCGGCCGGCGCGGTGCCTGCCGTCCAAGAGTCCCCGGAGGACCTTGCGCGGCTCGACCGGTTCCGGGAAGCGGCGATCGTGAAGGCCCTGGGGGAGGACGAGCGCCTCCTGTACCTGCGGATTCGGGAGGCCGGCGGGGTCGCCCCCCAGAGGGACCTCGTCGCCCAGGGCGGATTCTCGAAGGCGAAGGTCACCCGACTCCTCGACAAGCTCGAGCGGAAGGGGCTCGTCGTCCGGGAGCGGTTCGGGGCGACGAACCGGGTGCGGCTCACTTGGAAGGGGCCCCCGGCAGCGTAGGTTTCAGGTTTTCGAAACGTGTTTCACGCGGTTTCACGTCGCCTTCAAATACGATTTCAACCCAAGGAGTGTCGCCGATCAGGCACGAAGGTGAAACCGGTGCACACGGGAGTTCTCGGAATCCTAACAGTCGCCTCCCTCCTCGGCGTTGGGGCCGTGGGGGTAGGGAGCATGATGGCCGGCCCGGCCCCCGCGGGAAACATGGGCGGGATGATGGGGGGCGGCGGGATGGGTGACATGCACGGAGGGACGATGGGCGACTGCGACATGGACCGGATGCAGAACCACACCATGGACTGCGACATGCAGATGGACGAAGA
>JAIBJG010000135.1 GCA_020029475.1 Methanobacteriota archaeon | reverse complement strand
CGCGAGGATCGCGGAGATCCCGAGAGTCTTCAGGGCCACGGGAGCCTGCTCCCGGCTCGAGCCGCACCCGAAGTTGTCCCCCGCCACGATGAGATCCCCGGGCTGCACCTTCTTCGCCCACGTCTGGTCCACCGCCTCGAAGGCGTGCTCCGCGAACACCTTCGAGTCCGTCGTCCCGAGGTATTTCCCTGCGATGATGTGGTCCGTGGAGATGTCGTCGCCGAATGTCCACACCCGACCCTTGAAACGGGTCTGCATCGGGAGGGCAACCCGGTTTCGGGAAATAAGACTGTTGGGCAGGAAGGTAGATGTGTTCTCGGGCGAATGCTGGGTAGTGGTGGCCATGGCCACCTCGAGAAATCGGAAGGTGAGCGGTTGATGCGCCTCATGTCACCGGTGGAAGTGCGCAAGTGGAACGATCGGGTCCGAAAGCTGTACCGGAGTCAAAGCGTCGCTCGAAACGTCGCCGCGATTCTGATGGACACGAGCGTTGGTGCCGCGGGAGAGACGGAAGAGACTGCGCTTGTGAAAGCAGAGGCAATCTTAGCTCACCTCCACAGCCGAAAGCTCCTAAGGGCTACCCGGACAGTCTAGACTAGACCTTCCGCGGATCCGTGATCTCACCGTGGATCGCCGAGGCAGTCACGGTCCAAGGGGATGCGAGGTAGACTTGCGCCGTTGGCGACCCCATGCGCCCCGGATAGTTTCGATTCGTCGAGGAGATGCACACTTCGTCCCCCGCCAATGTCCCCATGTGCCCGCCGAAGCACGGCCCGCACGTCGAGGACGTGAACGTCGCGCCCGCGTCCATGAAGATGTCCACGAGGCCCTCCTTCAGGGCCTGGCGGTAGATCATCTGCGAGGCGGGGGTGATCTGGAACCGCACCCCGGGCGCGACCCTCTCCCCCTTCAGGAGCTTCGCGGCGATCCGGAGGTCCTCGATGCGGGCGTTCGTGCACGACCCGAGGAACGCGACGTCGATCCTTGTCCCCGCCACGTCCTCCACGGCCTTCAGGTTCGCGGGGTTCGACGGGCATGCGACCTGCGGGCCCATCCCGTCCACGTCGAACGTGTGCGTCTTCGCGAACGCCGCGTCGTCATCCGAGTCGATCGGCTTGAACGGGCGGCCGGAATGTGCGAGGTACTCTTTCGTCTTGTTGTCCGCCGCGACCATCCCGACCTTCGCGCCCATCTCCGTCGTCATGTTGCACAGGACGAACCGCTCGTCCATCGGGAAGCCCTTCACCGTGGGCCCCGAGAACTCCACCGCCGCGTAGCGGGCGCCGTCGTCCCCGGTCGTCCCGATCACCTTGAGGATCACGTCCTTCGCGCCCGTGCACTTCCCGAGCTTCCCGTGGATGTCGACCCGCAGCGTCTCCGGGACCCGGAGCCAGAGGCGGCCCGTCGCCATCACCGCCGCGGTGTCCGTCGCGCCGATTCCCGCCGCGAACGCGCCGACGGCGCCTACCATGTTCGTGTGGCTGTCACTCCCGATCACGAGCTCCCATGGATGCGCGTAGCCGCGCTCCGCGATGAGCTGGTGGATGATCCCGTGGTCCCCGACGTCGTGGAACCGCTTGATCCCCTGTTTCTTGCAGAAGTCCCGGATCGTTTGGTGCATCGCCGCGATCTCCGGGGTCGGGGGCGGGACCCAGTGGTCCAGGGTGACGACAATCTTGTCCGGGTCCCAGACCTTCATCGTGCCGATGTCGTGGAACGGCATCAGGGCCATCGCGAGCATCTCGTGCATGTACAGGAGGTCGACGGACCCGTCGACGATGTCCCCTGGGGCGACGCGCTCCTTGCCGCTCGCGCGGGCAAGGATCTTCTCGGAAATCGTGAGGCCGGGCATGTGCCTCGAGTTCCCTATGCGCGGGACGACTCATAAGGCTGGCCCTCCCGCCCGCTCAACCTTTTAGGGTCCCCCGCGTTCCGCCCGCCGTGGCGACGGCGCAGAAGCTCACCTTCGAGTCCTCGTTCCGCGTGAAGGGGAAGGTCGTGGAGAGCGTGATGTGCGACTGCGAGGAGGAGGGCCACGTCGGGATCCGAGTCGCCCGCCAGATGAACCGTGGCGGGTGGGCGTACTCGAAGGAGGACCGGAACTCGTACTTCGACATCGTCGCGTACAGCTCCGACGGGCAGTACGCGCGCGTCCGGCCCGGGGACTGGGTGGAGGCGGACGTCGCGGTCCACGGCCACATCTCCCACGTGCCCACGGGGGAGCTGGACCGGCGGGGGATCAGCGACGGCCACCGGTACGAGGGGCGGGTCTCGAAGGGCGGCGCGTCCCTCGAGGTGGACTTCGGGACGTTCCTCGCGACGGTGAAGGGGAGCGACCCGGAGGCCCTGCGGCGGGCCGTGGAATCCGAGGGAATCCGGAAGGGCGGTTACGTGGAATCCGAGTGCGCGGTGGAGGCGACCGTGATCCGCCACGGGACGAAGGAGGAGATCCTCGGCCACACGCGGCGGGTGTTCCCGCGGCGGGGGCACACGTAAGCAGCATCCTTATTCCCTTCGAGCCAATCACCGCGGGATGCCAATCGTCAAGGACATCGGACACCTCGTCTTCGAGGTGGGCGACATGGAGAAGGCGATGCGGTTCTACCGCGACGCCCTCGGGTTCAAGGTCGCGGGGAAGGTCGACCCCGTTTGGACCGTGGTCGCAACGACGGGCGGGACCCTCAGCCTCTACCGCAAGAAGAATCCAAACCCATGCGCGCTCGCGAAGGGCGGGAGCCCGCTGAACCTTCACGTCGGGAACTTCTCCGAGGCCGCGGACACC
>JAIBJG010000076.1 GCA_020029475.1 Methanobacteriota archaeon | reverse complement strand
CGGGACGGCCGGGGGAACGTCGGGCAGGACCTAAGCGACGCCGATTTCACGATCGGCAGCCCGGTCATCATTCCGTTCTCCGTGGGCCTCCAGCCGGGCCTGAACCTGGTCTCGATTCCGATCACGCCGATCGGGAGCTCGATCACGGCGATCCTGGCGAGCCTCGACCCGTTCTACAGCGCGGTGTGGACGTTCGACCCCGCGGCGGGCGCCTGGAAGACCTGGCACCGGGGCGAGCCGTCGAACACGCTCACGAGTCTGGACCTGAAGATGGGATTCTGGGTCGAGATCACCGGAAGCTCCCCGAGGACCCTGACGGTCCAAGGCGTGCCTCCGGTGACGACGTCGATCAACCTCGCGCAGGGCTACAACCTCGTCGGCTTCCCGAGCTCGCAGACGAGCGTGAGCGTGGCCTCCGTCAAGGCGGCAACGGGCGCGACGATGATCGTGGGCTTCAGCGCCACCGCGGCGCCCGGATACACGCGGGTCCTCTCGGACTCCGATGTCCTGACCGCAGGGAGCGGGTACTATCTCTACGTGCCCGCCGCGGCCACGTGGATGGTGACGTACTAGGCGACGCCTAGTTCGGGAACGCCCACTCCCCGGAGACCGCCGCGCGGGGGCGGTGAAGCACCCCCAGTGCACACGCAGCTTGGGCCAGACGCCCTCGAGGCGGACCCCACCCGGGAGCGGACGGAATGAACGTTGCGCAGTCCGTCCCCCCGACTCGGGGTCAGCCCCCGCCCGACCCGAGGAGGTCCTTGCTCGGCTCCGTGAGGACTTTCGGGTCCAGGAGTTTCTCCGCCTCCTGAGGGCTCAGGATCTTCCGCTCGATCACGAGCTGCTTGATCGGGATGCCGGTGCGGGCGCTCTCCTTCGCGAGTTCCGCGGCCTTCTCGTACCCGATGATCGGGTTCAGGCGGGTCACGATGGCGGTGCTCATCTCCGCGTTCCTCCGGAGGACGTCGACGTTCGCGGTGATCCCGTCGATGCACCTGTGCGCGAACACCCGGGCGACGTTCGCGAGGATCTCGATGGACTGCTGGAGGTCGTGGGCCATTACGGGCATCATCGTGCACAGGTCGAGGTTCGAGTGGGAGTTCGCGACCGTGATCGTCGCGTCGTTCCCGATCACCTCCGTCGCGACCATCATCACCGCCTCGCAGATCACGGGGTTCACCTTCCCGGGCATGATCGACGAGCCGGGCTGGACCGCGGGGAGGTTCAGTTCCCCGAGGCCGGTGCGGGGTCCGGAGGCCATCCACCGGATGTCGTTCGCGATCTTCAGGAGGCTCACCGCGACCGTCTTCAGGGCCCCGCTCGCCTCGACGATCGAGTCCTGGGACGCCTGGGCCTCGAAGTGGTTCTCCGCCTCCCGGAACTGCACGCCCGTCTCCCGGTTGATCCGCTCGATCACCTTCCCGGGGAGGTCCGGGTGCGCGTTGATCCCCGTGCCCACCGCGGTCCCGCCGATCGCGAGTTCCGCGAGGGAGGGCCTCGCGTTCTGGACCCGCCGGATCCCGTGGGCGACCTGGCTCTCGTACCCGCTGAACTCCTGGCCGAGGCGGATCGGGGTCGCGTCCATGAGGTGGGTGCGGGCCGCCTTCACAATCGGGTCGAACTCCTTCGCCTTCTTCCCGAGGGAGGCCCTGAGCTCCGCGAGGGCGGGGAGGAGGTCCTTCTCGATCGCGAGGAGGGCCGCGATGTGGATTGCCGTGGGGATCACGTCGTTCGAGGACTGGCCCATGTTCACGTCGTCGTTCGGGTGGACGGGGCCCTTTGTCCCCAGGGGGCTCCCGAGGAGGATGTTCGCCCGGTTCGCGATCACCTCGTTCGCGTTCATGTTCGTAGAGGTCCCGCTGCCGGTCTGGAAGATGTCGAGGGGGAAGTGGACGTCCAGCGTCCCCGCCATGACCTCCTCCGCGGCTTGGACGATCGCCTTCCCCAGCTTCGGGTCCAGCAGGCCGAGCTCCATGTTCACCTCCGCACAGGCCTTCTTCACGAGGCTGAGGGCGTACAGGAACCGCCGGCCGAACCGAATCCCGCTGATCGGGAAGTTCTCCACGGCCCGCTGGGTCTGGACCCCCCACAGGGCGTCCTTCGGGACCCTCACCTCGCCGAGGAAGTCCCTCTCGACCCGGAACTCCGCCATGGACGGTTCGGATGCCCCGGCCGGTATATCAAGCGTCCGAATGTTTTGTCCGGAGGCCACGCCGCGACGGCGATCAGGAAACCCCGCCAAGCTAGGACAGCGCACGGTGACACCCAGCGATACAAGAGCCGTGAGGGGGTGTAATCGCCGCCAGTGACATCCGAGAGTATAAGCCCGTTATAGTTGTTACTAGGTTGCCCATCCGAGGGAAGTGGGTTCAGTGAACATTCAGATGTCAGGTCGGAAACCTTCGAAGAACCAGGTCGTCGTCGAGGAGACGCTCCGTTGCCCGGAGTGCGACAGCGAGCACATCGTGCGGGACTACGCCCGCGGCGAAATCGTTTGCGATACATGCGGTCTCGTGATCAACGAGAACCAGATCGATGAGGGTCCCGAGTGGACCGCGTACAGCCCGGAGGAGAGCGACAAGCTCTCCCGGACGGGCGCCCCGCGGAGCTACTCGACGGGGTCCATGGGCCTCACGACGGTGATCCCGTCCGCGAACCGGGACGCCCGGGGGAACGTGATCCCGATGCGGGAGCGGGAGAAGTTCTACCGGATCCGGAAGCTCCAGCGGCACTCGAGCCATTCGAGGCCCGGGGAGCGGAGCCTGCCGGAGACCCTGCGGTCCGTGGACCGCGTGAACGCGCTCCTCGGCCTGCCCCGCCCCGTGCGGGAGGAGGCCGGGTTCATCTGCAAGCGGGCCCTCGAGCGGGGCCTACTGCGGGGCCGGTCCATCGAGGCCCTCGTCGCCGCGGCGACGTACGCCGCGTGCCGGATCCGGGGCGTGCCGCGGACCCTGGACGAGATCCAGCAGACGACGGGCGTCCGGAAGAAGGTCATCGGGAAGACGTACAGCGCCCTCCTGCGGGAGCTGGGGCTGCGGGTCCGGCCGTCGCAGCCGGCGGACTACGTGAGCCGCTTCTGCTCCGAGCTCGGCCTGGGCCAGAGCGTGCAGGTGGAGGCGATGCGGATCATCAAGGAGATCGAGGCCGCGGACCCGTCCGCGTCCCTGAGCCCGATCGGCACCGCTGCGTCCGCGATCTACCTCGCGAGCCTGAGCCAGGGGGAACGCCGGCCCCAGAAGGCGATCGCGAAGGTCGCCGGGGTCAGCGAGGTCACCCTGCGGAACCGGTTCCGGTTCATGGACGAGAAGTACATGGAGAAGCTCGTCCTGCCCCGGGGCCGCGTCCCGAAGGCGCAGGGCCCCGTCGGGCACTAGGCGACCGGCCCACCGGAGCGATCAGGCGACCCGCTTCGGCGCCGCCGCGTCCTTCCCGTTCGCGAGCGCCGGCCGGGTCCCCGTGGACCAGATCTTCTCCGCCATCGCGTGCATCGCGCCCGCGATCGCCTCGTCGTTCGTCCAGATCGCGATGTCCTCGCCGCGGTACGAGGAGTCGTCGTCCGGGATCGGGTGGCTCATCAGGAACTCCCGCCGGTCCACGACGTGCATGTACACGGGCATCAGGAAGTCGATGTTCCGGACCTCCGCGACGGTCTCGAGGACGAGCACGTCCTTCCAGTTCTCCTCCGTGACGGGGAACGCGTAGTGGAGGGCGACCCCCTCCTTCTTCTTCTCCTGGAGGATCGAGCCGAACGCCTTCATGATCCGGCCCGGGCTCTTCGTCGTCCCGATTGCATACGCCTCCCGCTTCGCGGCGGAGTACATCTTGATCAGCCGCTCCCGGGCGTTCCGGCGGCCGTAGACGGCCTCGAAGCGCCCCGCCTCCACGGGCGCCTGCCCTCCGACGATCGCGAACTCCTTCTCGAGCTGCGCGATGGAGGCCTCCAGGGTCTCCGCCCGCTGCCGCTGCTCCGTCGCGAGCTTCGCGAGGTAGTTCGAGAACGGGACGGGCTTGTACTTCAGGGGCGTCTCCGGGATGATCTCGACGAGCCCCTTCTCGTGGAGCTGCTGCATCGTCGCGTAGATGCGCGTCCGGGGAACGCGCGCGATCGGCGGGATCTGGGAGGCCGTCGCGGTCCCCAGGTCGAGGAGGGCGAGGTACGCGCGGGCCTGGTACTCCGTGAGCCCGAACTCGTGGAGCTTGCGGATCCGGTCCGGGTTCACGGGCATCCTTGGCGGGTCCCCCGGCTCGAACCGTCCGGGCCGTCTTAAACGTTGAGACGGACTTCGAGGGGCCGGAGTTCGAGGATCGCCCACCCGAGGGCATGTTCCAAATCCTTAATGCCCTCCGCGTCGTCGTTCGGGGCGGAGGCCGTCCGCCGAAACCGGATGGCAAGACTCAAGTAGCGCGCCCTCTTCCGCAAGGATGAGGCCGTCCCGGGGCCGCCTCCAACGGAAGGAGCGGAACGATGATCCAGCCCGCAGAGCAGGCGAACATCATCGGCCTGAAGTCCCAGGACTTCGTGAAGTGGGTGGACCGGAACATCGACGCCCCGCTGAAGAAGGGCCCGATCCGGAAGATCATCGACCTCGTCGTCGGCGACTTCTTCAACTGGGCGAAGCGGAACTCCACGTGGCCCCTCCACTTCGGGATCATGTGCTGCGCGATCGAGATGGCGGCGACGAGCGACCCGCGGTACGACGCGGAGCGGTTCGGCGTGATCTACCGGTCGAGCCCGCGCCAGTGCGACGTCCTCCTGTTGAACGGGCCGATCTCCCTGAAGCTCCGACCCGCCGTGCGGCGGCTGTACGAGCAGATGGCGGAGCCGAAGTGGGTGATCGCGATGGGGGAGTGCACGATCTGCGGCGGGCCGTACTACGACTCGTACGCGGTCGTGAAGGGCTCGTACACGTTCGTCCCGACGGACATCTTCATCCCGGGCTGCCCCGTGCGGCCGGAGGCCCTGATCGACGGGTTCCTGAAGCTCGCAGAGAAGATCAAGGCGGAGAAGAAGGGGTGGATCCGCACGAAGAAGGGCCGCCTCGTGAGCGCCCGGGAGGGCCGCCTGATGGACATGCAGAAGGGAGAGTACACGTTTGAGGTCCCCCAGGTCCGGTGACGGCGGGAAGGTCGGGGTCCTCGGAGGGACGCTGCGTCCCCTGTGGATCACGATGAAGCAGGCGTTCGTCGCGACGTTCCGCAGGAAGCCCGTGACGGTCCTGTATCCGTACGAGCGGGTCGAGCTCCCGAAGGCGTACCGGGGGCAGCACTCGATCGACTGGTACAAGTGCATCGGCTGCGAGCTGTGCGCGAAGGTGTGCCCGAACGAGTGCATCTACTTCGACATCCTCGAGGTCGAGAAGGACTCCCCGTACCTCCAGCCTCCCCGCGCCCAGCTGGACGAGATGAAGCACGTGATCCGGCGGCCTGCGGTGGACGTCGGCCACTGCCTGTTCTGCGGGAACTGCATGGAGTACTGTCCCACGGACGCGTGGAACTTCACGCAGGAGTTCGAGCTCGCAGACTACACGCGTGAAGACCTGTACTACTCGGGACCGGAGCTGAAGATGCCGGACGAGGAGAGCGACAAGAAGGCGGTCCTCGTGAACCGGATCGGGGAGGAGCCGATCGTCGAGGTCGACGTGTGCATCGGGTGCCGGAAGTGCGAGCGGGAGTGCCCGACGCGGTGCATCGACATGGTCGATGGGCCGAACCTCCGGAAGGGGAAGCCGATCGTGATCCCGGAGTTCGACTACGACAAATGCATCGGCTGCCAGCAGTGCGTGGACGTGTGCCCCGTGGACTGCCTCCACATGGAGGAGACGGAGCACAAGTCGATGTCGGACTTCGTCCACATCGACCGGGTCACCGCGGGGACGCCCGTCATTCTCCTTGAAGAGGCCGTCGCGAAGAAGTGATCCGGACGACGCCCCGGTCGCGCGCGGGCGTCAACTCACGGGACACGGATTCATCATTTCCGCCCATCTATTGTCCGAGTATCAAACCGCTTGCCCCGCTTCGGCCTTCTATCGCGCGCTCTCTTGACTTTCTTCATAAACGTGGATGGTCAACCTATCGAAAGAGCTAGCGGTTCGATTCTCCTCGTGCTTCCGGGCGGTTGCGCCGACGGGGACCGTGAATGGGCCGGTCGGCGGACCGATCGCCCCTCCATGAAATATTCCGATTGGCATAACCAAACCTTTATTCTATGATTGGTATCGGCACACGACCCGCAAGGTGCGAGGCGTCTGAATGGTGCACACGACCGTCGTCGGCAGCTACCCCCGGATCGGGGACGCGCCCGAGGAGCAGCGGCTCCGGCGGGCGATCGCAAGGTTCGAAGAGGAGAAGATCACGGAGGCCGAACTGCGCGATGTTGAACGGTCCGTCGTGAAAGAGGTGATCGAGGACCAGGTCGGGGCGGGGATCGAGCTCCCGACGGATGGCGAGGTCACCTGGTACGACAGCCAGAGCCACTTCTCTCGCCATCTGGAGGGCGTGGAGGTGGCCGGCCTCGTCCGGTACTTCGACACGAACACGTACTACCGCCAGCCCGTCGTGCGCGGTCCGATCCGATGGCGGGGCCCCGCCCTCGTGGACGAGTGGCGGTACGCCGCCTCCGTCGCGCCGGACGGCGTGAAGGCCGTCGTCACGGGGCCGTACACTCTCGCGAGCCTCTCGAAGGCGGACGGCCGCCCGAAGCGGGAGGTCGTGCGGGAGTTCGCCGCCGCGGTCGCTCAGGAAGTCCGCGCCCTGCGGGAGGCGGGCGCCACCCGCATCCAGGTGGACGAGCCGGCGATCACGAGGGCCCACGACGAGATCGGGCTGCTGAAGGAAGGGGTCGAGACGATTGCCTCCGAGAAGGGCTCCTCCTGGCTGTGCCTGTTCACCTTCTTCGGGGACGCGGCGGGGATCCTCCGCGACCTCACGTCCCTTCCGATCGACAATCTCGGGCTCGACCTCGTGCAGGGGGACGCGACGTGGAAGGACTTGCAGAGAACCGGTAGCCCGATCCCCCTCACTCTCGGACTCGTCGACGCGCGGAACACGAAGCGGGACGACCCACGGGCCCTCGCGAAGGCGGCCCTCGCCCTGAAGGGGAAGGCGCCCTTGGAGGAGTCGTTCGTCTCGCCCTCGAACGGCCTCGAGTTCCTCCCCCGCGAGCGGGCGCGAGAGAAGCTCCGCCTCGTCTGCGAGACCGCGAAGCTCCTGGAGGCGGGCCTGTGAGCCTCCTGACGACGAGCGTCGGGAGCTTCCCGAA
>JAIBJG010000134.1 GCA_020029475.1 Methanobacteriota archaeon | reverse complement strand
GTGGCCCCGCCGACGACCTTCTCGGCCCATGCGGTCGCAAGTCCTGTCCCCGCCATCGTTAGCGCTGCGGAAATCGCAGCCATCGGGTCTCCTGCCATTGTTTTCACGCCTCCTTTGGTTTCCTCATTCCGAAGGGAAGGAATCTCGTCCCGTTCCCCTTGTAGAACTTGATGAACGCCTCGACGTAGTTCAACCGGATCGCTTGGATTCCCGCGGAGATCCCGCCGAGCATGAACACGAGGAGCTGCGCGATGAACAGGAGAGCGAACCCGCCGATCGCCGTCGGGATGTCGTGGTGGAGGATCAGGTTCTCGATGATGAGGGTGTTGAAGGCGGTCGCGATCGCCGCCTTTCCCACGCCGATCCCCGCGAGTCTCGCATAGGACATCACGTTCGCGAGAATCCCGCCGATCTCAAGGGGGGCGATGATCGACTCCCCGAAGCCGAGGACGACGCCTGCAAGGAGGGCGACGGAGGCGTACGGGATCGGGATTCCAAGGAACGCGCTTAGGGCGGGGAACGGGGTCCACGGGAACCACCCGAGAGCGACGTACTTCACCCAGCCGCCCACGCGGGTCCAGCCGAGGGCGTTCGTGAGAATCGTGAACACGCCGATCAGGACTAACAGGAACCCAATCTTCCCGATCGCGTGTCTCTTGTTGTGGCGGACCTCGTTCACGAAGCCGAAGATGAACCCGACTCCGAGGTGGAGGGTCGCAAAGAGGATCGACAGGTAGATCATGTCGGCGACGTCGAACGCCTTGTGGATCAGGGCCTCGAGAGGGAAGTTCAGGCCGAACCCCGCCCACGAGAGTTCCTCGGGTGGCGCCAACGGGGCCCGGTGGAAGGGGATGCCGAACATCTCGCCGAAGACGAAGAGCCCGAGGATCAGGGCCCAGAAGCCGCCCATCCCGATCACGACGAAGAGGTTCCGCAGGTCCCCCTTCTTCATCTTGATCGCGGAGATTACCCCGAGGAGGAGGAAGAAGAAGCCGTACCCAGCGTCCCCGATCATGAATCCGAAGAAGAACGGGAACGCGATGAACATGAAGACCGTGGGATCGAGCTCGTGGTAGCTCGGCGTGGAGTACAGGTGGATGAGGAACTCCAAGGGCCTCGCGGGCTTCGGGTTCTTCAGGAGGACGGGCGGCTCCGACTCCCCGTGCTTGTGCTCCTCGCCCAGCTTTTCCACGTGGACCCCGAGCGGGGCGACCTTGGAGGCGAACTCCGAGTACCGGGTTGCGGGGACCCACCCGTCGACGACAAAGGAATGTTCGCTCGCCGCGAACCGCAGCGGGGCCTCCGCCTTCTCGAGTTCGACCTCGAGGACCTCCTCCGCCGCGACGACGAAGGACGCATACCGCTCCCGGAGTTTCTCGAGGCGGCCCTCCACGTCCTTGAGGCGCTCCCGCCACTTCTCCGCGGCCGCCTCGGCCTCCGTGAGCAGCTTCCCCGGATCCCCCGATCCCTTCGGGATCTCGGCCTGCGCGAAGCCGAACCGCGCGAGGAACGCGGAGACGTCCTCCACGCGGCGCTTCGGGACGAACAGCGCGACGACGCCGTGGCCTTGGAAGAGCTCCCCGTCCGGGAAGGCGGACTCGAACCCCTCGACGGGTCGCTGGACGCGGCCCGCCAGGACCGCCACGGACTCATACCCCCGGTACACCTCCAGGGGTAGGCGAAGCTCCGCGAAGGGGCGCAGTTCGTCGATACGGCGGGAGAGATCCCCGAGGAGACCCTCGATTCGCTTCCGAGCGGCGTCCTCCTCCGTGATGTTCAGCTCGAGGGTTAGGATCCGCTCGCGGAGTTCCTGCACCCGGAGGCTCTCCTTCTGATCCTCGGCGGGTTCCACGGCGAGAATGGACGCGATCGAGCGCAGCTTCACGAGGCTGTCCGACAGCTCCGCGGCCTGCGGCAACGGCTTCCCGATGGGAAGGGCGGCATCGTCACCGTGATGGTCGACGATGTGCAGGAGCTGCATCGAGTGAAGGATGTCGATCGTCGCGCTGAGCTTCTCCCGCGGGCCGACGATCAGGGCCCTCGACATCCGCTCGGGCCTAAACATGCAAGGCACCCTTGAACTTCTGGAGAACGTGATCGACGGCGCGATCGACGTTCGCCCTGCCCATCGCGGCAATCTTCGCCGCTTCGGCCCGCCCCGCGGCGATGATCCGCTCCCGTTCCGCAGCGAGGGCGGACTCCGCCCCCTTGAGGATCTCGCGGTACCTCGCCTCCGCCTGGTCCCGCATCTTCTCGCGGAGCTCGAGGGCCTCCCGCCGTGCGATCCGGAGCGCCTGCTCGCGGTCCCGCTCCGCGGCCTCTTTCAGGGCGCGGATCTGGGACTCCGAGTCCTTGAGCTTGAGAAGAGTTTCCTCCTTACCCATCCGCACCGCGCGCGGGACATCGCGGGTCCTTTTAAAAGGTTTCGTGGGTGTCAGCGACTCGCGCGGGGTCCGCGGGGTTGGGGACCGGTGAGAAGTTCCAACCACTTATTTTTATAAAAATATAACGAAATATATCCAGCTCCTCGGACGTAACTCTACGTCGGACGGCTTTTCCACGCCGGGAACCGACCCGGTTCGATGTCGTTTCCAAACGTATAAATAGCGCACGGACTTTCGAAGCTTGGCCCTGCGAGAGCGGTGCCAGAAGGTCGCGGGATGAGGGCCGTCAGCATCTTCCTCGCATTAGCGATGGTGATGGCGGGCGCCCTCGCGTTTCTCCCTCGGGGCGCGGCCGCCCTGGAAACGCCAAAACTCACGATCACGGTTGAAGCGTTCGACGACGGGAACCAGTACGTCTTCCGCCCTGCGACAAT
>JAIBJG010000075.1 GCA_020029475.1 Methanobacteriota archaeon | reverse complement strand
GACGGTCGACACGACGAGCAACATAGTCGACCGGGGATACATCTACTTCGACCGCGATCACAGCGGCGGGACCGCGCCGCAGGCGGACGACCGGCGGTTCTACGTCTTCTCGGCCAGCACGACCATTCTCGCAGACAAGGGTGATGGGGCGGCCTGGGTCCCGTGCCTCACGGACTGCGACTCCGCCAACGAGGCAGCCGGCGCGTTCACCGGCGGCCACGAGGTCTACGAGTTCAAGGTCGCATTCACCGACGTATGGGGGACCGCCACTCCAACTCCGAGCCAAACCGCGGGATTCGCGGTCATCGGATTCGACACCACCGGACCGAGCACGTACACATGGGGGAGCGACTCCCCGCCGGACGACATGGTCCCCGACTCGTGGGGCCACATCCTCGCTCCGGAGTTCCACGACCTCCTCGTCCCCGTCGCGGTCGTCGGGGTTATCTACTTCGTCGCGCGTCGCCGCCGCCGGAATGCGGATTCGTAGGCGACAACGGCTCCGCCGCAAGGAGATCAACGCACATTCCCAGGGCATCCTGGACGCCCTCGGCGTCGACCCCTTCCGGGACCGCGACGACATCGACCTCGCGGAGGCGGAGGAGTGGAAGCTCCTGATCGCGGACAATGAGGTCCGGGGGATCATCGCCGGAGACCGCCCCTTCCTCACGGTCCGTGGCCTCCTCGCGTACCCCGCGAAGAAGCGGTGGGTCACCGTGGACATGGGGGCGGTGAAGTTCGTGTACAACGGAGCGGACGTGATGGCCCCCGGGATCGTGGACGCGGACCCGGAGATCAGACCCGGGGACCTCGTCTGGGTCCGGGACGAGAAGAACCTCCGCCCCCTCGCGGTCGGGGAGGCCCTGATGTCCGGGCCCGAGATGGTCGCCTCCGAGAAGGGGAAGGCGGTGAAGTCGATCCACCACGTCGGGGACGCCCTCTGGAAGCTCGATGAGGAGCCGAAGGAGTGAGCCCGGGATGCTCGCCCTCCTCCTCGACATCGACGGGACCCTGATGGACACGTTCGACCTCATCCTCGAGGCGATGAACGTCGCGATTGCGGAGCACCGCATCGAGCCCCTCCGGGCGGAGGAGCTCCGCCCGCTCATCGGGATGCCCGTGGAGGTCCAGATGAAGATTCTCCGGGACATGGAAGGGGCTGCGGTCCGGAGGATCGCGGACCGGTACTACGAGGAGTTCCACCGCCGCGTCGACCGCGGCCTCCGGCTCTACCCGGGGGTCGCGGAGACCCTGGAGCGCCTGAGGGACCGCCCGATCGCGACGATGTCCACGCGGCGGCGGGAGGAGGCCCGCCATATGCTCCGGGTCGCGGGGATCGACGGGTGCTTCCGCGCGATCGTCGGCGGGGACGAGGTCCCCCGCCCGAAGCCGAGCCCGGACCTCCCCCGCCACGCGGCGAACGCGCTGGGGGTCCCGCCCTCCGGGACCGCGGTCGTCGGGGACAGCCCCGTGGACATCCTCGCGGGCCGCGCCGCGGGCGCCCGTACCATCGCCGCGACGTACGGATATGGAGAGGTGAGGGCGCTGCGTGCGGCGAACCCGGACGCGGAGATCGCACGGTTCGCGGATCTCCCCGCGGCCCTCGCCGCCCTCGAGGCGGCCCCGTCGGGGCGCTGAGGCGTCACGCCCAGTACGGCGCCTTCAGGTACTTATACGCGGAAATCACCGCGGTGACGGCCTCCCCGCACCCCGTGACGATCCGCTTCTCCTTGCTCGGGTACCACACGGCGTCCCCGCACGCGAACACCCCGGGGACGGACGTGCTCATGTCCGGCTTCACCTTGATGCTCCGGGCGCCCTCGAGCTCCAGGCCCCACCGCTCCACCTTCGTCGCGAGGGGCTCGAACCCCACGTTGATGATGATGGAGTCCACCCGCTTCACGACCTTGTCCAGGGTCACGTTGTTGTACACGACCGCGTCGAGCCCGCCCTCCGCGTCCTCGATGCTCACGAGCTCGGAGTTGAACAGGACCTTCACGGGGGACTTCTGGAGGGCCTCGACGTTCTTCTCCATCGCCCGGAACTCCCCGCGACGGTGGACGAGGGTCACCTCCTTGGCGGGCGCCACGACCTCGAGCGCGATCTCGAGGGCGCTGTCCCCGCCTCCGACGACGAGGACCGTGTGGTCCTTGAACGCGCGGCGGTCGCGAACCCGGTAGTGGACGCCCTTCGCGTCGTGCTCCGCCTCCCCCGGGATCTCGAGGACCCGCGGGTTGAAAGGGCCGTTCCCGATCGCGACGATCACCGCCCGCCCGAGGTGCGCGTCACGGTTCGTGCGGATCTCGAAGCCCTTCGGCCCCCGCCGGACCTCCTCGACGGTCTCCCCCTCCCGGACCTCCACGCCGCTCACCCGCGCGTGCTCCACGAACAGCTGCCCGAGCTCGAGCCCCTCGATCGCGATGTAGCTCGGGTAGTCGTACACGGACTTCGTCGGGTACAGCCACGCGAGCTGGCCGCCCGCCTGCTCCGCCTCCAGGACGAGGGTGGAGAGGTTCCGGGTCCTCGCGTACACGCCCGCCGTGAGACCCGCGGGCCCGCCGCCGATGACGATCAGGTCGTGGACCATGGGCGGGCGGACAAAGGACGACCCCTCTTAAAAGTTCGTCGCGGACCGCGCGGAGACCGTGGGTGAATTTCGCACGATAATAATATGACTATTATTATACTACGCAATTTATGAATCCTGATTGTCCACGTCCGGAGTTCGATACCTTTAAATTCATGGAGCCGGATGCGAGCCCAGAAGGGATTGGGATGACCTTTATCAAGAAGCCGTTTCGGAAGACCGGCGACGGGGCCGTCGCCGCGGAGGCCAGCTCGTACATCGACCTCGCGGAGCTCGCGCTCGAGGAGGAAGGGATTGCCCTCGGGGAGCCCGTGGAGCACCTCGTGCGGGTCGCGGAGATCTACCGGTACGAGGACATCGGGGACCTGACGACCCACGTGTACAACGGGACCATCCTCCTCGTGGACTTCTCCGCGATCGGGAACGACGAGCTCGCGGTGAAGCGGGTGACCTCGGAGATGAAGAACTGCGCCCGGGACTGCGGGGGGGACGTCGCGGTCGTCGCGAAGAACCTGCTGATGGCGACGCCGTCCGGGATCAAGATCGACCGGAACAAGATCAAGGGCGCGTACTAGGAGCCGGGGCGCGGGCGACGAACCCGCCGTCCGCGACCTCGAGGCGGAACCAGTCCCGGCGGTGGTTCGTGTGCCGCATCTTCAGGCACCGGACCTCCACGGTCACGGCCCCGTCCGCGTCGCTCGCGTACCGGAGCTGGACCGCGCCGTCCGCGAGGAAGTCCTCGTGGTTCGGGAACGGCGGGCCCCCCTCGGAGGTCTCCGCGATCAGGACCGCGGTGACGCCGAGCCCGCGGAGGAACGTGAAGAAGTGGAACAGGTCCGTCCTCGGGTCCGCCATCTTCGCGAGGGCGTACAGGGAGTTCAGCGGGTCGATCACGACGAGGCCGAACGGCTCCTTCTCCCGCTTCCGCTGCAGGTACTCCTCGAGGATCTTCAGCCACCCGCGGGTCTCGTCCGCGGCCTCGTGCTCCGTGCGGAGGCGCGCGATGTCCACGATGAAGTCGTCCTTCGGCTCCATCCCGAGGCGGGACATCGTCCGCAGGAGGGAGGCGCGCCCCTCCTCGAGGGACACGTACAGCCCCTTCACCCCGTCGAGCCGATTCCGGTGGACGAGGTTCAGCCCGAGGGACGTCTTCATCGTCCCGCTCGGTCCTCCGAGGACGACGACGTGTCCCTTCGGGATCCCGCCCTCGAGGGCCTCGTCGAACCCGGAGACGAACGTGCGGACCCGGCCCTCCTCCGGTTTCTTCGGGCCCGCCATCGCGTCGATCCGCCCCTCCACCTCCCGGAGACGTCCCTTCAGGGCCTCGATCTCCTCGAGAAGCCGCTCCTCTCGTTTCGTCATCCGCCGCTCGCCTGCCGGCTCCAACCCCTCTGGCCCTCCTCGTCGGCTCCCCGGGACCGGATGATATTGGAACGACCGTGCCTTATCCTTTCGTATCGTCACTCCCGGTGCGGGGAATGAGAATCAAGTGTCGCGTCCTCGCACGGAACCTATAAATAGAGCCCGCCCGCAATAGAGCCCCAACCCGGTGGGAACCCCCATGGCCATCGAGACGAAGACCGACAAGGGACCCACGTCCGCCCTGACCGTCGAGGACCTCACGCGGGCGATCAAGAACTCGATCGACCGCTCCGGGATGAAGGAGGAGGAGGCGAGGGCGATGGCCCAGCACGTCCTGAACTTCTTCGGGTACTCCGAGCGGATCATCGACAACGTCCTGGAGCCGGAGGACCGCGACGCGTTCTACATGCTCGAGGACTCCGGGATCCTCACGACGGAGCGGGAGGAGACGACCCTGTACGACGGGCGGGAGTGGCGGATCCACTACTGGATGTTCCGGAAGGAGCGGATCGCGGAGCTCTCCGAGGCCCAGAAGGCGAAAGAGGAGGCCGCGCGGACCGGGTCCATCTACGACGACGTCCCCGAGGACACGTGGGTCGCGTCGTCCCGGGAGAAGAAGCCGGAATCCCCGCCGTAGCCCCTCGAGGTCTGAGTCGCCCCTGCGGTCCGCGCACCCCGCCAGTGCGGGTCAGAGGTCCTCGGGCACCTGCCTTTTGATCTTCGGGTTGAGGAGGAGCCTGAGCGTCGCGGTCGGCCCGAACGCCGCGTGGGCCATCATGGCGGCCCGGGCGAGGCCGATCATGTCGTTGCTCGTGGACATCGGAGGCACCTGTCCTCGAAGGGTCCCGGCGGCCGCTTCGAGTTCCCCGGAATCCACCCACACTCCCCGGCACGAGGGGCAGACGTCGAGGGTGATGTCCCCGACGGGACGGATCGCCATCTCGCGCCCGCACCGCGGGCAGGCGAGTCCAGAGGCCCCCGCCGCGTACTCGACGATCATCCGCTCCATCTCGTGGTCGCCCGAGATCTTCGCGATCTCCCCCCGGTCGAAGAACGCCCCGCCGCACCTCGGACACACGTCGAGTCGGAAGCGCCTCCGGGGGCCGGACGTCGTCTCCAGCCGCGCATCCGCGCCGTCCCGAGGGCACCGCAACGCGCCCGCCACGGCCCTCCACGGGCGAGGCGCGGCATGAGGGTTTCGTGGGATGTCCTACAGGAAGACCTGCTGGATCGCTCCCTTGTACCTCGAGACGAGGTCCACGCCGAGGCTCGCGGGGAGGACCATCCGGCCCTCCCGGAACGGGAACGCGGGCCCGAACCTCTCCGCCCTCCGGAGGACCGCCGCCGCGACCTCGTCCGACACGTAGCACGCGTCTTCCAGGTCCGACGCGAAGTGCAGGGCGATCGGAAGGCGGACCGTCTCCGCCTCGCCTGCCTCCGTGGATTCCGAAAGCCGCTGAAGCACATCCCGGTCCATCGGCCACTCGCCCCCGTCCCGGGTCCGGCATGCGGGCCGATCCTCCCGGAGCAGGGCCGCGAGGCTCTTCTTCGCGGTGACGAGCCCCGCGTTCAGGTTCCGGGACTCCCGCTCCATCCACCGCTCGAGGGACCCGGAATCGCCCCACATCGACGCCATGAACCGCGCGCCGCCGCATGAGGTTTCCCCGCCAAAGGTTAAGCCGCCCCCGGGGATTGGCGCGGTCGGGGTCGGAGTCGCATGGCGGGCCGGTTCTGCCAGGAGTGCGGGGCGCCGAACGAGGCGATCGCGCGGTACTGCGCACGGTGCGGATCCGAGCTGCGGGCCGGGGTCCCGCCCGTCACGCCTCCGACGTCGTTCCCCGCCCCGGGGCCGTACGCGCCGTATCCCGCGCCCATGGCGCCCCCCGCGCCCGTCCCCTCGCCCCTCTACACGCCGTATCCGTATCCGCCGATGTACGGGCCTGCGTACCCGTATGCGGGTCCGTATGGGGGCTACCCGAACTACTCGGTGATCGAGCGGCAGAAGCAGGTGGACCGGACGAAGACGGGGCTCCTCCTCCTCGCCGTGGGGTTCCTGATCGGCTGGGTCCCGCTGATCGGCGCGATCGGCGGGCTTCTCGCGTTCATCGGGGCGATCATGGTGATCCTTGGGAGGAAGGCGTTCGGGACCCGCCACGCCACGTTCGTGATCGTCGCCCTCGTCGTGTACATCGCGTCCTTCGTGATCCTGGTCATCTTCATCGCCTGGTTCGCCATCGCCGGGTACCAGGCGTCCATCCAGCGGGACCCGCGGCCGCTCCTCTCCGTGTTCTGGCCGTTCATCGGCGGGGTCGTCGCGGCCTCCGCGATCGGGGCCCTCGCACAGGTCCTCTTCGTCCACGAGATTGAGAAGCCGATCGGGCGGTACCTCCTGTACGGGGCCCTCATCGCCGCGGTCGCGGCGCCGATCGCCGCCGTGCTCCTCCTGATGCCCGCCCTGAACGCGCTCCTCGACGGGATCGCGGACGGGACGATCACGAACCCGAACGACCCGAGGCTCGCGGCCCTCGACGGCTTCCAGACGACCCTCACCCTGGTCAGCGCCGTGCCCTCCGTCCTCTTCGGGGTCGCGTACTTCCTCGTGTGGCAGCGGATCGACCGGCGGGAGATCCCCGCGGACGCCGCCGCTCTCGCCGTGCCCGCGCCCTCGCCGTATCCGCAGGTCGCGCCCGCCGTGTACGCCCCGCCCCCGAGCCCGCCGACGGGCCCGCCCCCCGATGCTCCGCCGCCATGAGGGAGGCTCCCGCTCTCCGAGAATGCTGCGCAGCGGGAGGGCCCGCTACTTCTTCCGCGCGAGGATGTGGGTGACCGCGAACCCGTCGTCCCCGTGGGAGAGCGCGAGGGAGTTGTGGACGTGGTTCATCATCCGCATCTTCACGCACCGGAGCCGGAGCTGGACGTCCGTCTCCCCGACCTCCACGTGCCGGAGATGGATGATCCCGTCCGCGAGGAAGTCCTCCCCGTACTGGGTGAGCTTCTGGGTGCCGATCGGGGTCTCCGCGACGAGGAACGTCGTGAGGCCGAGCTCCCGGAGCGCAGCGTACAGCTGGAACAGGTCCCGCCGCGGGACCTCGAAGTTCGCGAGCGCGAACAGCGCCTCCATGGAGTCCAGGGCGAGGATCTGGTACCCGTTCGCGGAGACGGCCTCCCGGACGATGTCCACGAGGATCCCGACCCAGTCCTTCGTCGCCTCCGCCTTCTTCAGGGAGGTCCGGAGGACCCCGAGGTCGAGGACGTACAGCCTCCCCTCGTCGATCGCGTCGTACCCCATCCGCCCCATCGCGGTCCTCAGGGACTCCGTCGTCTGCTCGAGGGTGATGTACAGCCCCCGGCGGCCC
>JAIBJG010000133.1 GCA_020029475.1 Methanobacteriota archaeon | reverse complement strand
TCCCGTTCCACATGTGGGCCCCGGACGTGTACCAGGGCTCCCCGACGACGATCTCCACGTTCCTGGCGGCGGGCTCGAAGAAGGTGGGAATCGTCGCCCTCTTCAAGGTCTTCCTTATCGGATTGCTGGCGATTCAAGTCGACTGGATCGCGGCGATCGCGGTGATCGCGATCGTGACGCAGACCGTCGGGAACCTGTTCGCGATCCCGCAGCGGAACATCAAGCGGATGCTCGCGTACTCGAGCATCGCACAGGTCGGCTACATCCTGATCGCGATCCCAGTGGGCGCGCTTGCGATCTACGCCAACACCCCGGGTCCCACCGGGGATGCGGCGAAGGTGGCGGCCGCAGCGGGCCTCCTCGGGGGCATGTACCACGTCCTCACACACGCGGTCATGAAGGGCGGGGCCTTCCTCGTGGTCGCAGCGACCGCGACCGCGGGGGTCGGGGAAGAGATCGGGGACTACAAGGGCCTCGGGAAGCGGATGCCGTTCATGGCCGCGGCGATGGCGATTTTCCTGCTGAGTTTGGCGGGGATCCCGCCGCTCGGGGGGTTCGTGAGCAAGTTCCTGCTCTTCTCGAGCGCCGTGAGCGCGATGCCCTTCAACCCGTGGTTCCTCGCCCTCGCCGTCTCGGGAGTCTTGAACAGCGCGCTCTCCCTGTACTACTACGCGCGGGTCATCTGGTACATGTGGATCTTGGATGCGCCGGCCGGAACGCAGGTGGTGTCCCCTGGCCGCTCCCTCACCGCCGCGGTCGGGCTCTCTTTCGTGCTCATCATCCTAACCGGGCTCGCGGCGCTTCCGTTCATCGACTACCTGCAGGGCGCAGCCCGCACGTTCTTCGGGTTCTGAGCGGGCGCTCCGTGGTCGTGGACCCGGCGCCCTTTGTTGTGGTCCTCCCGTCACGTTCGTCAGGCGAGGACTGACTACGACATCGACGAAGCACCGAACCTCGTCGAAAACACGGTCGACTCGCCCCAATATATACAGTTAGTGGGGTGGGTTAATGCCGGACGTCCGGCCTCTTACGTGCGCGTGAGGTACCGCAGTGGGCCCCTTCGTTATCGCTGTGCTGTTCGCGATGACCGTCTTCTCGGGTGCGGGAGTCGCGCCGATCGCACCCTCGGATGCGAGCCTGTCTGAACCCCAGAGCGTCTGCGTTTGGGAAGTCGTTCCGAGTCCGAACGCAAGCCCGGAGCGGAATCTCCTTCGCGACGTGGTCGTCGTCGGCACCGAGGCCTGGGCGGTCGGGGACTACGACGTAGACACTGACCCCGCCGTCGTGAATCCGCACACCCTCACGATGCACTGGGACGGGATCGCGTGGTCAATCGTCTCGAGTCCTAACGTTGGCATCGGATGGAACGTCCTCGAAGGCGTCACCGCGATCGGCCCGCGTGACCTGTGGGCGGCAGGGTACTCCGCGCCAACCACGAGCGGCGGGACGCCTCAGACGTTGATCCTCCACGGGGACGGTCAGACTTGGCAGGTCGTAGACAGTCCGGTGGTCACGGGGGGCTCGGAGTTGAACGCAATCGACTCGCAGGGCGGCGAGATCTGGGCGGTCGGCGACCGGGCGGGGCCGGGGAACGCGAGCACGAGCGTTGCGTCCCTGGCCGCCCGCCAAGCGGGGTCCTCGTGGGAAGTCGTTCCGACCCCGAATCCGGGCAACGTTCGGAATCACCTGTACGCCGTCGATGTCGTCGGACCCGGAGATGCGTGGGCCGTCGGCCGATGGCGGGATATCGGCGCCACCTCCCATGCGTTCGCGATCCATTGGGACGGCTCGTCCTGGACCCATGTGCCGACGCCGACGCTTGGCACGGACGAAACCCTGTGGGACGTCGAGGGCGCCTCCTCCGACAACGTGTGGTCGGTGGGCTCTTTCTTCAACGGGAATGAATACGAGATCACGACCCTGCACTGGGACGGCTCCGCCTGGACCACCGTCGCAAACTCTGGGGGAGGGAACGCGCTCGCTGTCGTCGCGGGCAACGATGCGTGGGCCATCGGAGGAAACTTCACGCATTGGGACGGGTCCGCCTGGGTCCCCGTTCCCACGCCGGCCGGAGGCGGCGACCTCGGTGCCGCGAGCGTTGCGGGCCCGTGCAGCGGCTGGGCCGTGGGTCGCGTCATCGACGACATGGGGGTGTTCACGACCCTCACTTGGCGGCTCACAGGGACGCCGACTGCCGCAGTCGGGTCGACCGGGCCGACCCTGAGCACGGACGGTCCGGTGATGATGGGAGGGGGCGGTTCCAAACTTGAGCAGGGGATCATGCCTTGGTCGCGACCGGCGGAGGCTCGCGACCTCCGGTGACCGAGCCCCCCGCCATGAGACCTGAGGCCGTTGCGGCGATGAGCGCGGCAATGCGCCTCCCTACCCCGCTACACTCGGGGTGATGAACGCGATGTCTGTACTCATCGCGGAGGCGGGCGGATCAGTCCCTTTGACATCGCGAAGCCGACCTGGCGTTGCGCCCGGCGGATGATCTGGGTCGCGTGGTCCAGCAGATCCTGACGCGAACGCTTCACTCGGGCGATACCTTGGTCCATCGCCTTGAGACCCACGGCCGCGGCCTCCCTCGCGAACACCTCGATTTCCTCCATCGTGGGGAGCCGAGGCTGTTGTTCACCTGGTTGGGGAAGTCCGAGCGGCCCGTCGCAACGACCCTCGCTCCCGCCTCCTTCGCCTCCCAGGGCCAGATCTCGGGCACCGGGTTCGCGATCGCAAAGAGAACCGCGTCGTCCGCCATCGACCGGACCCACTCTTTTTGGATCACGCCCGGCCCCGGCTTCGATGCCGCAATCACAATGTCCGTCCCCTTCATCGCTTCCGGGATCCCGCCCTCCCGGTCTTCCGAGTTTGTGACTTGGGAGAGCTCCCACTTCTCCCGGAACTCGTCCTTTTTCTCCCCGATGTCTTCGCGGTGAGGGCAGATGATCCCCCTCGAGTCCACGAGGATCATGTTCCCAGGCTTCGCGCCCGCCGCGATCAAGATCTTCGCGGTCCGGATGTTCGAGGCCCCGGATCCGACGAGGGTGATCGTGACGTTCGGGAGCTTCTTCCCGACGACCTTGAGCGCGTTGAAGACGCCCGCCACGTTGATCGTCGCGGTCCCCTGCTGGTCGTCGTGCCACACCGGGATCTCCGTCTCCTTGCGGAGCCGTTCCAAGATCCCGAAGCACTTCGGCTGCGCGATGTCCTCGAGGTTCACCCCGCCAAACGCCGGCGTGAGCCACTTCACGAACTGGATGATGTCCTCCGGCTCCTTCGAGGCGATCGGGATCGGGTACGCGTCGACCCCGCCGAGGTACTTGAACAGGAGGGACTTCCCCTCCATCACGGGCAGCCCCGCCTCAGGACCGATGTCCCCGAGGCCCAGGACCCGCGTCCCGTCCGTGACGATCGCGACGTTGTTCCACTTGTTCGTGAGCTGCCAGACCTTGGACGGGTCCGCCTTG
>JAIBJG010000132.1 GCA_020029475.1 Methanobacteriota archaeon | reverse complement strand
GCGACGTTCGTCCCGATCTCCGCGATGTCCGCGAGGGTCATCGGGGAGGCGACGGCGAGGGCCATCAGGTCGTTGATCCCCGCCTCCCTGAGCTTCTCCGCGGTCGCCGGTCCCACGCCCGCCAGGTCCTCGATCGCTTTCACTGTGGCGGCCACTTTTGCACCCGGCTTCTCATCCTTCCCCATGCTTAAAAGGTAAGACGGGGGGATGGGTGAAAGTATCGGTTTTCCGGGCGTCGATTTCCAATGGCCGAGGCCCGTGCGCAACCCAGATAAGTCCGCGGATTGTTTCTCCATGGGATGGCGGAGCGGGTCAGCTTCGACCGCGTCGCCGCGGTATACGACGAGACCCGGGGCCTCCCGCCGACCCCGATGGCGAAGGCGATCGGCGTCCTCGCGGAGGAGCTCCAGGGGAAGGCGGTCCTCGAGATCGGCGTGGGCACGGGACGGTACGCGGTCCCGTTGCAGAAGAGCGGGATCCGCGTCGTGGGCGTGGACATCGCGCCGAAGATGGTCGCCCGGGGCCTGGAGAAGGGGCTGCGGAACGTCGTCTTCGCGGACGGCGCCCGCCTCCCGTTCCGGGACGGCTCGTTCGACGCGGTGACGACGAACCACGTCCTCCACCTCGTCCCGGACTGGCGGGTCGTCCTGACCGAGGCCCACCGGGTCCTCCGCCCGGACGGCGTGTACTTCTCCCTCTTCGAGCGCCACAAGGAGCTGTCCCTCACGGACCGGTACCGGGAGGTCGCGAAGGCCCTCGGGTACGAGAGGATGGACGAGGGGATCCACGAACGGGACTTCCCGAAGATCCTGCGGCCCTCCCGCCTCGTGATCGTCGCGAAGTACTTGGAACACGTCCCCTCGAAGGACGCGCTCGACACGATCGAACGGAAGCTGTACGCGTTCCTGTGGAAGGTGCCCGACGACCTCCACCGGCAGGTGATGCGGCTCCTGAGGAACGAGTTCGAGGGGAAGGACCTCGACCGGAGCTTCGACCTCGAGATCGCATTCTGGACCCGGGACCGGCTCGCGGAGCTCGCTCGCTCCCCCGCCTAGAGGTCCTTCGGAGCCCCCGCGAGCTTCACGAGCGCCTCCTTCTCCATGAAGTGGAGCTCTCCGGGAATCACGAGGCAGTGGAGAGGCCGCCCCAGGTTCCGCTTCTGGATGTCCCCGGCCCGCCCCGCCGCGATGCGCGGTGAATCCGAGCCCGCTTGGCCGAGCACACAGACGAGGGTGTCCTCGGTGAACGCCTGCGATCTCTTCTCCCTCGCGAGATCGAGAAGATACTGGATCGCCTCCGGGGCGGTCAGGAACCCGCCACCCTCCTTGAGGTCCAGGAGGACGAGGGTGTGGAGCCCTCGGGCCCGGTTCTCCTCGATCACCTCGAGCGGGGAAACGGGGCGGAACTTCTCGTCCGTGAACGGGACCGTCGTCGCGCGGCCGAACTTGTAGCTCTGGAGTCCGAGGAGGCCCGCCGCGGCGCTCACGATGCTCGGGCCATGGACGATGCGGGTGCGGATCCCCTCCTCGTTCGCCCGGAGGCGGAGCTCGACGTGGGTCGTCGCTGCCATCGGGTCGCCGGGGACGAGGAGGGCCACGGTCCCGTGGCGGGCGGCCTCCAAGACATCCGAGCCCTGCTCGAGGTCCTTCCGGGAGAGGACGCGGATCGGCTTCCCCACCATCAGGCGGAGGGTCTCCGGGGTCGTGCCCCGGAGGCTCGACGTGTAGAACTCCGCGAACACGGTGTCCGCGGCCCTCGCGGTCTCGAGGCCCTTGACGGTGATGTCCTTCTCGTCGAAGAGGCCGAGGCCGATGAAGACGAGCTCCCCCATGGCGGGGAACCCATCAGGGACCGCCATAAGTAGGTTCGCGGCCGTGGAAACTCAGAAATAAACCGGAGCCGTTCGAGGCCCTGTGCGCTCCCTGTCCGTGGAAGTCCCTCTCCGGAAAGGGGAGGAGGTCCGCCGGAAGCTGCAACTCGCAGGGCTCCTCCGCAAGGAGCTCCGGATTGAGCGTTCGGCCACCGCCTTGTACATCCCCGTCAACGCACCGCCGGGCCCGGAGTACCGCACCGTGGAGCGGGACTTCCAGGAGGGATCCCCGTCCGTCCGGAGCTACCGGGACCTCGTGGAGGTGCCCCCCCGCCTCACGTCCCTCCTCCCGAAGGCGTTCGATGCGATCGGGGATATCATCGTCCTGCGACTCCCCGCCGAGCTGCGCGAACATGAGGGGCGAATCGGGGATGCGATGTTGCGCTGGAACCCGAAGGTCCGCACGATTGCGGTCGATGACGGGGTCCAGGGAGAGCTGCGGGTCCGCAGAATCCGCGTGGTGGCGGGGGAGCGAAAGACCCGGACGGAGCACATCGAGTTCGGCCTCCGGTACCTCGTCGATGTCGAGCACGCATACTTCTCGCCCCGCCTCGGGTCCGAGAGGCTGCGGGTGGCGAAGCAGGTGCGACCCGGCGAGGTCGTCGTGGACATGTTCGCGGGCGTCGGTCCATACGCGATCCTCATCGCACGCACTCGCAAACCGAAGGCCGTCCACGCGATCGACGCAAACCCCGCCGCCGTCGAGCTCCTGAGGGAGAACGTCCGGAGGAACCGTGCGGAGGCGGTCGCCGTCCACGAAGGGGCGGGCCAGGACCTCCTCCCGGAACTGGCGCCCGTGGACCGCGTGATCATGGACCTCCCGCAGACCGCGCGGGAATTCCTCCCCGCCGCGGTCCGTCATGTCCGACCTGGCGGCACCGTCCACTTCTACGCGATTGTGGACCGGACCCGCATCCGGGAGGCGGGGGAGGATGCCGTGGACCTCGCCCGGAAGGGCGGGAGGGATGCGAAGGTCGTTGCCTCGCGGGTCGTTCGCGG
>JAIBJG010000022.1 GCA_020029475.1 Methanobacteriota archaeon | reverse complement strand
CGCCGTGAGGATCGGGTACGGCTCGAACGCGACGCTCGAGGACATCGTGAACGGCGCGACGGACGCGGTCTCCTCGAAGTTCCCGAAGGAGGCGGCGTTCGGGGCTGTGGTCGTGTTGATCTGGTCCGTGAAGAGCGGGAGGAGCGCGTGGCCATCCGCGCCGGTGACGTTGAAGTTCCCGCAGGTCCTCCCGATGTACCCGAGGATCGTGGCACCCGGGCACAGCGCGTTCCCGTTGTCCGGGTAGAACGCGGTCTGCCGGAACCCGCCGAACTGGGTCCAGATTCCGGCGGCGTTCGCGGGGACGCCGAGGTTGTCAGTGACGAAGACGTCTAGCCACCGGTAGAAGTGGAAACTCGCCGAACTTCCCGCCGTTGGGAAGAATGCCGGAATCCACGTATCAGGCGAGACCTGGTCAGACTGCGCTTGGTCGACTGTTACTCCGACCATGTAAGCTCGGGATGTTCCAGACGCATCAATCTGGTTGTGGACATGGTTGACATCGGGATTGAAGTCCACACCGATGTAAGAATTGATTGCCGTGAGTTGGGTGGTTCCCGCAAGAGTGACGACCGCCCGAGGATCCGGCGCAGCCCCCGCGGCGTTCTCAAAGAGCCGCTCAATGCGGGAGTCGAAGATGTTGACGGTACTCGACCCAAAGGTGAGGGTCGGGGCATCGTCGTTGTCGTCCGCAGCCAAGGAACCCACCCAGGGCGTCACCTCCCCGGGCGTGAATCCCGTGATCGTGGAGTCGACGATTGTGACCGACGACCCCGCCGTGGCGTCGAAGGTCCCCGGGAACTTCAGGATCGCGTTGTTCCGCATCGTGAAGCTCCCCGCGACGTCCATGTTCAGCTGCACGTACGCGTTCAGGGAGCGGGGCTCCGTCGTGATGATGCTGTTGTCCAGGATGAAGGGCCTGCCCCCGGTCACCGTCAGGGAGTAGATGTGGGTCGTGTCCTGGGTGAACTTCAGCCCGCCATTCGTCAGCGTGAGGCTGCCGCCCGCGGCGATCGTGATGGAACCGTCCACCGTGTACACGATCCCCGTGCAGACCTGGGGGGTCGAGATGACCCAGTTCCCGACGATGGCGGGACCCGTCTGGTCGCACGTCTGCGCCGCGGCGGGCGGCGCGATCAGGTTCAGGGCGCCGATGAAGCTACCCATGGCGGTCAGGACGACGATCATGACGCTCACGGACAACCGTGCAAGCGAGCCTCGAGATGTCATGGCACATACCTCCGAAGGGCCGCCGCTGCTACAAGCCGGGGCTGGGGGGCTGCGGCTCAGGGGGCATTCTTTCCGGGCGATGCAGGGGGTCTTTATATAAGGCTATCCGCACGATTATCTTTCCCGCGAACACGAGATTCTCAGGCGTGAAAACACGCCGTTCCCTCCATAGAACTTTATTTATCGTCCGTGGGGCATGAAAATGGGGGAATGACCCGAAAATCGGGGGTCACTATCGACGTCGTCATCGGTGGAGGAGCCCGCCACGGGGTCAGATGACCTTCTTCTTCAGGACCTTCTTCGGTGCGCCGCCGCCCTTCTTCGAGGACTTGTCCTCATCCTCCGCCGCCAGGCGGTGCCCGCACGCATAGCACATGATCGCGTCCGAGGAGATCATCGTCCCGCACGCGGGGCACGGGATCTCCCCCGTCTCCCCGTCCGTCGTCTCCTCCTGGAGTCGATGCCCGCACGCGTAGCACATGATCGCGTCCGAGGAGATCATCGTCCCGCACGCGGGGCACGGGATCTCGCCGGCCTCCCCCTCCGCCTCGGCTTCCACCTCGGGCTCCGGCTCGGGGGCCGCGCGGACGGGCTGGGCCATCGGGCGGGTCACGGGCTGGGGAGCGGGCTGCGGCGACGTCGGTGGGCGGACGGGCGAGGGGGTGGGCGCGACCTGGGGTCCGATCCGGGGCGCGGGCCGAGCCGCGGGCGTCAGGGTGGGCTCGCTGACCGGTGCGGAGCGGACCCCCTGCTCCCGCGCGAGGAGTCCCTTCTCCCGCTCCGTGAGCCGGCGCTGGTCGTCCACGAGCTTCGCCTTCGCGCCCGCGACCGCCTCCTCCTCCTTCGCGAGCCGCTGCTCCCTGCCGAGGAGCTCCTGGCCTCGCTGGATCTGGGATTCGATTGCGGACTTCTGCTCCGCGAGGAGCTTCAGGATGTCCTGCTGTCGCGCGGCGATCTCGCCCTTGCGCGCGGCGATCTCCTGCCCGGACGCGGCGACCTCGGAGTCCCTGCGGGAGATCTCCTCCTCCCGCTTCACGAGGGATTCCATGCGCCGGGCGGTATCCTCTTCCCGGCGGACGATCTCCTGCTCCTTCGCGAGGGCGCGCTGCTTCGACGCCTCGAACTCCTGCTCCCTCTGGGAGAGCCCGCGCTCCTGGGACTCGAGCTCCTTCTCCCGCGCCCTCAGGCCTTTCTCCCGGCCGATGACGCTGTCCCGCTCCTCCGCGAGCTGGTTCCGGTCCTGGTCGAGGCCCTGCCGGTCCGTCTCGAGCTGGGCGAGCCCGTCCTTCAGGGCGGCCTCCCGCTTCGCGAGGTCCGCCTTCTCCGCCTGGAGCGCTTCCTCCGCCCTTCGCAGCAGGTCCGTGATCGACGGGATGCCACTCATCGTGCGTTCCTCCCCGGAGGTGCGGTAGGATAAACCCGTCGGTTAATAATCTTGTCCCCGCTACGAGAGAGCGGCGCGGTCTACGAACCGTTCGTCTCGAAGATCGGTCCGAGGACGGCGATGCCGCCCTTCTTCACCTCGATCGCGTGCTTCTCCATGGAGTGCTCGCACGCGCGCATCTTCTCCACCTGGAGGAACCTCACGAGCTTCCCGCGGGACCGGTCCATCCCGAGCATCACGATCCCGTCCACGAGGAACCCCTCGTTCCCGAGGAGCATCGCCTCCCCGCCGTACGACCGCTCCATCACGATCAGGGAGATCAGGTTGAAGTCGCGGACCATCTTGAAGAAGTAGAACATCTTCTTCCGCATGTCGCTGACGTCCTCCATCAGGGAGTACAGGGCTCCGAGGGAGTCCAGCGTGAAGATCCGGAACCGGTCCCCGTGGACCTTCTTGAAGTGGGACAGCATCTTCTCGATGAACGCGAGGTAGTCCGTCTGGTCCGAGGGCCCGACGACCTGGTCGATCTCCCGCAGGTCCGTGAAGTCCGAGATCTGCATGTTCAGGGACAGGTCCACGCCGAGGCTCTCCATGTTCTTCAGGTGGCTCTGGACCGTCTCCTCGAGGGTCGTGTACAGCCCGAACTCCCCGGTCTGCTGGAGGTACTTCGACATCAACGTGTAGCAGAACGACGTCTTCATGGAGCCCGGGGGCCCCGTGATCAGGATCACCTTGGGCCCCTCGATGTCCGTCTTGAACACCTTGTCGAGGCCCTCGATCGAGTTCCGGAACACCAAACGATCGACCCCGCTCCCGTCCTCCGCGATAGATGATGGACGGGCGACTTAACGTTATCGCCGGAGTCCGCGGCCCGCGACGCGACGCGGGCTCACATGCCCTCCACGAGAGCCGTTCCCAAACCTATATATCAACGGCACTCTTACTTTTCGACACTCCCGGTTTCGAGGTGCCTCCATACGGTCCGTGGGGAGACCAGGCTGTGCCCTGTTTGTGATGCAGAGATTGCCGCGGACGCGAAGCGCTGCAATTCCTGCCAGACGGACCTGAGCCTGTTTGATGTGGAGTCGGACGACGACCTCGACGTCGGGAAGGTGCGGATCCCCTCGAGCGCGAGCATCGACGACCTCCTGGACTCCATCGCGGAGGGGAAGGAGATGAAGGGGGACATCTTCGACGCGATCAAGAGCGTCGGGAAGGACGGCGGCCCCGCGGACGGCGTCGGCGCGGATCCCTCGAGGCCCGCGGGGGCCGCGCTCGCCACGGTGCACGCGGCGTTCGAGTGCCCCGTGTGCGGGTCCTCCGTGGACGCGGACGCGAGGGCATGCCCCTCCTGCGGCGCGGAGTTCGCGGACGAGGCGGTCGAGGAATTCGAGTGCCCCTCGTGCGGGTCCACCGTGGAGGCGGCGGCGACCGCGTGCCCGACGTGCGGGGTCACGTTCGCGGCGGAGACGGAGCTCGAGGCCGCGCCCCGCGCCCGGACCGTCGTGGAACCCCGGCCTCCGGAGCGGGCGCCCGCCGGGAGTCCCGCCCCCCCGCAGGTCCGCGGGAGCGTCCTCCGGGAGAGGCTCGATCGCGCGAAGGCGGTCCGTGCGGCGACGCCGCCCCCCGCCCCGCCCGTGGACCGGCGGGCCCTGTACAAGGAGCTCCCGCGGATCGTGAACGAGGTGAAGCCGATGCTCCTCACCGCGCGGAAGGTCGGCGTGGACATCGAGGAGCCGAAGCGACTGATCAACGACGCGATCGCGGCGGGGAAGCGGCGGGAGATCGACCGCGCGGTCGCCCTCGTCTCCCAGTCCAAGGTCGCCCTGGAGCGGTCCTTCGCGGGGGCGATCGCGGCCCGCGTGGGCGCCCTCCTGGAGGACCTCGAGAAGGCGAAGGCGGGCGGCTCCGAGGTCGGCCCCGTGGAGAGCCTCCTCGGGGAGTCGATCGGGAGCCTGGAGGCGGGGGACTTCGTCGCGTCCTCGGACCGCGTGAACGCGGCGCGGGAGGAGTTCGAGAAGATCGCGGGCGGCTACCACCGCGCGAAGGAGGCGCTCCGGGCGGCGGAGGCGCTGACGGAGGACAGCCGCGTCTTCGGGATCGACGTGCGGGACGCGGACAAGTTCATCCGCCAGGGGCGGGAGGCGCTCGGGAAGCGGGAGTACGACGGCGCGTCCCGGCTCGCGGACCAGGCGACGGGGGCCGTGATGAACGTCCTCCCGGACTTCCTGAACGACGAGATGAAGCGGGCGCGGAACAAGCTCCTCGATCTGAAGATGCGGGGCGGGGAGCTCACCCGCCCGATCGGCCTCCTGAAGCAGGCGTCGATCCACCTGAAGCGGGAGGAGTACGCGGACGCGATGCGGTTCGTCCGGCAGTTCCGCCGGGAGACGGAGCGCCTCTAGGCGGTTGGCGTCCGGGAGTTATCAACACCCATTGATAACCAAGCGGCCGCGGCCCCCCTCTCCGATGGCGTCCTACGTGAAGACGAGGGTCTCCATCTCCCGCTCGAGGATCTTGACCTCCTGCTCCTTCAGGGTCGCGGGGCTGAGGGAGAGGAGGAACGTGTACCGGGTCTCGGAGACGTGGTCGATCAGCCTCCGCAGGAACTTCAGGACCGCGTCGAAGGAGTTGTTGCTCACGAGGTACTCGATCCCGTCGATCAGGATCGCGCCCCGCGTCCCCTTCTTCATGAACTCCTCGATCTCGTAGATGATCCGCTCGAGGACGGGCGGGATCGTGTCCTCCGAGGAGCTGTCTCGGTCCGTGAGCCACAGGATCCGCGCGGACCCGAGGTCGAACTTCTCCCGCACCCGCTTCGGGTTCGACCGCGTGATCAGCACGCCCCCGTCCCCGCCCGCCGCGGCCCGGGAGAACAGGCGGAAGCAGTCCGTCGGCCGCTCCTCCTTCACGAGGTAGGCGCCCCCGGGCTTCAGGTCCCGCTCCGCGTCCTCCACCTTCGCCTTCCCCCGCTTCGGCTCGTGGGCCGTGAGGTCCCGGAGCACCTCCTTCGTCATCTCGAGGGTCACGGGCTCCCCCATCAGCGCGGAGAACGCGAGCACGCGGTTCAGGGCCCCGCCGAGCTCACGGACGTTGTCGGAGACGAGGGTCGCGATCGTCGCGAGGACCTCCTCCTCCACCTCGACCCCCGCGTCCTTCGCCCGCCGCCGCAGGATCGCGATCCGGGTCTCGTACTCCGGCGGTTGGATGTCCGCGATGAGCCCGCTCTCGAACCGGGACACGAGCCGGTCCTCGAGTTCCGGGACCTCCTTGGGGGGCCGGTCGCTCGTGAGGGCGATCTGCTCCCCTTTGTTGTACAGCTCGTTGAACGTGTGGAACAGCTCCTCCTGGACGTCCCCCCGCCCGCTGAGGAAGTGGACGTCGTCGAGGAGGAACACGTCGAGGTTCCGGTACTTCTCCCGGAAGTCCGCCATCTTCCCGGAGGTCTGCGCCTCCCGCATCTCGTTCGTGAACGCCTCCACGCTCAGGTACAGCACCCGGGCGCTCCCCGCGTTCTGGGCGATGTAGTTCCCGATCCCGTTCAGGAGATGGGTCTTCCCGAGCCCCGGCCCCGAGGTGATCAGGAGGGGGTTGTACGCGGAGTGCGGGGCCTTCGACACCGCGAGGCTCGCGGCGTGCGCGAACCGGTTCGAGGGGCCGACGACGAACGTGTCGAAGTTGAACTGCCGGATCAGGTTCGTCTTCTCGTCCCGCGCGGTGGGCTTCTCCTCCATCGCCTGGATCACCGCGCTCTCCGTGAGGCCCCCGGTCCCCTTCCCCGCCTCCTGGCGGTGCTTGAGGACCATCTCGAACACGTGGCGCGCCCGGTCCTGGATCTCCCGCTCCCGCGCGGTGTCCGCGGCCCGCGACTCCAGGTCCCTCGCCCGCTTGTCGATCGCCTCCCGGAGCTCCTCGACGTCCGCCTCCGCGGCCATGTGCTTCCGCGGGTCCTTCATCTTCTCCTCGATCGTCGTCACCCGGGCCTCGAACCCCTTCGTGTCGAAGCCCTTCAGGATCTCCCGGAGCAGGCCGACCTTCTTCACGTTCTCCTCGTACGCGGCGAACGCGGCGCGGCCCGTCTCCAGGTCCCCGGCGAGCGCGGCCTCGAGGTCCCGGGCCTCGAACCCCTCCTCCTTCCACGATGCGAGGCGCTTCTCGAGCGCCTCCCGCGTCGGGGCGTCCGCGACCCTCGGCTTCTTCACGACCCGCTTCGCCCGGTCCAGGGCCCCCTGGGGGTGCTCCCTCAGGATCGGTTCGAGCTCGACGCGGGCGTGGAGCTCGACGCTGCACGTCGCGTCGTACGAGTCCTGCCACACCTGCTTCAGGGCGGCCCGCCCGTGCTCCCCCTTGTCCCCGCGGAAGTGGAACGAGGCGACGGGGTCCCCCGCCTGGACGAAGACGAACCCCTCCGCGGGCTGCCCGTCCGCGACCCGGATCGTCCGGACGTATCCCGTGAACGAATACTTCTTCAGGTCCAGCAGGAGGACTTTCAGGGCGTCCGCGCTCCCCGCGACGCGACGGACGACCTTGCCTTCCGGGAAAACGGGACGCGCCGTGGGCTCTCCTCATTCGCATATTAGGTAACCCGATTAAATAGGTTAGTCGGGGGTCGGCCGGGTCGCGGGGCCCGGATTCGGCGCGCGGGGGCCCGCGAAGTCGGAAAAGTTGAAGGTACCTCAGTGCCATGGGCTAACACGCCCCTCGGAGCACGGACACTGTGATGGCCTCGGAGACCTCCGCGCCGCCGTTCGACCTCAAGCTCCACATCCGCCGAATCCGGGCGGAGCTCGAGGCCCGCGGGATTTGGATCGACGACGAGCTCGACGACGCCCTGATGGAGATGATGCGCCTCGGGCGGGAGGCGAACGAGGCGGGCCGGTCCATCCTCGGGGACCAGCCGTACAAGGAGGCCGCGGTCCGGCTCCACCGGCTCGTGAAGGTCCGGGAGGACGGCTCCTACGTCCCGCAGATCGCAAACTACACGTGGCCCGCGCTCCTCGGGAAGATCGACGAGATCAACCGGTCTCTCCGGAAGCGGACGCGGTTCCCGCCGGGGCTGTACAAGCTCGTCGACCTCGCGAACCGGAAGGCCCGCAGCGAACAGGAGTTCCGTACGTACGTCCGCGAGATCGAATGGCACATGAAGCTGACGTGAGCTGCCGCCCGCGCCCGCGTCGCCCCCGCGTTATCAACACCTATGGATAACCGACGATGGCCGCCAGGGCCTCTGCGAGGGCGTCCGCCACCCCCATGTCCTCCCGGAGCCCGTCCGTGAGGGCGGGCATCCTCCTCGGGGACGGCCCCGCCGGGATCACGGTCCGGACCTTCCCCTCCGCGTCCACGGCGAGGAGTCCGATCCCCTCCCGCTCGAACGCGAACCGCGAGCGGTGCGCCTCCTGGGCCCGTGGCAGGGGGAGGGCGACGTACGCGCGGTCCGCGGCGAGCTGGTACGCGGTCGCCTGCCGCAGGGCCTCCCGCCAGGCGCGGAGCTTCAGTTCCACCGCGACGACGTCCGCCCCGATCCCGACGAGGTCCGCCCAGCGCCCCGCGATGTCCACCTCCGCGAAGACCCGGTATCCGAGGGACTCGAGGTGGCCCGCCACGGGGGGCGCGAGGTCCCGCTCCAGGAGAGGCATCCCGTCCCCGCATCGCGTCCCCCTCTGAAAAAGGGTTCCCCCGCACCGCGGATTCGGAAGGTTTAATCGACCCCCCCGTGTTCGCGCAATCGATGGGGCGGGACTTCTTCACGATGGACGACTTCGCCCTCGCCGGTTCCACGGTCCTGCTCCGGGTGGACATCAACTCCCCGATCGACCCGACCACGGGCCGGATCCTGAACGACGCCCGGATCCGGGAGCACCTCGCGACGGTCCGGGACCTCCGGGAGACGAAGCTCGCGATCCTCGCCCACCAGAGCCGCCCCGGGAAGGACGACTTCACGACCCTGGAGGCCCACGCGGAGCGGACGTCCGCGCTCCTCGGGCGCCCCGTCCGGTACGTGGACAGCCTGTTCGGCCGGCACGCGGTGGAGGCGATCCAGGGGATGAAGCCCGGGGACGTCGTGATGCTCGAGAACACCCGGTTCTTCGCGGAGGAGGAGGCGCTCGCGGACGCGAGGTTCGAGAAGATGGCGAACGCGGTGATGGTCCGGATCCTCGCCCCCCTCGCCCAGTACTTCGTCCTCGATGCGTTCGCCACGGCCCACCGGGCCCAGCCGAGCCTGTGCGGGTTCGCGGAGGTCCTCCCCGCCCTCGCGGGGCGGGTGATGGAGCGCGAGGTCACGATGGTCTCCCGCGCGATGGAGAGCCAGGAGCGGCCGAAGGTCGCGATCTTCGGCGGGATCAAGGCGGACGACTCGATCGCGGTGACCCGGAACATCCTCGCGAACGGGATCGTGGACAAGGTCCTCACGACGGGCGGGGTCGCGAACCTCTTCCTCGCCGCGAAGGGGATCGACCTCGGGGCCCCGACGACGGAGTTCATGCGGAGGGAGGTCGAGGGCTACGATGCGTTCGTGCGCCAGTCGAGGGACCTCCTCGCGAAGTTCCCGGGGCGGATCGAGGTCCCGATCGACGTCGCCGTGAACGAGGGCGGGACCCGGAGGAACGTCCATCTCTCCGAGCTCCCCTCGCCGCACCAGGTGTACGACATCGGCTTGGACACGATCGTCCATTACCAGAACGAGATCGACCTTGCCCGCACGATCATCATGAACGGCCCCGCAGGCGTGTTCGAGCTCGAGGAGTTCTCCCTGGGGACCCGGGAGATCTTCACCGCGGTCGCGAACGCGGGCGCGTTCAAGGTCGTCGGGGGCGGCCACACCGTCGCCGTCGTCGAGCAGCTCGGGCTCCAGCGGAAGATCGACCACGTGTCCACGGGGGGCGGGGCCCTCATCCACTTCCTGGCGGGGAAGGAGCTCCCGCTGATCACCGCCCTGAAGCGGTCGAAGGCGAAGTTCGCGAAGGCCCCCCGCTGAGCCATCGCACTTCGACGCCCAATCGAGAGACCCGTCGCGCTCACGGTTCAAATATCGCCGCGTCTTCCCGCCCGCGATGGCCTCCTGGAGAATACGGCGGCCCCCGGAGTGGGGCGTCGACCCGGTTCCCGAGGGCCTCCGGACCCTGCGGACGTTCGACGTGTTCGTCCTCTGGTCGAGCCTCGGCGTGGGCCTCCTCGTCCTCGCCGCGGGGACCCTCCTCGTCACCCTCGGGCTCACAATCGCGGAGTCCATCGCGATTGCCCTGGCGGGCTCCCTCATCGGGGGGCTGATGCTCGCGGGGGCCGCGCACCACGGGAGCCGCGCAGGGGTGCCGACGATGGTGAGCCTCCGCCCGATCCTGGGCCGCGCGGGGTCCTACGCGCCCACGGCGCTGAACGTCCTCCAGCTCCTCGGGTGGGCCGCGTTCGAGCTCCTCGTGATGGGCTACGCCGCGGCGGTGATCACGAACAACGTGCTCGGGCCGTGGACCGCCGCGATCTTCGTTCCGATCTTCGGGGCGGTCGTCGCGGCCCTCGCCCTCGGCGGGCCTCTCGTCGTCGTGCGGCAGTGGCTCGAGAAGTTCGCGATCTGGCTCGTGTACGGCTCCACCGCCGCGATCGCGGCCGCCCTCGCCCTTCGCGGCCTCGATGTGGGCGCCAGGCCCGTGGCGGGGGCCTTCGCGGGCCCCGCCTCGTATCTCCTCGCCCTCGACCTCGTGATCGTGATGCCGGTCTCCTGGTGGCCCCTCGTCTCCGACTACAATCGGTTCGCTCGGAGGGGCAGGGACTCCGCCCTCGGGACGACCGCCGGGTACGCGGTCGCGAACACGGCGTTCTACGTCCTCGGGGCCGCCCTCCTGGCGTTCGGCCTCTCCCAATCCCCGCCGATCTCCGACTTCCTGATCGCGATCGGCCTCCTCGGCCTCGGCTTCCTGCCCCTGCTCTTCATCCTCGTGGACGAGACGGACAACGCGTTCGCGAACATCTACTCGACCGCGGTCTCCCTCCAGAACCTCGTCCCGGGGCGGAAGCAGCTCTGGCTGATCATCGCCGCGACGGGGATCGCGATGGCGGGGGCATGGCTCCTCCTTCCGGGCGGGTATCCGTTCGGGAGCGGATACGAGAACTTCCTGCTCCTGATCGGCGGCCTGTTCGTCCCCCTGCTCGGGGTCGTCATCGCGGACTCCTTCCTGGTTCGCCGGGGCGGATATCGACCGGACGAATTCTCCACCGGGGCGCCTCGGGTCCGAGGGTTCGCGTTCGCGAGCTGGGTTCCCGGGATCGCGCTGTATTTCGGGATCGTGTACGGGCTGATCCCCGGCTTCCCTCCCGTGGGCGCGACCCTGCCCTCGTTCGGACTCGCCGCGGGACTCCACCTCGTGTTCGCCAAGGCGGCGGCGCTCCGCGCAGCAGACCGGCCTCCCGCCACGGGGCCCCGAAACGGATGAGCGGGTCGCCATCCTCCAAAGGAGTACCCCGGGGGTTTCGGACATAATCTTATCTTGGGATACCTCGTGTCCGTCGATGGAGATCGCGATGGGGTTCCTGTCGAAGGTGGGGCCAAAGGGGGTTCTGGTCCTTGCCATCGTGCTCATCGGCCTCCTCGTCTTCGGCTCCTGGGTCGCCCTCGCGTACAACTCCCTCGTCCGGCGGGACACGGGGGTCATCGCCCAGTGGGCGCAGGTGGAGAACGTGTACCAGCGAAAGCTGGTCCTGATCCCCGAGATCTATCAGGTCGCGTACAACTACACGCAGTTCGAGAGGTCCGTCCTCGAGAACATCACCCGCCTCCGGAGCCAGTGGCAGAACGCAACGGGGATCGACCAGCGCGTGAATTACTCGAACTCCATCGACCAGAACCTCTACACGATCTGGATCACGTACGAGGCGTACCCTGACCTCAAGTCCGTGTACATCCTCGCGGGCCTGATGGACTCGTACGTCGAAGCGGAGAACATGATCACTGTCGAGCGGATGCGGTACAACGAGGCGGTCCGCGTCTACAACACCCAGGTCCGGTCCTTTCCGGACGCGTTCGTCGCGAACGGCTTCGGGTTCCGGGAGCGACTCTACTACGACCCGATCCCGGGCGGCCCCGGTGGGCCCTGAGGTCCCGCGGATGCGGCGAACGCTTCTCCCGCTGTGCCTCGCGCTCGCCGTCCTATGCCCGGGCGTGGGCATGGCGACCGCGGACGTCCCGACCCTCTACCTGTACGTGAACGACCTTGCGAGCCCGCACGCGCTCCTGAACTTCGAGGCCCGCGACATCGAGGGCATCTGCTACCAGGTCGACTTCGAGACGACCGCAGAGATCGCGGTCCTCATCGTGAACACGACCCTGCCCCAGGGGATCAACGGTTTCGCCGAGGAAGCATTCCGCGTGAACGGGATCGGCAAGCCGGGGCAGGACAACGGGGTGCTCATCGTCGTCTCCACCGACGAGAGGGCCTGGAGGATCGAGGTGGGATACGGACTTCAGGCCATCCTCACCGCCCCGGTCGTCGGCCGGATCGGCCGGGACCTCATGGAGCCGAACCTCACGGTCGACAACTATTACGATGCCGTGTACGACGGCACCGAGGCGGTGGGCCAGCTCATTCTGGACAAGTACGTTCCGCCCACGGGGGAGCGCCCGACCCCAGACCTCATCGTCGTCAATTGGCGGGCGGTCGCGATCGGCATCGGGATCTTCATCCTCCTCTCCGTGATCACGAAAGGTCGGATCCTGTTCTGGTTCGGGAACATCTTCACGCGCGGGGGCTTCAGCGGGGGCCGCTCCGGGGGCGGTGGAGCGCGGGGGAAGTTCTGATAGCGGGATCTCCCGCAGATCCCCCGGTTCGCACGCACCGCGAGGCATCCGGGGATCACGGCTCGGACGGTACGAGGACCGCGAACCCGGAACCGAGTCCGACTGGCGGGTCCCGCCGAACCGCTCGGTCCGCGAACAGGTTCCCCCGCGTCAGGGATAGGTATGCGGGGCCTACGAGGACCACCCGGACCGGCATCCGCCCCTCGTCGAGGAGCGTCGTGAACGATGCACCGGACCGCGACGGCAACAGGGCGACGAGGTCCCAACGGCGTCGACCGATCTCGAGGGGAGAATCCAACCGCACGAGGATCTCGTCGTGGTGCATCTCGATGACGTGGACGATCACGCCCTGGACCCTCATGTCCCCGCCCTGACCGTCCAGCCGGGGCAGGTGGATGGAGAGCCGCCCGTGCTTGAGCCGCCTCGCCCGCCTCCGCATCTTGAACACCGCGTATTCCGGCCTTCGGCGGGCGCGAATCGAGAGACTCAGTCCGATCATGAGGATCACCGAAATCCCGCACAGGTGGAGCGCCTGATCCCCCAGCGTCAACGCGAGGATCGCGAGGATGAGGGCTGCGACATGGATCGCCATGAACCCGGGATCCATCGGCCCAAACCTCGGCCCGAGACCGCGGTCCTCCCCGAGCCTCGCTCCGCACCGACGACAGAATCCCTCGTTCGAGGCGGCCTCCGTGCCGCATCGCGCGCACAGCACGGACGGAAGTCCCGCCACGGCCCCGCATCGGAGAGGAGCGTCTCAACGTTTGGCTCGACGACGTCGATGCGCCCCCGATCCCTCGCGCAAAGGCGGTTCGAACCGGAGAAGCCACCGCAGGGATTTGAACCCCGGACCTGCAGTTTACGAAACTGCCGCTCTAACCAGCCTGAGCTACGGTGGCGCGAGGCCGCGCTAAAGGGTGACCGCTATTAAACGTTTCAATCCCGCGTACTTCCTCCGGATCTCTCCCGCCAAGATTATCCCGTCCGCCCGCATCGCCGCCGCGTGGACGTCCTCTCGGGGGCCATCCTCACGGAGGCCGGATTCATCCGCGGCTCCGTCTCCATCGAGGACGGCGTCGTCGTGGACGTCTCGAAGCGGTTCCCGTCGGACCCCCTCGCGAAGGGCGTCGTGATCCCCGGTTTCACGAACGCGCACACGCACGTCGCGGACGCGATCGTCCGGGAGGAGCTGAAGGGCTCCCTCGAGGACATCGTCGCCCCGCCCCGCGGATTGAAGCACCGCGCGCTCGCCGCTGCGAAGGACGAAGACCTCGTCGACGGGATGCGCGCGATGGTGCGGGTGATGGCCCGCACGGGGGTCGCGCGATTCTGGGACTTCCGGGAGGGCGGCCTTCCGGGGGTCCGGCTCCTGCTCCGCGCGGCTCTTGGCGGGGCCGTCGGGCCCACGGTCCTCGGCCGACCCGCGCGGATCGAATACCGGCGGGAGGAGGTCGATGCGATCCTCCGGGTCGCGGACGGGATCGGGATCTCGAGCGCCCTGGACTGGCCCCGGGACGAGGTCGAGAAGCTCGCGGCCCACACGCGCCGCGCGGGGAAGGCGTTCGCCGCGCACTGCTCGGAGCGGGTGCGGGAGGACATCGACGCCGTCCTGGACCTGAAGCCCGCGTTCCTCGTCCACATGCTCGAGGCGACCGACGCGGACCTCGAACGGACCGCGGAGGCGGGCGTTGCCGTCGTCGCGTGTCCGCGGAGCAACGTGTTCTTCGGGAAGGTCCCGGACCTCCAGAGGTTCCTCCGCCACGGTCTCGCGGTCCACCTCGGGACGGATAACGCGATGGTGAACTCCCCTTCCGTGCTCCGGGAGATGGAGTTCGCGTACAAGGTGTCCCGCCTCCGGGGCGGGATCGGGGCGCGGGACGTCCTCACGATGGCGCTGCGGGGACGGAACGGGTTCCACGGTCCTCCGGATGTGGGCGTCCGGATCGGGGACCCCGCCGACCTCGTCGTCTTCGACATCCCTCACGAAGGGGACACGTACGCGGCGCTGCTGAAGGCGGCGGAGAGCGACATCGCCCTCGTGTACCTGGGCGGGCACACGTGGGGCCGGAAACGTTCGACGAAAGTGGCGCGGCGGGGGAAGAAGCGGGGAGCTGCTTCGCGGACCCGACGGACGCGCTCCCGATAGGCCCGCCACCGATGGCTTATTGAAACCCCGCCCCTTACCGCCGCGCGATGGCGTCCCGGTACGACGACGTCATGTCCCTCTCCGTGCGGCGGGGCTTCCTCTGGCCCGCCGTGGACCTGTACGGCGGCTTCTCCGGCTTCTACGACTACGGCCACCTCGGCGCCCGCCTGAAGCGGAAATGGGAGGACCTGTGGACCGCGCACTTCCTCGGGCTCGGGGACAACTACTACCTGATCGACACGACGACAATCCTCCCGGAGGTGAGCCTGAAGGCCTCGGGCCACGTGGACCACTTCACGGACATCCTCGTCACGTGCACGAAGTGCAAGGAAAGCTTCCGCGGGGACCACCTGATCGAGGCCGTCACCCACGAGGAGGCGGAGGGCCTCACGACCGCGGAGGTGGACGCGAAGATCCGGGACCTGAAGATCCGGTGCCCGAAGTGCAAGGGCGAGCTCGGCCCGTCCCGCCCGTTCAACATGATGTTCCCCGTCGGCGTCGGCCCGCTGGGGCAGGACCGCGCGTACCTCCGGCCGGAGACCGCGCAGGGGGTGTTCCTGAACTTCAAGCGGGAGTTCGAGGCCCTGCGGCGACGGCTCCCGATGGGCCTCGCGATCGTGGGGCGGGCGTACCGGAACGAGATCTCCCCCCGCCAGGGCGCGTACCGGATGCGGGAGTTCCTCCAGGCGGAGCTCCAGATCTTCTTCGACCCCGCCACGTTCGGGACGACCCTGCCCGTGGATTCCGTGAAGGGCGAGTCCCTCCGCGTCGCGAGGGGGGCGGAGAAGCACGCCCCGACCGCGAACGAGCGGACCGTCGCGGACCTGATCCGGGACGGCCTCCCCGCGTTCTACGTGTACCACATGGTCCTCGTCCAGCGCTTCTACCTGGACCGGCTCCGGGTCCCGCGGGAGCGGTTCCGGTTCGCGGAGCTCGACGAGCGGGAGCGGGCGTTCTACAACAAAGTCCACTTCGACGTCCAGGTGGCCCAGGACAGCCTCGGCGGGTTCAAGGAGGTCGGCGGGGTCCACTACCGGACGGACCACGACCTCTCCGGCCACGCCCTCGCGTCGGGGAAGGACCTCTCCGTCCCCGTCGCGGACCGGAAGGTCCTCCCCCACGTCCTCGAGCTCAGCTTCGGCGTGGACCGGAACGTCTGGGCCCTCCTGGACCTCGGATACGAGGTCGCCGGCGATCGGTCCGTCCTCCATCTCCCGCCCTCCCTCGCGCCCGTCGTCGTCGGCCTCTTCCCCCTCCTCTCGAAGCAGGGGATGCCGGAGCGCGCGGAGGCGCTGTACCGGGACCTGCGCCCGGGATTCGACGCGTTCTACGACGAGACGGGGTCGATCGGGAAGCGATACGCGCGGATGGACGAGGTCGGCACTCCGTACTGCGTGACGGTGGACCACACGACCCTGGGGGACGGCACCGTGACCCTGCGGGAGCGGGACACGATGGGGCAGGTCCGCGTCCCGGGGACGAGCCTCGCCGCGATCCTCCGGGACCTCCTCGACGGCCGGAGGGAGTTCCGTGCCCTCGGCTCCCCGGTCTCACGGCCGTGACGCGAGGGTGCCGGGTTTATATACGGACCACAAGAATATCTGCTGCGCTCTGGGGGGCCGGAGGCTGTCCGAGGATTCATCCCTCGTCGGGGTAGATAGGCGCATCTCGCGTTCTCGTGGCCTGCGCTTCGTCTCCCTCGTCGCTCTCGCGTCGATCGCACTCGCAGTCCTCCTGACGTCCGTTCCCGCGGGACGCGGGGCAGCGCCCACTCCCACTCCGCCGGACCTCGAGTTGACGTTCTCCGGAGTGCAGATGGACGACCGGATGTCGTACTCCCTGACGATGGTGAACATCGGGGAACTGCGGGCGCAGCAGGTGAACGTGTACGCGCCGCTCCCCGGAGGGCTGACCCTCGCGGGCACGGGGGGATCCTCGTGGTCCATCGCGTTCTCCCAGATCGATGCGGAGGAGCGGGTGCAGACCGGGTTCGTCGCGGTCATCGATCCCCGCGTCGCCGCGGGGACCGTCGAGAGCGTGACCGTGTACGTCTCGTATCGGGCCCCCGGCGGCGTGCGGTACGAGGCGAGCGCGAACCACGACGCGACGATCGCCGCGCGGGGGGGCGTGCCGATGGTCGCCTGGATCGGGGCCGTCGCGGGCGGCGTGCTCCTCCTCCTCGGGTATGGGTGGAAGGTCCACGCGGAGACGGTCCGCATCGACCAGCTGTTCCTCCTCCACGACAGCGGGATGCTGATCCGGCACTACTCGAACGGGCGCGGCCTCCAGAAGGACAGCGACATCATGAGCGGGATGCTGATCATCCTCCAGGAGTTCGTACGGGACTCCTTCAACGATCCCGGGAGCTCCCTCGAGGAGGTCCGGTTCGGGGAGCAGCGCGTGCTCATGGCCCGGGGCCAGCACTCGATCATGGCCGCGGTCGTCTCCGGGAAGCGGCTGAACGGGCTCCCCGCGCGCCTCCAGCGCGCGGTCGCGGGCTTCGAGGAGACCCACATGGACGCCCTGCGCCGGTGGAACGGGAACCTCGAGAGCATGGACTCTGCGGACGTCGCGTTCCGGTCCGTCCTGGCGCCGAAGTACGGCGGCTTCGCCCCCACGTAGGCGCGCCCCTGATAACCACGGCAAAGGGTATTTACCGCCGTCTCCCGAGATGGCGGATGGCTTCCCATGGTCTCCGCGGACATCGCCGAGGCGGTCCTAATTGGCGTCGTCGGGGTCATGATGATTGAGGGGCTGTGGCTCTCCTTCCTCACGTACAACCTCCACCGGAAGAGGGTCCGGGAGCGGGAGCATCGGGAGGCGGGCGAGCGGGAGAAGGCGGAGGCGGAGCGGAACACCTCGATCGAGGACATCTTCCTCCTCCACCGCAGCGGCCTCCTTCTGAAGCACTACACGCGGCGGCTCCGGCCGAACGTGGACTCCGACGTCCTCAGCGGGATGCTCGTCGCGGTCCAGGACTTCGTGAAGGACTCGTTCCGCGGGGAGAAGGGCCAGCTGAACGAGATCCGGTTCGGCGAGATCCGGATCGTGATCATCGAGGGGAAGTGGACGATCATGGCGGCGGTCGTGCGAGGCGCGCGCCCGTACGACGTCCAACCCGAGCTGACCTCCGCCCTCACGGACCTCGAGGCGAAGTACGAGGACCCGCTGATCGACTGGGACGGCACGATGGACCAGATCGAGGACGTGGACCGGATCATGGGCGACCTCATCGAGGGGAAGTACCGCGGCCGGGCCGGCAAGCCCGCCCAGCGCTCCACAGTCGAAGTCCCTCCGTAGCGCCACGGTTCGACGGCGGACTGGGAAGGCTTAAATCACACCCGTCCCATCTTTTCTGCACTCCTTCAGGAGGGGGTCGGGTTCGCATCGCGTTCCCGCGTCGCGTCCAGGCTTGGTGAAGGTTCGGTAGCATGCGCGCAGCGGTCCGGTTGACGGTCTTAGCGGTCGCCCTGCTCCTCCCGATCCTCCTTGGCGGGGCCTCGCCACCCGCCCGGGGGGTCTCCCCGGACGTGGTCCTCTCCATGCAGGTGAACACCGCGACGGGGGACCCGAACGACGTGATCACGTACACGATCTGGCTCGACAACCTCGGGCCCCAGGACGCCCCGTCCCTCTGGGTGAACGACACGCTCCCCCTGGGAACCGCGTACGTGGACGACACTGCCGCCGCGGACATTCCCGCCCCCGTCTTCGTCGGCCGCTCGGTCTTGGGAAACTCGATCAGCATCCAGTTCGCGAACTATCCCGCGGGGAACCAGTCCTTCCAGCTCCGCGCGCGGATCGGGCTCTCCGTCGGGGACCGCCAGGTCCTCACGAACTCCGTGCGCCTCTGGTACACGAACGCGGGGGGCGTCCCGCAGCCGACCTCGACCGTGACCCGCCAGACGACGGTCGCGATCCCCGTGATCACGGTGACGAAATCCGGCCTCTTCGAGGCCCCCGACACGATCGTCTACACGATCACCATCGGGAACTCGGGCAGCGCGTCCGCCCGGAACCTCTGGTGGAACGACACCCTCCCGCCCGGGGCCGTGTACTCCCGATTCCGCGGGGGCCTGATGAACGCCGCGTGCACGCCCGCGGGCCGCTGGGTGAACTGCACGATGGTCGTGCCGTTCGCGCAGACGAGCCGGACGTGGACCCTCGAGGCGACGATCCCGTCCGCGCTTCCGCCGGGATCGACGATCGTGAACTGGGTGTTCGTGAACTACACGGACAGCGACGGCACGGTCCTCGGGGAGCGGAGGGCGTCCGCCCCGCTCACGGTCGAGACGTCCCGGATCACGGTGGCGAAGGTCGCGGACGCATCCCGCACCCCGGTGGGGGGTACGATCGGGTACACGATCTTCTACAACAACACGGGCCAGCTCGACGCGCCCCTCGTCTGGATCAACGACACCCTCCCGCGGAATTCCGGGCTCCCCGCGGTGATCGTCATGAGCGCGACCCCCGCGCCCTCCGTCCAGACGCAGTCCACGGTCCAGTGGCAGCTTGCGAACGTCGGGGCGGGGTTCCACTCCGTGTCCCTCGTCGTCCAGGTCCTCCCCGCCCTCGGGGACGGCACGGTGCTGACGAACACCGCGACGGTGAACTACACGGACGCGAACGGGAACGACCGCCCCGGGAGCCGGGGGAACGCGACGACGACGGTGTCCGTGAACGTCCCGTCGATCAACGCGGAGCTCGTCGCGGCCCGTCGGACCGTGGAGCCCGGCGGGTCCGTGGCGTACACCCTGTACTACAACAACACCCGCCTCTCCCTCGCCGCGACGGTGGACATCGAGGTGTTCCTCCCGCGCGGGATCCCGATGTCCTCCGCGAATCCCGTGTACACGTCGAACGCGGGCGGGCGGTTCACCTGGAACCGGACCTCCGTGGGCTCGGGGGAGCACCGGATCCAGTTCGTCACGACGGTGCCCTCGGACGCCGTGCTCGGCTCCGTCCTCCGGACGACCGTGTTCGCGAACTACACGGACGACGTGGGGAACCCCGTCGGCGGCTCCCAGGGGTTCGCGGACGTCACGGTCGCCGTGGACGTCCCCGCCGCGGGCCCTCCATGGGTCCTGATCGCCGTGGGGATCGTCGGCGTGGTGATCGCGGCGGTGATCGCCCTGCGACTGTACCTCTCCGCGATCGAGCAGACCGTGATCGACGAGGTGTTCCTCCTCCACAAGGACGGCCTCCTCGTGAAGCACTACACCCGCCGGCTGAAGCCGGACGTGGACTCCGACATCCTCAGCGGGATGCTGATCGCCGTGCAGAACTTCGTGAACGAGAGCTTCATCGGGGAGGCGGGCCTCCGGAAGGAGGGCCAGCTCGACGAGATGAAGTTCGGCCAGTACCGGATCCTCCTCGTCCGCGGGACGTCCGTGATCGTCGCCGCGGTCGTCTCGGGCCCCCGGGTCGAGAAGGTCCCCGCGCAGATCCGCGCGGCGATCGAGGACCTCGAGGGAGCGCTCGGCGGCGTCCTCGTGGGGTGGGACGGGAACATGGACCAGGTGTCCGGGGCGGACGCGTTCATGCAGGACCTCATCGCGGGCCGGTACCGGAATCCCGGGAAGGTCCGGCGGGGGAACCATTAAATCTCACAGGCGGGGTATCATCGCCGGCCCCGCCGACGGGAGGCCCGCGAGGCTGCATGTCCCCCGATTTCATCAAACGGAAGATCCTCCTCCTCGGGGACGCGAGCGTCGGGAAGACGTCCCTGATCCGGCGGTTCGTCGTGGACAAGTTCTCGGACGACTACATCACGACGATCGGGACGAAGGTCACGAAGAAGGACCTCCGGTTCGACCAGGGGAGCCGGACCGTGGACCTCTCGATGATGATCTGGGACGTCCTGGGCCAGAAGGGGTACAAGGGGATCCAGGAGTCCGCGTTCCGGGGCGCGCGGGGCGTGATCCTCGTCTTCGACCTCACCCGCCCGGAGACGAAGGCGAGCTTCGAGGAGTACTGGGTCCCCCGGGTCCGGGCGGTCGCGGGGGCGATCCCGATGATCGTCGTCGGGAACAAGGTGGACCTCATCGAGACGCGGGCCGACGCGGAGGCGGCGGTCGCGGAGCTGGGGAAGAAGCACGGCGCCCCCGCGTTCGTGTCGAGCGCGAGGACCGGGGAGAACGTCGACGCCGCCTTCCTCGCGATCGGCAACCTCGTCCTCGTGCAGCCCGAGGCGGCGGAGGACGAGGGGGAGGGGACGAGGGACGAGGGCCCGCTCACGCTCGTGGGCGCGACGGACCAGATCATCGTGGACTTCTGCCGGGAGTTCGGGGACATGGAGACCGGGATGCCCCTCGTCCGGCAGCAGCTCACCCGCGCCGGGGTGGACATCAACGGGCCCACGAAGGAGGGCCTCCGGCTCGCGGTGGAGTACCTCGCGGAGACGGAGGCGGGGTTCAAGGGCGCGGAGGAGGTCGAGGCGAACAAGCTCCGGCGGCTCGCGTGGGTCAAGGAGGCGCGCTGAGGCGGGCCCGCCTCACGGGAGCGCCTTCGCCATGTACGGACCCCGCCGTTCGTATCCGAAGCGCCGGTAGTATCCCCGGACGCCGACGCCGCTCGTGACGAGGAGCTCCCGCCGGCCCTCCTCCCTGGCGATCCGCTCGCACTCCCCGAGGAGTCGCCCTCCGTATCCGCGATGCTGCCAGCGCTCCCCGGGGTCCGCGTCGATCGGGACGACCTGTCCGAACACCCTCAGCTCGCGGAGGAACGCGCCCGCCCCGCAGAGACGAAGCCGGGCGTAGCCGACGAGGGCGGTCCGTTCCGCGTTCTCGAACGAGAGGAACACCTCCCGGCCTCCGGACGCGTCGTACTCCGTGCGATGGAGGACCACCGCCTCCCGGCGGAGGGCGCGCCCGCCGAGCCCGACCTCCCGGCACCGGATGCACGCGCACGACCTCCCGCCCTCCGCGAGCCGTCGTTGCGCTCGCATCCGCAGGTCCCCCTTCGTGGGGCCTCCAAGGATCGCGTCCGCGCCGATCTCCCGCTGGACCCTCTGGATCCGCACCCAGGGCGGGACGATCGCCTTCACCTCCGCGACGAGCTCGACGGCCTCCTCCGTCGTCAGAGGACGGTACCGTCCGCTCGCCCACATCGAGTACAACCCCGTCCCCTCGAGGACGAGGGTGGGGTAGATCTTGAGCATGTCCGGTCGGTACTCCGGGTCCCCGAAGATCGCGCGGAAGGAATCCAGGTCCCGGTCCGCGTCGTTCCCCGGGAGCCCGGGCATCATGTGGTAGCACACCTTGAGCCCCGCGTCCTTCGCCCCGCGGGTCGCGGCTCGGGAGTCCGCGTCCGTGTGCCCGCGGTTCACGAGGCGCAGCACGTCGTCGTGGGTCGTCTGCACCCCCAGCTCCACCCTCGTCGTCCCCATCGCGAGGCACACCTCGACCTCGGGGCCCACGAACCGGTCCGGCTTCGTCTCGACCGTGAGTCCGATGCAACGGGAGGCCGCGGACTCGTTGCGCGCGTGGGCCTCCGCGAGGTCCCCCGCCACGGAGCCGTTCAGGCCGTCGAAGCACCGCTTCACGAACGACTCCCGGAAGGCGGGGTCCAGGGCGCTGAACTCCCCGCCAAGGATGATGAAGTCGATCTTGTCCGTTGCGTGTCCGGTCGTCCGGAGCTGCTCCAGGCGAGCGACGGTCTGCGCGTACGGGTCGAACGCGTGGGACGCCGCGCGGCGGGCCGCGGGCTCCGTCCCCAGATACGATTGCGGGGTCCCGAACCGCGGGCCGCCGGGGCAGTAGATGCACGTCCCGTGGGGGCACGCGTGCGGGGGCGTCATCACGGACACGACCGCGACCCCGGAGGCGGACCGGGTGGGTTTCACCCGGAGGAGGTCCCCGTACGTCTCCTTGAGGGAGGCGGGGGCGCCGCGGAGGATCTCGGAGTCCGGCGGGATGCCGACGAGCCCGTGCGTCCGCACGAGCTCCGCCTTCACGCGTTGCAGCTCGGTTTTCCCGCGGACCTCGCCGCGGGCGAGGCGATCCCAGATCTCCCGCAGGAAGGGCTCGGACGCGATCATCCGAACATCGGCCCCTCCACGTCCTTCGATTCTCCACTCCGCCCGCCGGAGCGCTTGATCCGCTTCCGTTGGGACTCCTTGTACCCGAAGAACGAGAAGTCTTGGCGCAGGAGCCGGACGAACGTCTTGTCCGGGAGCTCCTCGAGTTCCACGATGCCGCGGAGTGCGAGGGCCTTCAGGACCCGCCCGAGTCGGGATGCCGGGATCCGCAGGTCCCGCGCGAGGGTCGCGGTCGTCACCGGGTACGTCTCCAAGAGGTACCGCAAGACCCGCTCCTCCAGGGACCCGTGGAGGACTTCGATGGGCACGCGGGAGAAACCGTGAGCGCGGGATAAGCCCTTTCACGCCCCGGTGGCGGGCCTTCCGGATCCGGGGGTCCGACGGTCGGGCGAAATTCCTTATTCCGCCTCCGGGTATCCCCCCCGGTGCCGCCCGCGGTCGTGTTCCTCTGGCTGGGGTTCGCGTTCCTGGGGATTGTCGGCCTCTTCCATGCGGCGTATTCGAGCGGCCGGCACTACTACGTCGGATTCGGGGTCGCGGCCCTCTCCGCGGCGGGGATCGCCTCCATCCTGGCGATCACGATCTTCTCCTAGCCGTACATCGTGCCGGGCTTTTCCTTCTGTTTCTTTTCCTCGGCTTGTTCCACGACGTCGATCGAGATGATCATGTGGGACGGAAGGATGCGGATCTTCCCCGCCATCTCCGCGTGGGACCCGTCGAGCTCCATGCAGATCCCGTCGTCGGGCCCGATCGCGGCATACCCCCGGAACACGCCATGCGTGATCAGGGGCTTGTCCCGGGTCTCCATCGAGGTGATCCGGTATCGCGACCCCTTCGTGAGGACGATGATGTCGTTCTCCGCCACGCTCTACCTCCGGGCCTCCCCGAGCTTCTGGACGTGGTCCACGGTCTTCCGGTAGTTCTCCATCGCGATCTCCACGTTCGACTCCACGAAGTTCCACGCCTTCGAGAGGTTCCCGTACCGGATCCGGTAGCCCTTCTTCGGGCCGCCCCTCTCCATCACGTCCACCTCATCGAGGAGATCCATGTCCTTAAGCTTGTTGATGTGGCGGTAGATCGTCGCCTTCGTCGTCCTCAGTTTCACGGCGAGCTGCTCCACGGTCCACCCCTTGTCCGCGCGGCCCAGGAAACACTCCACGAAGAGACGGTACGGGACGCTCTCCCGCACGGACTTCGCGTCCGTCTTCGGGTCGTACCCCTTCGGGATGTACCCTATCTGCGTGAGGAACAGGAGGGCGACCTCGTCGAGGTCCTTCAGCGGGGTGAGAGGGGTGTTGCTCACGACCGCGATCTCGAACGGAGCCAAGGGAGGGTCCCGGCTCGGGATGGGGTGATGAATAGTTAAGGCTTCCGCATCACTATTATCTTAAAACAGAATAAAAGTTAATGTCAGACGTCTAGAACCCCGCTGAAGCAATCGACCGCCACGCCCCGTTTCCGGAGCTCCCGGACGAGGACGTTGATTCCGATACTGTCGGACGCGATGTGCCCCGTCACCACGAGGTTCTTCGGGCCCTCGCGGCCGTACTCCTCCCGGAGCCTCCGCAGGTGACCCGCATCGATGTGGATGTAGAAAACGGTGTCGATGCCGTGGTCGAACGCCGCCTTCGCGACCGGATGACCTCCGTTCGTCCCCGCGCCGTGGATCACGAGCCATTTTCCGAGCGGATTCTGCTCGCTCCCCATCCGCACGACGATCTTCGTGAGGGCCTTCTTGAACTCCGGGAGCTTGTTCAGCACGCGGATCGCGTCCCGGACCCTCGGGTCCCTCGGAAGTCCGGCCCGCAGGGTCTCGTCCATCAGCCGGCGTCCGATCTCGTCGCACGGATTGTGGATCGCCATCAGCGGGACGCCGAGGAGCCTCGCCTCGCTCGGCAGTTTCTCGTAGTTCCGGGCGTGCGCCGCGGATTCGTGCTCGTCCAGGAGGGCGTCGACCGCGCGCTCCGCGGCGGCCCGGGGCACGCCCGCTCGTTCGAGGAGGATGCCGTGCTTCCGCAACACCCGCGGAAGGTTCACCTGCGATCCGCCGCCCGTGGGATGGTGGTTGATCAGGATGTCGTACCCGAGCTGCTTCGCGAGGAGGAGGTCTCCCACGTCCGCGTCGATGCCGAACAGCGCCCGCTTCACGTTCGAGGCGGGGAGGTCGATCCCAGAGTCTGCGGGGACCTCGTCCTGCCCCGCGAGCTTCAGGGCAAGGGCCATGATCGCCTTCGAGTCCATCCGCCCTCGGAACCGCCGACCCCATATAAGCCGACGGGCACGCCCCTCACGGGCGAGAGGGGGTGCGCGGTTGAGAATCCCGGTATCGCGAGGGTTTCCGGGCCATTCGAGGCAAACTTAATGACCTGCGCGCGCACAATGACGAGTGCGGGGGATTCCCCGCCATCGGAGGGTCGGATGAAGACGCAAACGAGGAACGCGGTGACCGTGATCGGGACCGTCGCTGTTCTCCTCTCCGTGATCCTCGCCTTCATCCTTCTCAATCCGCGGGTCGTGGGCCCGCAGGACCCTGGCGTCGGGATCGAGACGGGGCAGTTCGCCCCCGCGTTCACGCTCCGGGACGTGAACGGCACGGACTGGAACCTCTCCCTCCACCGGGGCCAGGTCGTCCTGCTCGACTTCATGGGCGCCCGCTGCTCGACGTGCGGGATCGAGATGGGGGCGGGCGGGCTCCAGTCCCTCTATCGCACGTACTCCTCCCGCGGGTTCACGATCCTCTCGATCGATGTCGGCGGGGTCTTGGGGACGACGGACCCCATGGAAGCGTGGCGGTTCGTCCGCGGACTGAACCTCGATGGCTCCCGCCGGTGGGAGGAGGGCCCCTGGCCCGTCGCGCTCGACAACC
>JAIBJG010000021.1 GCA_020029475.1 Methanobacteriota archaeon | reverse complement strand
AGCCAGAAGGCCCGCACGGGCCCCGGGCTCCTCGGGTTCACCGCCCCGTTCGGGTACGAGATCCAGGAGGGCGAGCTCCGCGTGTCCGCGGAGGAGGCGAAGGTCGTGCGGGAGGTGTTCGATCGCTGCCTCGGGGGAGAAACGACCCAAGCGATCGCGGACGCCCTGAACGCACGCGGCGTCCGGGCGAAGCGGGGCGGTCGGTGGACGCAACCGCGAGTTGTGTACATCCTTCATAACCCTCTCTACTCCGGATACCTACAGTGGGACGGGATTGTCCGACCCGCGGACCATCCCGCGATCGTCCATCGCGCCGTGTTCAACCGGGCCCAGGAAGCCCTGCAGTCCCGGGTAAAGATTCAGCGGCTCGTCCGGACTCCGGCGGTTCTCCCGCCAATCGAAGGCCCGGTGCACACAAAGGCCACCGCCACGGGGGGCTAGGGAATGCGGGAGAAGTGCGAGCGGTGCTGGTCCCGGAAGCACCTCGTCACGCGTGACGTCGTAGCGGACGAGCGGCGGGACCCCTCCGTGCGGACCCAGCCCGTCACCTTGTGCGAGCACTGTTCGGGTCTCGTCCCCGAGGATCCCCTCATGTTCTGGGAGGTGTTCATGCCGTTCTCCAGCATCCGGGAGTTCGTCCGCCACTACGGTGCGGACTCGGAGGAGGAAGCGCTCCATCGGCTCTGCACGGAGAAGGGGTTCAACGAGCACGACCTACTCCGGCGGTACAAGATTCTCCGGACCTCCGTCCCCGTACGGGGGGCGGACGAAGAGCCCAAAAAGTTCAGCGCGTTCTTGAATTACGCGAGCCCGTTTGGATACCGGTACATCGAAGGGTCCCTCCAGGTGAGTGACGACGAGGCGAAGGTCGTGGGCTTCATCTTCCGGCGGTACCTCGAGGGGCGGGGGATCGCGAAGATCTGCCAGGAGCTGAACCGCCTCGGGCACCGCACGAAGACGGGGCGCACCTGGGCGAGCCAGACCGTCGCGAACATCCTCGGCAACCCCGTGTACTGCGGGCTGACTCGGTCGAACGGGAACGTGAAGCCCGGGATCCACAAGCCCCTGATCGAGCGGGAGACGTTCAACCGGGTGCAGCAAGAGATGGAGCGGCGGATCCGAAGGCCGGACCAGAAGACGGAGGGCCGCTTCCAGATACGCCTCGAGGAGTACGGAGGCGCCGGCACCCCCCTTTCCTAATACGCTTCGGTCTACCGTTGCGTATTGGACCCTCCCCGTGGCCTGCGTTTACAAACCATAGCGCTATGGACACCATGTGGGTGCATGGTACAATAGACTCTATATAATCGCATAGCATTATTGGAACCAATAGAACCATTGGAGGACGCCGCCGATGCCGAAGAAGGTCGAGATCACGTCGATCCAAGTGACGACGCCAACTCGGGACCGCCTGTATCGCCTGAAGTTCCGGAAGACGTACGACGAGTTCCTGCAAGACCTGTGCGATTTGTTCGAGAAATCCGAGGCGGAATAGCCCACAGAAGGCCTTCCCGAGGGGTTTCAAGCCCCATGGGATACTTTTGTAATGCGAATCCGATATCGGCTAGACAAGTATAGGTCGGACATGAAATCGGCCGTTCCGGCACTTTCGGGAGCATCCCCTCCACCTTTTAGGCACCCGCCCCCGTACCCGGGCCCGATGTCGACCTGGGCGGAGGAGTACCGCCCGAAGTCCCTGCGGGAGGTCGTCGGGAACCCCAGCGCGATCGCGGAGCTCGAGAAGTGGGCCCTCTCGTGGGAGAAGGGCGTGCCGGACAAGCGCGCGGTGATCCTCGTGGGCCCTCCGGGGACGGGCAAGACGAGCGCGGCCCTCGCCCTCGCGAAGGACATGGGGTGGACCGTCGTCGAGATGAACGCCTCCGACAAACGAAACGCGGACGCGGTCCGGAGCGTCGCCCTCCGCGGCGCGATCACGCAGACGTTCTCGGACACCGGTGAGTTCCTGAGCACCGCGACCGGCGGGAGGAAGCTCGTGATCCTGGACGAGGCGGACAACCTCTTCGGGCGGGAGGACTCCGGCGGGGTCGCCGCGATCGTGGACACGATCCGCAGGACGGGGCAGCCGATCGTCCTCATCGCGAACGACTTCTACGCGCTCTCCCGCCGCTCCTCGTCCCTCCGCAGCCTGTGCCGGACGATCAAGTTCAAGCCCATCCACCCCTCGAGCGCGAAGGCGGTGCTCCGGGAGGTCGCGAAGGCGGAGGGCATCACGGTCCCGGACGAGGTGTTCGAGTACATCGGGGACCACTGCGACGGGGACCTGCGCGCGGCAATCAACGACCTCGAGCTCGTCTCCCGGGGGGAGACGTCGATTGTCACCGCAGCGGTCGATGCGATCGGGGCCCGGGACCGGGAATCGTCCGTGTACGCGGCCCTCGAGGAGATCTTCCGATCCGGGGACGCGCGGCGGGCGAAGGAGAGCGTCCGGAACCTCGACGAGAGCCCCGAAGACATGATCCTCTGGATCGACGAGAACGTTCCCTTGGACTACCGGCGGCCGGACGACCTCGAGAGGGCGTTCCGGGCCCTTGGCCGCGCGGACGAGTACCTCGCCCGCACCCGCCGGCGGCAGCAGTACGGCCTGTGGGCGTACGCGTCCGATCTGATGACGATGGGGGTGTCCGCCGCCCGCCAGGGGCGGTACGCCGGCGGGCAGTTCATGTTCCCGCAGTGGCTCCTGAAGCAGTCCCGGTCCAGGGGGCGCCGCCAGGTGCGGAACGCGCTCGCCTCGAAGCTCGGGCGGCACCTCCACATGTCCCGGAGGACGGTCCTCACGGATTTCCTCCCGACCTTCCGCGCGTTGTACGCGAGCGACGGGGACTTCAAGTTCGCCGTGACCCTGGACCTCGACCTCGATGAGAAGGAGGTCGCGTTCCTCCTGGACGAGAAGGAGGACTCCCACGCGGTCCGGCACCTGCTGGAGCGGGTCGGGCAGGTGCGGGGCAAGGAACCCGCGCCCGCCCGGGGTCGACTCGAGGCGGTGGACGAGGATTCCGACGACGCGTGAGGGGTCCTCCCGCGACGCCTTTATCCCCGGTCGAGGACGTGTCCCTCCCGGAGGGGACTCGTGGACCTCACCCAACGCCAGCTCGTGAACCGAAGGCTCCGGCTCGCGGACGGCGAGGTCGTGACGAAGTATCTGTTCCCGTTCTGGGATGAAGCCTGGAAGGTCCCGTTCTTCATCGTGGATCGACTGGGACGGGGGCCTGCGGTCCTGCATCCGCCGGTCCGCGGAGAAAAGAACGGACTTCTCCTTTCGCAGGGGAAGATGGCGGACCTCGAAGAACTCGGGAGCACGGACCCCGCAGGGTTCCACGGGTTGTGTCACTACGATCCGTGGTGGGTCTTCCGAGGAATGAGCGGTGTCTCCGACGAGATGAAGCAGGCGATCTTCCCGACGAACATCGCGAAGCCATTTCGATGGAAGGACCACCATTGGAAAGTCCATGATGTGGTGGTCGCGGACGACGGATCCCGAGTCGTCGCGATCGTTGCGAAGAACGATTCGTTCGAGCGGCACGAGTTCACCGCTGAAGAAATCGACCTCGCGGCGACGTGGCCTAAGGCCTCCGCCCGGAAGCGCTGAGGCCCAGCTTCTCCTCGATCCTTCGCACGCGCACGTCGAGTTGGTGGAGCTCCCAATTGACGTTCTCAGCAGGTCCCGAATCTCGACCGGGGAACCGGGTCGAGTCTCGGATCTTCAGGAACACGGAACGAATCTCGATTCCCATGATTGCGAGGTCTTCCACCGCTCGAGATTGAACGATCCGTGCGACGCGCTCCATGTCCCTCTGCGGCGAAGGTTCCGTCGCCAGAACTCCTCGAGCGTGACCCTCCAGGGTGGCCTCCGCAATCTTGCGGATCTCTTCCGGCGTCTTGTGGATGAGCTGCCCCGCGGAGGCTTTCAGGAGGTTGACATCATCAGAAATCTTCGCGACCGCGGTGAGAGAGAGCTGCAACCTTCGCCCCTGGTCTTCGGGGCCGACGACGCTCCCGGCGACATCCTCGATGAGCATGTCGATTGCGAATGGTTCCAAAGAGATCAGCGCATAGGACTCGATAATCGGTTGGATGAACCGCCCGCCGCCGGTAAGGACCATGTAGTTTCCCGAGGCGAAGCGCCGCCCGTATACGACCATCGCGTGCCCGGGAGGCACCCGCTTGTATCGGGCGGAGTACGCCCCGAGGAGTCCAACAAACGCAAGTGCAATCAATACGCCAACGGTCACGATAACAAGCTCGTCCGCCATCCCGCCACCGCGGGGCGATTCCGCGGCTAATCGTAAAGCTTTGCGAGGGTCGAAAGAACCTTATCCCCATCCGGAGGTGCGGCCCGCGATGGACCCGGCGAAGCGGGAGGTGCTCGAGCGACAGGGGTACGAGGTCGTCGGTGAGCACAGCGGGGTGAAGGTCTGCCACTGGACGAAGAGCAGCCTCACGAAGGGCGTCGGGTGCTACAAGGAGACGTTCTACGGGATCAAGAGCCACCGGTGCCTCCAGATGACCCCCGCCGTGGACTCCTGCAACCTCGGGTGCCTGTTCTGCTGGCGGACCCAGGAGTGGGGGTCGGATTCCCTCGCCCACGCGGACGACCCCGGGTTCATCGTCGAGGAGTCGATCGAGGCCCAGCGGCACCTCATCACCGGGTTCAAGGGGAATCCGAAGGTGTCGACCGAGAAGTTCGACGAGGCGTGGCATCCGAACCAGGTCGCGATCTCCCTCACGGGGGAGCCCACCCTCTACAAACGGCTCGGGGAGATGATCGACGAGTTCCACCGCCGGGACATGACGACGTTCCTCGTCACGAACGGGACGACGCCCGCCGTGCTCCGGAGGATGGCGTCCGAGGGGCGGCTCCCGACGCAGCTCTACGTGACCGTCGCCGCCCCGAACGCGGACGTGTACCGGAAACTCATGGCGCCCAAGTCGGAACACGAGTGGGAGAAACTGAAGGAGACCTTGGCCCTCCTTCCGAGCCTCGACACCCGCACCGTGATCCGGCACACGCTGGTGGAGGGCTGGAACCTTGGTTGGGAGGACGAGTACGCGGCCCTGGACGCGACCGCGCAGCCGATGTTCGTGGAATGCAAGGGATACTCGTTCGTCGGGGAGTCCCGCCTCCGGCTCCGGGTGGAGAACATGCCCGAGCACCGGGTGATCCGGCAGTTCGCGGACACCCTGGGGGACCGCCTCGGGTACAAGGTCGCGGCGGAGCGGGAGGATTCCCGCGTCGTCCTCCTGACCCGGGACGGGGCGCTCCACCCCATCGTCTCGTAGGGGAGAAACGCGAGGGAGCCCCTAAATAGACCTTCGCTCGATGCGCGGGCCCGGTACTCCCATGGGGATCCTCGAGGACATCACGAACTTCATCGCGAGTGTCTACAACAACCCCGGCGCGTACCTTGGCGTTACCCTCGTCTTCTCCGTCCTGGTCGCCCTGGTCCTCCCGATCCCGATCGAGGTCGTCCTCCTCCAGCCGCTGCTGGACCCGCGTGGACCGCAGTGGGGATACCTCTTGGCCGTCGTCGGTGCGATGGCGGTGGGGAAGACGATCGGTGCGTGGTTGATCTTCTTCGTGGGTCTCAGGGCCGAGGGGGGGATCCGCCGCTGGGCGGACCGATACAAGTGGATTGACCGGTTCGTCAAGTGGGCGGAGCGGTTCGTCCGCAGGACAAACTACATCGGCGTGTACGTCCTCCTCAGCATCCCGCTGATGTCGGACACGGTCCCGATTTACCTCTACTCGCTGTTCAACGAAGAGGGGAAGGCGATGAGTCGAACGCCATTCCTCATCGCGAACTTCCTGGCCGCGTGGACAAGGGCGGGCTTCCTGGTCTTGATCTACGTGGTCGTGGGAGAGGCCGCCCGGTGGCTCTTCGGATAGACTTTAACGGATGTCGCCTTTCGCTCCCTGTGTTCGAGCCCCCGCGGGTCCTCGATGCCCAGGGCCTCCTCGACAAGGCGTTCCGGCGGGCGTCGAAGGCGACGACCTCGAAGGGGAGGACCCGCGAGGAGCGCGTGAAGAACCTCGCGATCGCGAAGGTCCAGGCGGCGGGGGACGTCCTCGCGACGACGATGGAGACGTACATCAAGGGGTTCCCGTCCCTGGACCGGATCCCGCCCTTCTACCGGGAGCTGATCGACGCGACGATCGGGGTCCTCGTGCTGCGGAAGAACCTAGCCGCCGTGGACTGGGCGCGGAAGAAGTCCCTGGAACTCGCCCGTGGCTACGCGAAGAGGATCCAGGGGGCCCGCGGGACGACGCCGGTTGGCGCGATCCGGCGGGAGGCGTTCGGCCGCCTCTCTTCCGTCATCAACCAGATCGCACCGAACCTGGAGGCCCTCGCCGCCTCGCGGAGGCCCCTGAAGGAGTTCCCGGACATCGACCCCGAGGCCCCGACGATCGTCGTGGCGGGGTACCCGAACGTCGGGAAGAGCGCGTTCGTGGGGCGGGTGAGCACCGCGAAACCCCGGGTCGCGCCGTACCCGTTCACGACCCAGGGGGTCTTCGTCGGCCACTTCGAGGTCGGCTACACGCGGTTCCAGATCCTCGACACCCCGGGGCTCCTGGACCGGCCCATGGACGCGAGGAACCCGATGGAGCGGCAGGCGATCACCGCCCTCGCCCACGTCGCGGACGCGGTCGTGTTCCTCATCGATCCGTCGGAGACCTGCGGGTACGACCTGCCCTCCCAGATGCGGCTCCTCGACACCGTGCGGGAGCTGTTCCCGGACACGCCGATCCTTGTCGTGGAGAACAAGGCGGACCTCGGGACCCGCGGGCTCGGGCGCCCCGCGATGTCCTCCCTGACGGGGTCCGGCGTGGACCGCGTCCTCGCGGAAGCGGTGCGCCTCGCTACGATGACCGCTCCTGCATCCGTTCCTCGGGCGCGAGCTGGGTGATCTCGAGCCCCTTCATCGCGACGCCGAGGCCCTTCGAGACCTCCGCGACGACGGAGGGGTCGTCGAAGTGCGTGACGGCCTCGACGATGGAGCGCCCGCGGGCCTCCGGGTTCTCGGACTTGAAGATCCCGCTGCCGACGAACACCCCGTCGCACCCCAGGTGCATCATCAGGGCCGCGTCCGGGGGCGTCGCGATCCCGCCTGCGGCGAAGTTCACGACGGGGAGCCGCTTGAGCTTCTTCACCTCGAGGAGGGTCTGGTAGAGGCCCTCCGTGATGTCGTCGAGGGTCTGGTCCGCGAAGATCACCTCGTGCTCCGCGATCGTCGGGGTGTCCCCGTACGCCTCCCGGACCTCCCGCAGGAGCGTGACGTAGGAGTTCGCGAACCGCCCGCCGATCGCGAGGAGGGTGTCGTTCGACCGGTTCTTCAGTTCCGCGATCGCGGCGTTCACGAGCCGCATGTGGCGGACCGCCTCGATCACGTTCCCCGTCCCGGGCTCACCCTTCGTCCGGATCATCGCGGCGCCTTCCCACACCCGCCGCACGGCCTCCGCCAGGTTCCGGGCCCCGCACACGAACGGCACCTGGAACTGCTTCTTGTTCACGTGGAAGAACGGGTCCGCGGGGGTGAGGACCTCGGACTCGTCGATCATGTCGACCCCCATCGACTCGAGCGCCTGGGCCTCGGAGACGTGCCCGATCCGGCACTTCGCCATCACGGGGATCGTGACCGCGTCCATGATTTCCTGGACCCTGACCGGATCCGCCATGCGCGCGACGCCGCCCGCGGCGCGGATGTCCGCGGGCACCCGCTCCAGGGCCATCACCGCGACGGCCCCCGCCTCCTCCGCGATCAGGGCCTGGTCCGCGTTCGTGACGTCCATGATCACCCCACCCTTCTGCATCTTCGCGAAGCCCCGCTTGAGGAGCTCCGTCCCGAATCGAAGGGATTTCAGGTCCAGGTCGAACGGCATGTCGAAGGCCTCCGGTCGTTCTCTGCGTGACCCACGAGTTGGACCTTATTAGTAGTTTTGTGCTGGGGCTGATTATCACTTAGCCCGCCCTCCGTCGCGCGCCGGAACCCTTATGCCCCCACCTCGGAATCTATTCCGCTACCTGCCGGCCCCGCGGACCCGGTGCCTCCCTCCCGGAGGCTCCACACCCGCGGTCGGAAGGGGGAGAATCTCCATGGCGAACGGAGGCGGGTTCGGCTTTCTGAGGGCGTCCAAGGCCCACCGGGCGGGGGACGCGATCGCGCGCGCCGAGTCGATCATCACGGTCCTCCAGCTGGAGGAGATCGACCTCACCGCCCCGGAGGCCCTCGTCCAGGGCGCGAGGAAGGCCCTGGAGTCCCGCAACTTCACGAACGCCCTCGCGGCCGCGCGGGCCGCGGAACGGATCGCCCTGAAGCTCGAGGGGCAGCACAGCGCGTACGCGAAGGCCGTCGCGGCCCTCCGGGCGCGCATGGAGGAGATCGAGCGCTTCGGGATTCCCGTGGATGCGATGGTGGCCACCCTGGAGCGCACGGAAGCCCGGATCAAGGTCGGCGTCTGGGAGGACGGGATCGAGATCCCGGACTACGAGAGCGCCCGCGTGATCGCCGAGGAGGCGGAACGGGAGGGGAAGGACCTCGTCGAGAAGGCCGCAATGGCGTCGAACGCGGTGTTCATGGCGGAGCTCGCAATCGAGGCCCTCGTCACCGTCCCCGGCCCGAAGGACCGGGACGTGTTCGAGAAGGGGGGCGCGGACGCGCTCGAGAGCGCCCTCGAGGGCGCGACCCGGCGGCTCGCCCTGCGGGACTACGACCAGGCGGGGCGGGTCGCGAGGGACATCGAGGCCCGCGCGAACCGCCTTCGCGCAGAGTTCATCGAAGCGACGGAGGCCCTCGCGGCGACGTCCGCGATCCTCGGGGACCTCCGGGGGAAGGGCGTGGCCACGGGCCGCCTCGGAAGCCAGCTCGCGATCACGCGGGACGTCCTGCACCGCGGGGTGATCGACCCCGCCGCGGGCATGGCCCGGCGGATCTTCGAAGACGCGCGCTCCCTCGAGGAGGGGCACACGAAGGTGACCGCGGGAATCGCGGGAGCGACGAACCGGTACTCCGCGCTCGTTCGGGAAGGGCACCTCTCCGCGACCGCGGACCGGGCGATCCTGGACGCGCGCCGCGCCTCCCGGGACGGCCGGTACCCGGAGGCCCAGAAGCATGTCGAGGACGCGGAGGCGGCGATCAGCCGCGCGGAGTCGGAGCGGGAGGCCCTGGCCAAGTCCTTGAAGGACCACCGCCACCGGGTCACCGTCCCCGAGCACGCGACCCACTTCCTCCCCGAAGCGAAAGAGATCCTCGGGCGCGCAGAGAAGGCGTTCAACGAGGGGGACTACTCCGGCTCCAGCGAGGACCTCGTCCTCGCGACCCTCCTGATGGGGTCCGTCGCCCCGAAGCCGAGGAAAACGGAGAACTGACGCCCGCGGGAAACTCTTAAGTCGCTCCGCGGTTCCCCGCTGTTGTGAAGGTCCTATGCGTCGCGGGGATGCCCGGGTGCGGAAAGGAGGAGTTCCTGCGGGTCGCGGCGGAGCACGGCTTCTCCATAATCCGCATGGGGGACGTCGTCCGAGAGGAGGCCTCGAAGCGGGGGGTCGGGTCCTCCGACGAGGCGATCGGCGGGTTCGCGCACGCGGAGCGGGAGAAGAACGGGTTCGGGATCTGGGCCGAGCGGACCGTGCCCCGCGTGACCGGCGACCGCGTCGTGATCGACGGGCTCCGCGGATCCATGGAGCTCGAGGTGTTCCGGAGGGCGTTCGGGGACTCCGTCGCGGTCGTCGCGATCCACGCGAGCCCGAAGGTCCGGTTCGAGCGGCTCCGGCAGCGGAACCGGAGCGACGCGCCCGCCACCTGGGAGGAGTTCCGCGTCCGGGACACCCGGGAGCTCCGCTGGGGCCTCGGAGACGTGATCGCGACCGCGGACTACCTGATCGCGAACGAGGGGGAGCTCGGCGTGTTCCGGGCCCGGGCCCGGGAGGTCATGGAGTCCGTCCTCGGCGGGGCCTCCCATGTTCCATAGCGTGGAGTTCCGCGCGCACGTCCACGCGACGGAGGACGAGATGCGGGTGGAGCGGGCGATGCGGGCCCTGAGCATGGACGGGACGATCGAGACGGAGAAGACGGAGGGCCACCACGGGAACCCAATCCTCCTGAAACGGCTGCGGGTCCAGAAGGACGACGCGATCGCAGCGTTCTGGCGGCGGGTCAAGGAGGCGGGCCCGGTCGAAAAGATCCTGGAGGAGCTCGACGCGCGGATCGACGAGGACGCGGTCCTGCACCTCCGGTTCGACAAGCAGGCCGCGTTTCGAGGGTCGATCGAACTCGCGACCGCGGACGACGTGATCGCGGTCCGTGCGAAGATTGCCGCCCACCCCGCGAAGAGGACCGTCGCCGTGCGGGTGGCCCGCGAGTACCTCCGGAGGGTGTAGATGCGCCTCGCCCCCCGCCACAAGGCCCTCCGGGACCGTGGGACCGGGGCCCAGAGGACGTCGATGCGCCTCCTGGTCGCGCTCGGGGAAATCTACGGGGCGGACCGGCTGATCCCCGTCACCTCCGCGCACATCGCGGGCGCGTCGTACAAGATGGTCGGGGACCCGGGCCTGGAGTTCATCGAGGACTTCGCTCGGGACGCGACCGTGTCCATCCCCGCCACGGTGAACCCGCTCGGGATGGACCTCGATCGGTGGCGGGAGCAGGGGATCCCGGAGGAATTCGCGGCGAAGCAGCGACGGATCGCGGAGGCGTACCGGCGGATGGGGGTCCTCCCGTCGTTCAGCTGCACCCCGTACCTGATCGGGCTCCGGCCGAAGCGGGGGGAGCACGTCGCCTGGGCGGAGAGCTCCGCGGCGTGCTTCGCGAACTCCGTTCTCGGAGCACGGACGAACCGCGAGGGCGGGCCGTCCGCGCTCGCGTCCGCGGTCACCGGGGTCACGCCGAACTACGGGCTCCACCTTGACGAGAACCGGCGGGCGACGGCGGTCGTGGACGTGAGGGCGCGGGTGCGGGGGTTCGGCTTCTCCCTCCTCGGGCTCCACGTCGGGCGGGAGCTCGGTGGGGGCGTCCCGTACTTCCGGGGGATCCGGGGAACGGAGTCCGATCTGAAGTGGCTTTCCGCGTCGATCGCGGCCACCGGGGACGTCGCGATGTTCCACGTGGACCGTGTCACGAGGGAGTGGCGCGCCGCGCGCCCGAAGGGGCTTCCCCGCCTGACGGTGACGGACCGCGACCTCCGTGCGATCCAGCGGGAGTATACGACAGGCACGGATGCGGACATCATCGGCCTCGGATCTCCCCAACTCTCCTCCGAGGAACTCCGCGAGGTCGCGACGCTCGTGGGGCGGCACCGGCCCCGCATCCCCGTCTGGGTGTTCGCGAGCCGGAGCGCCCGCGATGCCGCGGCCGACGCGGTGGCCCGGATCGAGGGCCTCGGGGGACGGGTCTTCGTCGACACGTGCCTCGAGGTGACGATGATCGAGAACGTGTCGCAGACGGTCGCGACCCCGTCCGGGAAGGGCGCGGTGTACCTCCCGACCCTGTGCGGCCAGAAGGTGATCATGGACGAGGTCGAGCGGCTGTTCCGGAGGTACGCCTCGTGATCCTGGAAGGCCGCCCCGTCGCCCCGGGGCGGGGGGAAGGACGCGCGCTCGCGAGTGCGAAGCCGATGTCGTTCCTTGGCGGGGTGGACCGGGAGACGGGAGTCGTCACGGACCCCACATCGGACATCCGCGGGGAGAACGTCCTGGGGCGGGTCCTCTCGTTCCCGCACGGGAAGGGGAGCACCGTGGGATCGTACGTCCTCTACGGCCTGGCGAAGCGAGGGCGGGGGCCCGCGGGGATCGTGAACGAGCGGACGGAGGCGATCGTGGCGACGGGCGCGATCCTGGGCGGGATCCCCCTCGTCGACGGGATCGATGTCTCCCTCTTGCGGACCGGAGACCGGGCGATCGTGGACGGCGATGCGGGCGTGGTTGCCCTCCCGGACGTCGCGGAACGACGGGTCGTCACCGCGTTCCTGAGGAACAAGGGGCGTGTCCTGATCGTGAAGCGTGGGCCGCGGGTGAAGACGTTCCGGGGGGCGTGGTCCGGGATCTCCGGGTACATCGAGGGACTCGAACCCCCGCTCTGGCGGGCCCGCAAGGAGGTCCTCGAGGAGACGGAGATCGAGGCGGCCCGTCTCGTCGCCCGCGGGGCCGTGATCCGGACCCGCCACGAATCCACGGTCTTCGCAATCCACCCGTTCCTCTTCGAGGTCGGGAGCCGGAAGGTGACGCTGGACTGGGAGAACGTGGAGGCCCGGTGGGTCCGACCCGAGGAACTTTCACGGTTCAGGCCGACGGTGCCGCGCCTCGACGACGTGCTCGTGTCCGTCTGGCTCCCGCCTACGTCCGGAGGTCGACGACCTGGTCGACCTCCCTCTCAAGGAGGTGGAGCTGGTGCTCGTCGAGGGTCGAGGGGTTCACGGAGAACAGGAGGATCGCGCCGTGCATCGCGACCTGGTCCCGGAGGGCCTGCACGAGCCGCAGCACCGTGATGAAGTTGTTGTTCGTGATCAGGTACTCGATCCCGTCGATCACGACGATCCCCTTCTCCTGACCGATGAACTGCTCGAGGGACAGGGAGAGCTTCTCGAGATCCTTCGGTCGGACCGTGTCCTCTTTGCCGACGTTGCTGAGCCACAGGATCGGGACGCCGGGGAGCCCGTGCTGCTCCCGGATCTTCTCCGGGTATGTTCGGGTGATGCAGAACCCCTTCATCCCCGCCGCGAGCGTGCGCAGGAACAGCTGATACGACATCGCGGGACTGTCCTCCTTCACGAGGTACGTGGAGGAGCGCTGGAGGTCCGGGAGCGGGCGCGCGGCGGGGGGCTCCTGGATCTCCACCCGTAGGGTCGTCGCGGAAGGTGCGCCCTTCCCCGCGAGCCGCAGGCTGGTGCCGCAGCTCGGGCAGTTCACCGCTCCCGGCGGGACGACGGCCTCGCAGAACGGGCAGTTCGTGGCGCCGCCCTTCTCCTGGGTCCCGGAGGTGACGGAGACCTTCACGGCCGGCGGCGGGGCCGTGGCGGGGGGCCGCGCGGGCTCCGCGCCGAACCGATGGCCGCACGCGGGACACGCCTTCATGCCCGGGGGGACGGACTGCCCGCACTCCGGGCATTCCATCGCGGCGGGAGCCCTCGGCTCCGCGCGAGCGGGAACGGACGGCCGCGGGGGCGGATCCTCCGCCCCTCCGAGGGATTCCCCGCACCGCGGGCAGGTCCTCGCATTCTCGGGGAGCTCCGCCTCGCACACGGGGCAGAGCCCCGGTTCCCCGGCCGGACCCGCCTCGAAGTGCTCGCGGATCCGCCGCGCGTCGCCGGACTCGAGGCCCTCGATCCGCGACAGGTCGTCCTTCGTCGCCTGCGCGAGGGCCGCGGACGTCTTGTACCCCGCATCGAAGAGCGCGATCCCCTTCCGCTCCGTGATGTGGGGGATCTTCGTGAACTCCGCAAGGGCATCCGCCATCCGGTAGGGTGTGATCCCGATCGTGATCGTCTCCCCCTCGATGTTCCACTCGACCACGTACTCCTCCGTGACCGGGTCCTCGCCGATGACGAGGGAACGGGAGCGGGTCTCCGCCGCGAGGTACGGCTTCCACGGTTCGAGGAGCTTCGAGAACTCCTTCCGGACCCGCACGGCGGTCTTGATGTAGTCCTCGACCGCGAGGTCCGTCTCCTTCCGCATCTGCTGGATCCTCCGGATCAGCTCCCGCGCATACCCCTCCGCCTGGATCTCCGGGGTGATCCGCATGTCCACGTAGATCTCGCCGTGCGGGGTCGTCACGACCGCGATGTCCTCTGGCATCGTTTTCTTGAAGGAGACCATCGTCGGGTCGATCCGGACAATCTGCCCCTCGATCCCGATCTTGAACTCCCCCTTGTCGAGGGCCCTCTTCACCTCGTCCGCGGGGCGGTTCTCGAGCATCGTCGCGATCTTCGACCACCACTGCTTGTACACCCGCCCGATCGCGGCCGCGTTCGGCTGGACCGTGAGCTGGATCCCATCGAAGTCCTCGTTCCCCTTCAGGAGGACGAGCTCCTTCGCGTTCGCCTGGGACATCACGACATCGCGGAACGTCGCGAGGGCCTTCGCGGCGTCCTCCGTCGCCGGCTTCACCGCGATCTTCCGGACGGGCCACCGGAGCTTCATCTGCTTCTTCTGGCGGGCCTTCGAGACGACCTCGACGATTTCCTGGGCGATCGCCATCTCCTTCTCGAGCTCGTTGTTCAGCCACTGCTCCTGGACCGGCGGCCAATCTTCCATGTGCACCGTGAGCTTCCGGCCGTCGAGGTGCTGGTAGATCGCCTCGGAGAGGTACGGGGTGATCGGCGCGAACATCCGGGTCACGACCCCGAGCCCCTCGTGGAGGACCCGGTACGCCGCGAGCTTCCCCTTGTCCTCGCCCTCCTTCCACGTCCGGGCGCGGACGAGCTTCACGTACCAGCGGGAGAGGTCGTTCAGGACGAACTCCTCGAGGAGCCGGCACGCGCGGTGGAGGTTGTACGTCTCGAACTCGTTCCCGAACGCGATCTTCAGGTTCTCGAGGCGGGAGAGGAGCCACTTGTCCTCCGGCCGCATCGACTTCACGAGGGAGTCGAGGGAGTGCCTCGCGGGGTCGAACTCGTCCACGGCCATGTACGTGGCCGCGAACTTGTGGACGTTCCACAGGATGTTCAGGGTCCGCAGCGAGTTCACGACGCCCTCCTCGACGAAATTGAGGTCCTCCCACGGCGCGTGGACCTCGAGGAGGTAGAACCGAAGCGCGTCCGCGCCGTACTTGTCGATCGTCCCGACGGGGTCCACGTAGTTCCCGAGGGACTTGTGCATCTGTCGGCCGTCCGGGCCGTTCACCCACCCGTGCATCAGGACGCTTTCGAACGGGGAGCGGCCGAACGCGACGACCCCCGCCGTGAGCTGGGAGTTGAACCACCCGCGGGTCTGGTCCGGGCCCTCCATGATCCAGTCCCCCGGCCACCACCGCTTGAACTCGTCCTCCCGCCGCGGGTATCCGAGCTGGGCCCACGAGGAGACCCCGGAGTCGAACCAGACGTCGAGGATGTCCTTCACCCGGTTCATCTCCGTCCCGCACTCCGGGCAGTCGAACACGACCGCATCGATCCCGGGCCGGTGGAGGTCCATCCCCTCCCGGTAGTTCCGCGCGGCCGAGAGCTCGTCCAGGCTCCCGACGACCTTCAGCTCCCCGTCCTTCGGGCACCGCCATAGCGGGAGGGGGATCCCCCAGTACCGCTGGCGGGAGATGCACCAGTCCCGGAGGTTCAGGGTCCAGTCATACTGGCGGGCGTCCCCCGCCCACTCCGGGTGCCACTTCACCCGCCCGATCTCCTCGAGCATCTTCGGCTTGATGTCCCCGACCTTGAGGAACCACTGGACGGCGACCCGGAACAGGATCGGGGTCTTGCACCGCCAGCAGTGACCGTACCGGTGCGTGATCTTCTCCTCCGCGAACAGGAGTCGGGAGGCGGAGAGGTCCTGCACGATGGCCGCGCTCCCCTCCCGGACCGTCTTCCCCGCATATTCACCCGCGTCCGCGGTGAACACCCCGCGCTCGTCCACCGGGCTGAAGGCGGGGAGCCCGAGCTTCTGACCGAGCTCGAAGTCCTCGGGCCCGTGGCCCGGCGCGGTGTGGACGGACCCCGTGCTCTCCGAGGTGACCGTATCCGAGGGGACGACCTTGTGGACCCAGGGCCCCTGGAGGGTGCGCTGGATGGGGACCTTCCCGGAGAGCGGGTGCGTGTACGCCCACCCCTCCATCTGGGAGCCCATCACCTCGTCCACGATCTGGTACTGCTCGACGCCCGCAGCCGCCATCACCGCCTTGATGTTCTCCTCGACGAGCCATAGGTTCTCCGTCTTCCCGGCCCGGGTGACGCGCACCTTCGCGTACTTGAACTTGGGATTCACCGCCACGCACATGTTCGCCGGAAGGGTCCACGGGGTCGTCGTCCAGACGAGGATGTACTCGTTCGGGCGCCCCACGAGGGGGAACTTCACGTAGATCGAGGGGTCCGTCTCGTCCGCGTACTCCACCTCCGCCTCCGCGAGGGCGGTCTCGCATCGCGCGCACCACTGGAGGCTCTTCTCCGCCTCGACGAGGAGCCCGGATTCGTGGGCCTTCTTCAGGGTCCACCACGCGGATTCCATGTACTCGTTCGTGATCGTGACGTACGGGTGCTCCCAGTCCATCCAGACGCCGAGACGGACGAACTGGTCGTTCATCTTCTTCAGGAGGTCGAGGCCGAACTCCCGGCACGTGTTCACGAACCGCTCGATCCCGAGGTCTTCGATCTCCTTCTTGTTCGTGATGCCGAGGGTCTTCTCGACCTGGACCTCGATCGGGAGCCCGTGCATGTCATACCCGGGCTGGTCCCGGACGTTGTAGTTGTTCATCCGCCGCCAGCGGAGGACCGTGTCCTTGATCGTCTTGTTCAGGGCCTGGCCCATGTGGATCGTGCCGGAGGTGTACGGCGGGCCGTCGACGAAGTAGAAGTCCTTGCCCCGGGCCCGGGCGCGGCGCATCTTCTCGTACGCCTTCGTGCGGTTCCAGTACTCCTGGATCCGCCGCTCGAGCGCCTTGGGGTCGTATTCCTTCTCGGCCTGCTTTATCATCGCAGTCACCTCCCGGGAGGGGCTCCGGGAGCGCGCGCCGACGCGGGGTTCCTCGTCGCCCGGGCCGGTGGCGGTGCCGTGCTAGGGAATGGCATCTATTAAAACATAGTGGCGCGAGTGCGCGACCCTTGGAGGTCAGGGAGGGCCGGGACCGAGATTTGAACTCGGGTCAAGGGATCCACAGTCCCCTAGGATGCCCAGGCTACCCCACCCCGGCCGCGGGCGTTCCGATGCGCGGCCGCAAGATTAGGGTTTCGGTCGCAGCAACAGATTCGCGAGGCTCCCGGGGAGGGAGACGAATCCCGCGAGGAGGAGGACGATCCCGAGGACCATCGCGGCGAGAGCGTACGCGGTAATCGGGCCGGGAACAAGGAGCAGGAGGATGGCGGGGACGAACAGAAGGACGAGCCCGACGCCACCGAGAGCGAGGCCCCGCCTGCGTCTCGCACGGTCGTCGCGGCGCGTTGCGTCCATGACACCGAATCTCCCGCCCCGGTAAAGGGCTTTGTTAGTTCACCGGCCGAGGTCGAAACCTTTACGTCCGACTCCGCCGCTCCGCCCTGCGATGGCCTCGAAGCGCGACCTCGTCTCCATCCTCGACGTCGAGAGGGACTTGATCGGCATCCTCGAGCTCGCGGGGAACTTCAAGAACCGCCAGAAGGCGGGGGAGACGTTCGAGCCGCTCCGCGGGAAGAGCCTCGCGATGATCTTCGAGAAGGCGTCCACACGCACCCGCGTCTCGTTCGAGGTCGGGATGTCCCAGCTCGGGGGCCACGCGGTGAACCTGAGCCCCCAGGACACCCAGCTCGGCCGCGGCGAGACGATCGCGGACACCGCGAAGGTCCTGAGCCGCTACGTGGACGGGGTGATGTACCGCGCGTACCGCCACGAGGACATGGTCGAGCTCGCCCGCAACGCCGCGGTCCCCGTGATCAATGGCCTCGACGACCTCGAGCATCCCTGCCAGATCGTCTCGGACCTGTTCACGATTCTCGAGGCCAAGAAGAAACTGAAGGGCCTGAAGATCGCGTACGTCGGGGACGGGAACAACGTCTGCAACTCCCTCCTCCTCGGGGCCGCCATCGTGGCGGCCCACATCTCCGTGGGGTGCCCGCCCTCGAACCGGCCGAACGCGGGGATCCTGAAGGAGGCGGAGCGAATCGCGAGGGGGACGAGTTCCGAGGTCGCGATCGTCACGGACCCCAAGAAGGCGGTGGAGAACGCGGACGTCGTGTACACGGACGTCTGGGTCTCCATGGGGATGGAGAAGGAGAAGCAGGAGCGGGAGCGGCTGTTCCGACCGTACCAGGTGAACTCCGCGCTCCTGAAGCACGCGAAGCCCGACGCGATCGTGATGCACTGCTTGCCCGCGCACCGGGGCCTCGAGATCACGGACGACGTAATCGACGGCCCGCAGTCCGTCGTCTTCGAACAGGCGGAGAACCGCCTTCATGCACAAAAGGCGATCCTCGCGCGCCTGATAGGCGCCGCGTAGGAACCTGACCGGTCGCGCCCTCAGGCCCATCGGACGGAAAAGGAAGAAAAGGCCAAGGTCATGCGACCTCGGCCGTTGCGGTTGCGGTGTTGAACCCGCTGAGGGGTGCCTCCCCGGCGTTCCAAATCACGATGTCCGTGACCTGCGCGGGCACGCCGCCCTCGCCGGGCACGATCGTCACGTGGAAGACGCACTGATTCGAGTCCCCGATCCCCGTGTTCGTCGCACTCGTCATCACGTTCACGAGGGACACGCCCGCGACGCCGACGAGCACCTGGATGTTCTGCGGTGGCCCCGCGTCCGGGGCGCACGTCTCCGTCGAGTCCGTGATCGCGATGTGCGCCCGCGTGATGTTGTTCGGCGTGGTGTCGATGAACGGGAACAGCGCGCCGCCCTCGAGGCCGTTCAGGAGAGCGCTCTCCGAGATCAGCCGTCCAGCTCCCCCGGCCGCTCCTCCATCGTCGTCCTCGTCCTCGTCATCGTCGCAGTCGTCATCGTCGTCATCGTCGCCGTTCGCAGGACCGATCCCGACAGAGTCGTCGTCTTCGTCGCAGTCGTCGTCGTCCTCGTCATCGTCGCAGTCGTCCTCGTTTTCGTGGTCCCCATCGTGGTCGCCCTTCTCCCCACAATCGTCGTTCCCCGCGCTGGGAGGCGAACCTAGGATGTGGATCGCCGCGAACATTGGGGCGGCAGCGAGCACGATTCCAATCAGAATGGCAAAGATTCCTTTCACTTTCTTTTCACCCCCTCCCCGCTGGGGCCCTTGGGTACTTATTTGCCGCGCCCCTCCTTGGCGCGTGAGAACAGAAGCCGGGCCATCCGGGAGCCATCGAAGGTCTCGTGCCCGTCTCCCCCTTCCCCGGCACCGGACCTGCATCATCGGGTAAGTAGCTTTCCGATACACGATTTTCGCGTACAAATCGGAATCAAATCGGATAACGGATCTCCGCGACTTTTCGACTCGGCTTCGTGGATTCTCCGCTGAAATCGACTCCTCAAATTCTTCGGAGGGACGACGGCGGGAGTGGCCGTTGCGAACCCGTAAATAGCCCCCCTCCCGTGGCGCCATCCCGATGGTGGCCCGGAAGCGGCTCCGGTGGGTCGGGCTCGTCCTCATCGCCCTGGGAGTCTCGTTTGCAATCGCGTTCCCGGATAGCGCCCGACAGGCCGCGACCCTCCCGCTCCTCGCCTCCTTCTCCCTCGGCCGAATGGCGGCCGCGTATCTCCTCGCGCTCGTCTTCGCAATCGCGTACGGCACGACGATGGCCCTGAGCAAGCGGGCCGCGGTCGTGATGCTCCCCCTCCTCGACGTCCTTCAGAGCGTCCCGATCCTCGGCTTCTTCCCGGCCGCGCTCGTGTTCTTCGTGGCGACGTTCCAGGGCCACCCTGCGGGCCTCGAGATCGCGGTGATCTTCCTGATCTTCACCTCGATGGCCTGGAACATGGCCTTCGGGGTGTACGAGTCGATCACGACGATCCCGAAGGACCTCGAGGACGCCGCGCGCGTCTTCGCCCTCGGGGACTGGCTGCGGTTCCGCCGCCTCGTGTTCCCCGCGATGGTCCCGAAACTCGTGTACAACTCGATGCTCTCCTGGAGCAACGGCTGGTTCTTCCTGGTCGCGTCCGAGATCTTCACCGCCTTCGGGGCGACGTATGCCCGACCCGGGCTCGGCGCGTTCATCGCGGACCGCGGGGACGCGGGAGATGTGGCGGGGATCCTGATCGGCGTCGGGGTCCTCGCAGCGGTCGTGCTCACCCTGGACGCGCTGATCTGGCGCCCGCTGAGCATCTGGTCCGAGAGGTTCCGAATCGACACGACGGGTACCGGGCAACCCGTGCCGCGGGTGTCCGGGGTCTACGAAAGGCTCGCGTGGCTTCCACGGTTCACCCGTCTCCGGCAGTGGCTGGGTTCGCGGGTCCGCCCGCTCATGGAGAGGTACTCCCGCCTCGCGACCCGATTCGATCGCGCGACCTCCGCCCATCGACAGGTGATGCGGGCGATCCGGTGGATCGACCTCGGGATGTTCCTCGCGATCTTTGTCGTCGTCGTGGGGAGCGGACTCGCGGGTCTTTCCACTCTCCTCCTGAAACCTCTGCCCGCCGCCGCGTACACGATCCCGGAGGCGACCCTCCGCTCCTTCTCCCGCCTCGCCCTCGCGTACGCGGTGTCCCTCGCGTGGACGATCCCCGCCGCCGTCGTCATCGCGCGGAACCCGCGCGCCTCCCGGGTCCTCACCCCCGTGATCGAGGTGTCCGCCTCGATCCCCGCCACGGCCCTGCTCCCACTCATCCTGGGGTTCGCGATTGCGATCGCTCCGTCGCAGGGGACAGGGACGGAACTTGCTGCCTTCCTCATCGCTTTGTTCGCGATGCAGTGGTACCTCCTGTTCAACCTCATCGCCGGCGTCCGGGCGATCCCCGGGGACCTCGACGAGGCTGCGCGCGCGTTCGGCCTCCGGGGGCTCGCGTACTGGAGGAGATTGCTCGTCCCCGCGATGATCCCCTCGCTGCTGACCGGGAGCATCACGGCTTGGGGCGCGGGATGGAACGCTCTCGTCGTCTCCGAGTACATCCGGTTCGGAGGCGTGCGGCCGTACACCGTGACGGGACTTGGCTCCCTGATCGACATCGCGACGTTCGACGTGCCGGACAGCGAGGTCCTGCTCCTCTCGATCCTCACGATGGTCCTCGTCGTCCTCGCGATGAACAAGCTCCTCTGGCGTCCGTTGTTCAAGCGGGCGATCAAGCGGTACCGGCTGGAGGGGTGAGACGGCGGACAACGTTGCGCCCGCACCGCCCGTCGTGTCCCCGGTGGCCGCGCCCTTTCTCGAGGTGAAGCATGTCTCGAAGTCGTACTTCGAGGCGGGGAAGGAGTTCAAGGTCCTCGAGACCGTCGGGTTCGAGCTCGCGGAGCGGGACTTCGTGTGCATCGTCGGCCCCTCCGGTTGTGGGAAGTCCACGCTCCTCCGGATCATCGTCGGCCTCGATACGCCGACGGCCGGGTCCGTCCGGTTCGAGGGAAAGCCCCTCGTGCCGGAGAACCCGCAGGTCGCGATGGTGTTCCAGTCCTTCGCCCTGTTCCCGTGGCTCACGGTCGAGCAGAACGTGGAGCTGGGGCTGGAGGCCCGCCACGACCCGCCGGAGAGGCGGCACGCGCAGGCCCGGAAGTTCATCGACGCCGTCGGCCTCGCGGGCTTCGAGAACGCGTTCCCCCGCGAGCTCAGCGGCGGGATGAAGCAGCGGGTCGGCATCGCGAGGGCCCTCGCGGTCGAGCCCCTTCTCCTGTGCATGGACGAGCCGTTCTCCTCGCTCGACGCCCTCACCGCGCAGAGCCTGCGGGACGAGATCCTTCAGCTCTGGTCGACGCCCGACCTCCCGCCGAAGGCGGTTCTGATGGTCACGCACAGTATCGAGGAGGCCGTGTACATGGCGGACCGGGTCATCGTCCTGTCGAACCGCCCGGGGCGGGTCGTTGCGGAGCTTGAAATCGACCTGCCCCGCCCGAGGAACCGGAAGGAGCCGGAGTTCTTCGGCTGGGTGGACGAGATCTACAGCCTCATCGTTTAAGAAGGGGTATCGAAGTGGATAAGACCGCGGACGCCGATGGGAGCGGGAGACCCCGGATGGACCTCCACTCGATCACGAAGGTGTCGTTCAGCCAGGTCGTCGCCCTCGCGCGGGCCGTGGACGAGCACGGGGGCCAGGCGGACGTCGCCCGGATCGCGGAGGACGTGGAGATGGAACTGGACGGGATCGGGCCGATCGTCGCTGCCGCGGAGTTCCTCGGGGTCGTCACGGTCGAGGATGGGGACCTCCGGCTCACGGACTTCGGCCGGAAACTGATCAAGGCGTCCGTGAAGGAGCGGAAGGCGATGCTCCGGGAGTTCATGAAGGACCTCCCTGTGTTCCGGTACGTGATCCAGCTCATCGAGACCTCGGCCCGCCCCGCGTCCCGCCAGGACGTGATCGACGCCCTCGCGGTCCACTTCGGGAGCCACTCCGCGGAGGACCTGTTCCGGGCCCTCGTGTACTGGGGGCGCGCGTCAGAGCTGATCGCGTACGACAGCCGTTCCGAGCTCCTCACCCTGAGGACGCCGGGGGTCCCGATGCCCCCCGCGCACTGAGAACGGGGGCGGCAGGCTCTTACGCCGTCGCGGTCCATTTGGGCCGCCGTGCCCCTCACGCCGTTCCACGTGCTCCCCGTCTGGCCTCTGTACGTGCGGTGGCCGAAACGGTGGGACCTCCTCGCCCTCTCGTTCGGGTGCGTGATGTCGGACCTCGAGGTCATCACGGTCTATCCCATTGTTGGGACGTGGGAGGCGGGGCGGGGGATCATGCACTCCCTCCTCGGCGTGTTCACGGTGAACCTCGTCCTCGCCGTCGTCGCAGCTCGCTACCTGGCGCCCTGGCTCGCGGTGCGCCTCGACCGCCGGTTCCCCGGGAAAGGATGGCGGAAGTTCGCCGGCCATGACGTCGTCACGGACCGGAAGGCGTGGACGGTGACGATCGGCTCCGCGATCCTTGGCGGGCTCACCCACCTCGGGCTCGACCTGTTCATGCACTACGACACTCCGCTGTTCTGGCCGTGGCGGGCCGTCCCGATCTCCGCGCTTCCCCTGGAGATCGCGCTGAACCCGGCATGGAACGTGGGGATCGAGCTCGTCGCGGGTGCAGTGTTCTTCTGGATGCTCTGGCGGTGGGTCGGGAAGTGACGCCTACGCCGGGGCGAACCAATTCCTCAGGACGGGGTGCATCTCCATCATCTGCTCCCGCCCGATCGCCTCGTACATCTGGATCATGATGCCGACGGCGAGGAGCACCCCGGTGCCGCTCGCGTTCCCCACGGTCCCGATCATGTCCGCCCCCGCGGCGAGGGAGCCGACGGCGGCCCCGGAGAGGACGGTGACCACGGGGATGTACCGCTCGAGCACCCGTTTCAGGATCACGGGGTCTCTTCGGAAGCCGGGGATCTGCATCCCACTGGACTGGATCTGCTTGGCCACGGAATCCGCGCCCATGTTCGTGGTCATGATCCAGAACCGCGCGAACATGATGGACCCGCCGACCATCACCGCTGTGAAGATCACGAGGTGGAGCGCGACCTGCCAATACGCGTGGCCTCTCATGTACACCCCGTAACGGGTCGGGTTCAGGAGCGGCAAGAGCCACTCCTGCACGCCGTTGATGTTCGAAAGGTAGAACGCTGCCCCGCCGATCGGCGTCGTCTGCTGGATCGTCCCGTCGAGCACCCGAGGATCGCTAGCGCTGGGATACGCCCCGACGAACCAATTATGGCCGAGGATCGGCCATTCCGGATGCTGCCAGAACAACAGGCTGAACATCGACACGTTCGCGAGGACCGCCGCGATCAGGATCACCGGGATGTTCGACGCGTACAGGAGGCGGATCGGGTAGCGGCCACGCGCCCCGCGGGCTGTTCCGTGCGCGAGAGGGAGTTCGATCCGCGTCGACTCGATATACGAGACGATGAAGAAGACGATGATCGTGCCAATCAGCGCGACGAGGGCATTCGGCGGGGCGAGCATCGCCTGCTCGAGTCCGCCGCTCGCGAGCTGGCCCGCGGAGAGGTTCTGGAGGTAGTACACCGTCTTCGGAATCGCCCCGGACGGGATCCCCTGCGTCGTCGGCTCCCAGTTGAACGTCCCGGTGAAGATCTGCTGAGCGACCCCCGCCGCAATGAAGAGCGAGATCCCGGAACCGATCCCCCATTTCGAGACGACCTCGTCCATCAGGAACACGAGGTAGCTCCCCGCGAACAGCTGGACGACGAGGAACATCCGCGCGAAGTTGTCCCCGCTCCCGCTGGGGACGAGGTACGGGATCGACCAGCTGTTCAGGTTTGAGACGAAGGTCGAGCTCGGGGTGAGGAACCCGAACACCTGGGGAACCGCCTCCACGACGATCATGATGATCACGAGGAGCTTCTGGGTTCCCTGGTACACGGACTTGTCCTCGTCGTCCTTCAGGTCCAGGTTGATGATCTTCGCGCCCGCGAAGAGCTGCATGATGATCGAGCCCGTGACGATCGGCCCGATCCCGAGATGCATCAGGGACCCTTGCGCGCCCGCGAGGATCGCCCGGAGGCTCGCGAAGAAGTCCAGGGTCTGGGTCTTGTCGAGCCCGTACAGGAAGACGTTCGTCATCACGAAGTACAGGACCAGGATGAAGAGGAGCCAGAACAGCTTCGTGCGGAAGTGGACGTGGCCCTCGGGGCGGGACACCGCGGGGAGGCGGTCCGTGAGGGGCTTCAGCCGGTACAGGCGGCTCTTCCTCTTCTCCTCCATCGCCATGGGAGGCCCGACCTCACTTCTTCCCCGGGAGGTTCACCGCGCCCCCGGCGCCGGCCACCTTCGCGATGGCCTTCTCGCTTGCGGAGGCGACCTGGATGGTTAAAGGTATTGGGACGCGCCCCGAACCGAGGAGCTTGTCGACGCCCGCCTTCGTGAGATCCACGGTCCAACCGCTTCCGGACCGCGTCGCGACGCCGGAGGTTTCGAGGGCGGGGAGCTGCTCGATCAGGATCTCCAGGTTGATCGTCGTCTCGGGCTCCGTGCCCTGCGCGTGGCGGAAGAACCCGTGGGCCCCGAAGTGGTCCGGGTCGTAGATCAGCATCCATTTGAACTTGTGTTTGTGCAGCCCTGCATCTCCGTGCCCGCCCCGGCAGCCCTTCCCGCGTCCGTGCTTCTTCCCCCGGCCATGGGTGCGGGAGCCCCGGAGCTTCTTCGTCCGTCGTGGCATCTACGCCGCCTCCTCGAAGATCATCTTTTCGAGCAGCGCGTTGATGTCCTTGCCCCGGTACCCGAGGTCTCCACGGTCCCGGAACGGGCGCTTCGTCGCCACGAACCCGCCCCGGGGCGGGTGGAGGCGGAGGACGGGCCGGAGGCCCTTCACGTCCGCGACCGTCGCCTCGCCCTTCGCGAGGGCCTGCGAGAAGTCCCAGACGCTCTTGAATCGGGAGTTCTCCTTCATCGCGGCGTCCGTGAGGCCGCCCCGCTTCAGGAGGAGCTTCGCGACGATCTCCGGGGTCACCTCTCCCCACGTGATGAAGTCCTTCACCTTCCGGACCATCCCGGCGTACGCCGGCGTCTCCGGGACGATCACGCAGTGGTTCTGGCGGGTGAGCCGGAGCATCCGGAGGGTGTCCGTGACCGCGGCGGACCTTCGCACCTTCCCGCGGATCCGCACGATCGCCCACGTCATTTCCCTTCCTCCTTCGTGTCCGCGGCCCCTTCCTTCGGGGCCTGCGCCGCGCCCTCCGTGGCCTTCTCGCCTTCGACGTCGCCGGGGCGATCGACCGCCGGCTCCGGAGGGACCTCCAGCGGAGCGCCGGCCGCGTGGACGAAGACCTTCTCCGCGCCGGTCCGGATCTTGAGCCGCTCCGCCTGCTCGGGTCGGACCTTCAGGAGGGCGTTCTTCCGGAGCGCTTCGAACGTCCCGATGGCGTAGTTCACGGTCGTCTTCGTATGGCCCTTCGTGAACCCCCACGCGTCCGTGATCCCCGCGAGCCGCAGGACGGACTTCGCGACGTCCCCGACCGCGAGCCCCACGCCCTGCGGGGCCGGCTTCAGGGTGACATCGACGGAG
>JAIBJG010000131.1 GCA_020029475.1 Methanobacteriota archaeon | reverse complement strand
TGCAGCCGTAGTTCAGGCACTCCCCGCCGAGGCGGTCCCTCTCCACGAGGAGGACCTTCCTCCCGAGCTGGGCCGCGCGGATCGCGGCGGGGTATCCCCCGGGCCCCGCGCCGATCACGAGGACGTCGACGGTCCGGGCCACGGGCGTCGGAAGGCGGGGCCGGAGAAAAGGGTTGGCCCCTCCGCCGTCCCTGATTCACCGGTCCAAGCCTTCTTCCCGATACCTTAAAGCAACCCTACCCCTAGCTCATTCCCATGCGGTACCGGATCGTCCTCGAACACGACTCGGAGACCCGTTCCTACACCGCGACGGTGCCTGGACTCCCGATCGTGATCGACGCAAACAGCGAGGAGGAGACCGTCAAGCTCGCGAAAGAGGCGATTGCTTGGTACCGCGAAGAGGCGGGCGCATCTAGGTCCGACCCCGCGGAGCCGCCGGTCGAGGTCAAGAACGCATGACCCTGAAGGCAAAGATGACCCCGACACGCGTTGCAGGTGTTGCAGTAATCATCACGGTCGTCGTCGTATGGGCGACCCTCCTCGCGGTGACCGCCCCTACACCACCCGCGGGGAGGCCGCCCGGGGTTCCGGACGACGGCATCTATCCACCGCCGCTTGGGACGCCCGGACACAAGATGCTCGTGGTCTACCGCATCAGTGACGGCCACATCGGCAGTGTTTTGTGGATACCTGACAGCACGGACGCCGGCTCCGGCGATGGAGAGGCGGTTCTGAATGTGACAGGGCACCCCGACCTCGCCCATTTCTGGGCGGACGTTCACAACGACAGGTGGAACCATTGGTACGTCGATCCTACGACTCGGGAGCTAAGGCATCGCTAGTCGGTAGATGCGTTCAGGCACTCCACGCCGAGGCGGTCCCATTCCACGAGGAGGACCTTCTTCCCCAGCTGGACCGCGCGGATCGCGGCGGGGTAGCCACCGGGTCCCGCGCCGATCACGAGGACCTCGGCATGGCGCGCCACGGGAGGGCGGAAGGCCCGCGCTTCCCATATCTCTCTGCGTTACCGCCGCGCTAGGGCGGCCCCGGAGGCGCCGGCGGGCTCTCGGGCGGGAGCACCTGTTGCGCCCTCGCCCTCCCTCTCCGTACCAAGAGCGCCGCAACAACGATGATTATCGCCGCGATTAGCAGCAGGCCGAGGAACGGAACCTTGAAGAAGAAGTCCGCGAGCGGATTGCCTTGGGTCCCCAGCGAGTATCCCGTCCTCGTCGTCCCCACGCCCGTCTCGGCCTCGGTGACGGGTACGTTCTTCAGCTCGAACAGGGCGATTCCCGAGGAACCGTCCAAGAGGGCGCAGCCGACGATGAATCCGTGGTCGGGGCTGTAGTAACATGCGAAGTAGGCCAATTGAGTCACATTCGCCGGGGGTACGCTCGATATCTCGTACACGGGATGGAACTGACCGTCCGCGAGGGTCTTCGTCATCTCCCTCGCCCGCAGGTGCGCGTTCACGGGGATCGGGATGTCGTGCAATACGCCGTTGCTAAGGTACGGAACGGTCCCCACGGTGAATGTGATTCGCTCGAGGACGATCGGGAAGCCATCGAGCCCGCTCACCGAGACGCCGCCCTGGGTGAACAGCAGGTTCAACAGATCGAAGAACGCCTGCTCGTCTGCCGGGTCGATACCCTGCACGTTGATGGACCCGGACACGGTTCCCGCGAGGGTCGCCGTCGTGTTCACGTACCAGCTCTCCCCGTCCGCCATCGGAAAGTCGAAGACGTCGAGGGCCGGGGTGTACGCGATGCGGTACTGATTGTTCGTGTCAACGGTGATCGTGTAGTCGTGATTCTCGTACGTCACGGTCTGGGTGCACGCGGTCAGGTTGACGTCGAATGTGGGAACGTTGCGGCCGGAGAACGTGGCGAGCAGATCCACCGTGTGGGTCATCGTCGACTCCCGTAACGCGAAGTCGGAGACGTTCCACTTGCCCGTGGTCGAGGCGGTCTGCAGGTACGTCACGTCGAGTCGCGCGGAGACCGTCTTCGTGACCGGAGGAATTGGATTGAACGTGCAAAGGAGACTTACCGGGTCGATCGAGCCCGTGTACTGGCCTTCAGCGGGCGCCGCGGCGGTCGTGACGTCAATCGTGAAGTGGACCCTGAGGCCGGTCGCGAACTCCTCCGCGATCACGTACGTATCCGCGGACACCTCCGTGACCTCGACGACGGTCCAGTGGTCGAAGGAACCGGTCAAGGTGAGATCGTTAATCGTGATGTTGGGGTCCGATGCGTCGATTTGCCGAAGCTGGTCCAGATAGGGTTGCGCGAGGACGCCCAGGTCCGTGTGGACGCCGAACCCGACGCTGTCCCCGACCGCGTGGACGGGCACGTTCGCGATGCCGGAGGCGGGCGAGAGGAGGGTGACGGACGAGAGGAGCAACAGTGCGATGGCAAAGGACCCTACACAGAGTGGGCGGAAGAGATGCATGGGCTCTCCCGGGTCGAACACGTCCACTGAGATATAAATTCGTGCCTTCCGCTCTCAACGATGGGACTCGCGGGTTTTCTCAGGGAGCCTACCTCGGCTCGAAACTCGCCGCGGTCGCCAGCAGGCTTGCCAGTTCTATTCGAGCCCGACGAACTGTAGGGCTGGGTGCTCGATGTACTTCACGAGGGCCTGCACAAACGCCGCCCCGACGTGCCCGTCGATCACCCGATGATCGAACGTGCACGACAGGTACATCATGTCGCGGATCACGACGAGGTCGTTCCGGACGACAGGGCGCTTCTCAATCTTGTGGACCCCGATGATCACGACCTCGGGCCAGTTGATGATCGGGGTCGCGAATATCCCGCCTTCCTTCCCGAGGGACGTGAGCGTGAACGTGCTCCCCTGAATCTCCTGGAGGGCGACCTTCTTCTCCCGTGCCGCCGTCGCGAGGCGCT
>JAIBJG010000074.1 GCA_020029475.1 Methanobacteriota archaeon | reverse complement strand
AGTTTCGCGAGCTGGCGGCCCTGCTTGATCATCTCCTCCGCCTCCGTCGTCGTGACCTCGAGGCTGATCGGGCCGTCGACGAGCGCGAGGACGTCCTGGATCACCTCGCCCCACTTCCGCCCGGTCCTCGCGACGAGGGTCGGGTTCGTCGTGACGCCGTCCAGGACGCCCCACGACGCGGCCTCGCGGATCTCGTCGATGTTCGCCGTGTCCAGGAAGATCTTCACCATGCGTGACCGCCGAGGCTCCCGAAGGTCCTCTCTGGTAATGAACGTTTCATGACGAGGGTCACATCATGAGGTACGACTGGAGGGCGACGACGGCACCCAGGAGGATCAGGAGGGCACCGATCCCGCGGACGACCGCGACCCGCGGCGTCGACACCTTCTCCGCAAAGATCACGATCGAGAGGGCGGCCATCCAGACCAGGCTCATGGAACCCGCGATGAAGAGCACGAGCATGAAGAGCCAGCAGCACCCGAGGCAGTACGCCGCGTGATGCAGGCCCATCCGCACCGCGCCCGTTCGCCCCGACCGCCAGTGCTGCATCACGAACGACATCGGGGACTGACAGTGCTCGAGGCAGACCTCCTTCGGGCGGGTGAGCTGGTACACCCCCGCGAGGACCAGGGTCGCGGCGGGGGCGACCGCCAGGATGCCCGTCATCGGCCCCATGAGGCCGAGGGCCACCAGGCCGACGAGGGCGAGGACCCCGAACGCACCCCAGACCAGGAAGTACGGGGCGACGAACATCGCGGTCGCGGCCGTGTCGGCGGGCTTCGTGGGGCGCCCGCCTTCGAGCCGGGTCATCCCGTGAAACGCCACGATCATCGGAAATGCCGCGGGCAACATCATCGCGACCATCATCGTCATCGTGAGGCCGAAGAAGAGCGCGACCTCGACGGGTTGCGTCGGGGCTCCCATCATCAGGAAGGACATCGTGAACGTCGACGTGGAGAACGTCACATACCACGCGACCGCCACGAGGACCGCGACCAAGGCCGCGACGGGGATGGTGACCCGCCGGAGAATATCAGATGCGGAGAGGGATCCCTCGGCGGCCACGGCGCGCCGTGATGTCGCCGTTCGTATTTGAACGCAAGTCACGGGGGTGACCGGGCTCACGGCATCTACTAATAGAGGACTCCCGATTCCGCGGCGGGGTCGGGAAGATGCCGCCGAAGTGGAGCCTCACCGCCGAATACATCCAGAGTTGTAACTGCGACTACGGCTGCCCGTGCAACTTCAACGCACTTCCCTCAAGAGGCAACTGCGAGGCGCTCCTCGGATATCACATCACGAAGGGGGTCGTGGGCGGGACGAAGCTCGACGGAGTCACGTTCGCGCAGGGGCTCTACTGGCCGAGGGCGATCCACCAGGGCAACGGCGTCGCGAGACTGTACGTCGACCCGCGCGCGAGTGCCGCGCAGAGGAAAGCGGTCGAGGAGCTCGTCGCGGGGAAGATCGGCGGGGGCGTCTTCGAGATCTTCCCGAAGACCTGGTCGAAGACGTACTCCACGAAGGCCGCGAAGATCGGCTGGCGGTTCGGTGGGTACGACAGCAAGTTCACGGTGGAAGGCGTCGGGGAGGTCGCGAGTTCCCACATCCGGAACCCCGTGAGCGGGGACACCTTCGAGGGGAAGATCGTCCTCCCGGGGGGCATCGCGTGGAAGAAGGCGGACGTCTCTTCCGTGGACTGGTGGCTCCGCGACCCCGAGGCGGCGTGGAACATGCGCCACGAGAAGACCTCGGGCTTCGTCTGCACGGTCTCGTTCACGGAGAAGGGGCCGGCGTAGCGGGCCCGATTACCGGCCCCGCCGTTTCATCGCCCGCCGGGCGCCCTCGACGATCTTTGCGGTCGTGAGGCCGTACTTCTCCATCAGCTCGAACGCGTCCCCGCTCTCCCCGAAGACGTCCTGCACCCCGACGAATTCCATCGGGACAGGGTGGGCCTGCGCCACGGCGGAGGCGATCGCCCCTCCGAGGCCGTGGACGACCGTGTGCTCCTCCGCGGTGACGATCGCGCCCGTCTCCCGAGCCGCCTTCGCGAGGCTCCCGCCATCGAGGGGCTTCACGGTGGGTACGTTGATGACTCGGGCAGAGATGCCGTCCCCCTCCAGCGTCGCGGCGGCCTCGAGGCAGCGGGACACCATGACCCCGCACGCCGCCAGGGTCACGTCGGAACCGTCCCGCATCACGTACGCGGGGCCGATCGAGAACGGGTCCTCGACAGACGTCACCGTCGGGAAGTTCGCGCGGGAGAACCGGCAGTACACGGGGCCGGGCCACTCCGCGGCCGCGTGGACGCACTTCGCGGTCTGCGGGCCATCGGCGGGGACGAGGACGGTCATGTTCGGGACCCCCCGCATCAGGGCGATGTCCTCGTTCAACTGGTGCGTCGCGCCGTCCTGGCCCACGGTGATCCCTGCGTGGCTGCAGAAGAGCTTCACGGGGAGCTTCGTGTACGCGATGTTCTGCCGGATCACGTTGTACGTGTGAGCGACGCCGAAGACCGCGTACGTGGAGGCGAACACGACCTTCCCCGCCGCCGCGAGCCCCGCCGCGATCGAGATCATGTTCTGCTCGCTGATTCCGACGTTGAAGAGCCGGTCCGGGAACTTCTTCCCGAACTCGAGGGTCTTGATCGACTCCGTGGTGTCCGCGCCCACGACGACGATGTTCGGATTCCTCTCACCGAGTTCGATCAGCGCCTTCGCGAAGTACGACCGCTGGGACTCCATCTTCCAGGGGATCTTCGCGGACGTCACGGGATCGCCTCGCCGAGCTCCGCGAGCGCCCGCTTCAGCTCCTCGTCCGAGGTCGCGGCCCCGTGGTACCGCACGACGTTCTCCATGAAGGAGACGCCCCTCCCCTTCGTCGGAGGGGCTCGAGGGGCATGATCTCCTCCGTGCGCCCCTCCTGCTGGATCCCGTTCCGGTCGATGAACGCGGTGAGGTTGTCGAGGTGGTACTTGCCGCCCGCGAGGGCGGCCTCCCACGTCTGGCCGACGTCCTGCTCCCCGTCCCCCATGAGACAATACACCCGCCACGCCTTCCGATCGAGTCGCGCGGAGAGGCCGAGCCCGACGCTGAAGCTCAGACCCTGTCCCTCCGCTCCGGCCGCGTTTTCGACGCCCGGGGTCGTGCCGTACTCCGGGTGGCCCTGGAGACGGCTGTTGATCCGCCGGAACGTCATCAGCTCCTTCACGGGGAAGAAGCCCCGTTCCGCGAGGGCGGCATACAGGACCGGGCACGCGTGACCCTTCGAGAGCACGAAGCGGTCCCGGTCCGTCCACGTTGGGTTGTCTGGATCGACGCGAAGGACGTCGAAGTAGAGGGCCGTGACGATGTCGCAGGCGCTCATCGATCCGCCCGGGTGCCCGCTCTGGACCTGGTGGGTCATCTTGAGGATGTGCCGGCGAAGGAGGCGGGCCTTCTCCTCGAGCTCCCGGATCTTCGCGTCGCTGACCTCGACCACGACCGATTTCCTCCGAATTCGGGTGCGGGAAGATGGCGGCGGCTTAAGAGCTTTGTTTGGCGAGTTTATTCTTAGAGGGGACCCTACGCTCCATCAGGCGGCCGCGGGTTGCCCGGCATCTCTGACCGCTCTCTGATCAGCCTCCGGTAGCTGATTACAGTAAATGCGACAAGAGGCCCCGCGAAGAGTAGAGCTGCCACGCCCCATGCAATCTAGTCCCGGCCAACCGAGGCCCGGATGAGGGCGAAGATCGCCGGGACCAGGATGAGGGCGAGGAGCAAGATGAGCTCGTAACCCCCGAGGGCGATGAACCCCAGGTACGTCCGACTCAGCCGGGCTCGTAGGGAGGGACCGGGCATCCATTCCTCGGCTCGGGTATCGACCCGAACGGGAAAGGGTTTCGTCTGCGGGGAAGACTTTATCCCGCTGTGGCCTTCCTCGATTTGATGGCCCGCCGAATCAAGATCGCCCCGTCCATCCTCTCCGCGCGGTTCGACCGGCTCGGGGACCAAGTGATCGAGGCCGTGAAGGCGGGCGCGGACATGCTCCACATCGACGTGATGGACGGGCACTTCGTCCCGAACCTAACGATGGGACCGTCGCTCGTGAAGTCAATCCGCCCGCTCACGAAGGTCCCTTTCGATGCCCACCTGATGGTCACCCACCCGCAGAACTTCGTGAAGGGCTTCGCGGAGGCGGGCGTCGACGACCTCACGGTCCACGTCGAGAGCGACCACGATGTGCGCGTTACGCTGAAAGCAATCCGGAACGCGGGCGTGAAGCCCGGCCTCGTCCTGAACCCCGCCACGCCGTTCGCGGACGCCGTCCCGTTCCTCAGGGACGTGGACCTCCTCCTCGTGATGACCGTGCAGCCGGGATTCGCGGGCCAGGCGTTCCGCCGGGACGTCGTGCCGAAGATCCGGGAGGCGCGGGCGTACATCGACATGGAGGGGCTCGCGTGCGAGCTCCAGGTCGACGGCGGGATCAAGGTCGACACCGCGCCCGTCGTCGCGGAGGCTGGGGCGGACATCCTCGTCTCCGGCTCGGGGATCTTCCCGGACCGCGTGGCGGAGAACCTGAAGGCCCTCCGGGAGGCGGCGGAGGCCGCAAGTGAGCGGCGGCGCTGAACCTTAGGACGTGCTCCGAAGGAAGTCTTATAGGAAGGCGCACGTTCGAGCCGGACGTCGATGGCCCGAGGGTCCCCGGTCTGGTACGTGGTCGCGAGCCTGCTCATCGTCCTCGCGGTCTACGAGATGTTCCTGTACACGGGGTACGACAAGGTCCTCGGGCCCCTCCTGACCGCCCTCGTGTACGTGTTCGCCTTCCCCATCGGGATCGCCGCGTGGGTGTACCAGGACGCCGCGGAGCGCGGCTGGAGCGGGGGGTTCTGGGCCCTCGTCACGATCTTCGTCCCCCTGGGGATCGTAATCTACCTGATCGCCCGGCGGCCGCGCGGGTTCGAGAGCCGCGGCGGTGTGTGGTACGCGATGTACGGCATCGTCCTCCCCCTCCTCGTCCTCGCGATCGGCCTCTGGACGCACTACGGCGGCATCCTCCTCGTCATCGGGGTCTTCGTCTGGATGGGATTCGCGATCGCGATGGCGGCCCCCCCGAAGGAAGCGCAGTCGCGCTAGGCCGCCGACCGACGAGCCCGGGCGGGACGTGTAGGATTAATAGACGGGATCGTATCGAGCGCGAGAGGCGGGGAATGCGCGGGTCCAACAAGTACGGGAGCATTTTCGTCATCACGCTCGTAATCGCCATCGTCTACGGGGCGAACGGGGTCGTCACGGTGAACTACGCGTACGAGCGTCAGGTCGGAGGGCACATCCGTAACGCGTTCGAGGTGAACACGCCGGAGGCGATGATCTCCGAACTGAACAAGTCCGTCGCAGGGATGCACGCCATCGGCCTGACGAACGACCTGTACGCTGCGTACTTCCCCTGGGAGCAGACCCCGGACCGGTCCATGGCGTTCCAGTACGAGTACATCGACCAGCTGATCAACCGCACCGAGGCCGTGATCACCTGGAGGACCCTCGCGTACAGCGGGAACTCCACGCCCGAGACCCTGGGGGACGTGTACGAGCAGAAGATGGACAACCTCCGGAGCTTCATGATCGAGAGCTGCACGGAGCGGTACGTGTGCACCGACTGGATCGCCCGGGACGTGTACTACTTGAACCGGGCGACACCGTACTATTTCAGCGGGCTGTTCTGGGGCGGCGCGACAATCCTGTTCCTGATGTCGGGAGCTCTCTTCGTCATCGTGCGGGGGATGGAGGTCTCCGACCGAGTCGGGTCCCTCGGGCGGCTCGGCCGGGCGCGGAGCGAGGTGGGCTGGCTGTACCGGTGGGCGATCCTCCCGGGCCTCGCGCTGGGGGGCGTGCTGATGGCGCTGCCGTTCATCCTCGGGGCCCTCGGGCCCTAGCGACGACAGTTCGGGGACTCTCCGGGACGCGATGGGCTTCAAGGCGGGGGCGGAGGCCGCGCGGCGGGCGGCTCGCCTTGCGAAGGCGAAGAAAGAGGCGACGACAGATGCGCCCGCTTGACCTTGTATGCCCTCGGCACCATTGGCGGGCTCAGCTTCCAGCAACGGCGGCAAACCCATCTCCCAGACGTGGCCCCGCAGAAGGGACAGATTGCCGGTGGGGGTACTCGTGACCGAGGGCCTGTCCCCAAGATGACCGCCCCCGCAACGAACGTCAGAAACGCGATCCCAAACACCGCTAGCCCCGTGAACAAATCGGCGTCGAAGTTGCTCCCAGGAATACCCCCTGCGATTAGCTCGAACGAAACGACGACCTGTTGACCAGCGGGTCTGGCGACTCCGAAGTCGCTGTTGTCGAGCACCGCCCGGTAGCGAGCTTCGGGCGGGTAGGGGCTTCCGCTGACGACCCTCACGTCCTCGTGCGACCAGCTGTCCGAGTCTTGCGGCGGAAGTCCCGCGAGGTATCGATCGTAGTCCGAGAGAGTGACCAGATACAGGTCGAAGCTCGGTCCGGAGTCGACCGTGAATTGATAGTAGATCTCCGTGAAACTCCCGAAGACAACGAACTCGAAGGATTCGAAAGTCCCGGGGGAGACCGTCATTGTTCCGCGATGTTCGTCATAGACGGAACGGCTCATCTGCACCCAGATATAGCAGACGGGCAGGATGATCGACCCCACGAGGAGCACGATCCCGAGAAGGCCGCGCCACTGCATCCCGCCGGGAAACGCGCTCCAGAGGCGTTAAGGGTTTCCCCCCAGGACCCGTCCGGTCAGTCACCCGCCGCTCGTCGCGTACAGCTCGTCCCCGGTCACGTCGAGCTCGACGAACTCGTCGATCGACTTGATGTCCTCGAGGACGACGACGACCATCTCCCCCTCCTCGTCCTCGACGAGGATGGAGTCCCAGGTGTCCTCCGTCTCGATCGTGTCCCGCACGATCCCCACGAACTCCCCGGAAGCGTCGATCACGTTCAGGCCCGTGAACATCTCCACGAGGGTCCCTTTCAGCAGGACCCGGTCCGCGACGCGGTCCACGAACCGCTTCCCGATCCCCATCGAGCCGATCGGGCCCTCCCCGACGGTCAGGAACCGGTCGTCCTCCGTCATCACGTACCCGAGCTCGATGCCGTCCGTGTCCACGACGGCCTTCCCCACGAGACCGTGGCCCGGAGAGCCGTCCGCGAAGCGCCCCACGGGCGCCGGCGAGGAGGGGTTTCGCATTAAGGTTTTCGGGGCGATTCGCGTCCCCGAGAAAATGCCATATCGTTCTCTTGCCCGATAACCGCCGCCATCATATTTATACAACCTGCCCCTCTTTCCAACGAGAATCTCGTCCAGTTCATCCCCTCGCGCGGGAGTTTCAAATGCCCCCCTGCACCTTGTGTGAGAGCCCTCTGACCGAGGGCGCGGACGCGTGTCCCGGGTGCGGCACTCCCGTGTCCCAGCCCCCCGCGGCGAGGGCGGGGGCGGGGCAGGCCCGCGTGGCCCTGGACGCGGCCCGGAGGGCCCATGCCGCGGAGGGCGCGAAGGGGGTCGACATGTCCGTGTCGACGCGGCTGATTGAGGCCGCGGAGCGGTCGGAGGCGGCGGGGGAGTTCGCGAAGGCCCTCGACTATGGCCGCGCCGCGAAGCGGGCCGTGGAGATCGCGCGACAGCGGGCCCGCATCGAGGCGGACCTGGCCCGCGCGGAGGTCCAGATCACGGAGGCCCGGGAAGCGGGGATCGACACCCTCGCGTCCGAGAGGAACCTCGAGCTCGCTCGGAAGGCGTTGTACGAGGCAAACTTCGGGGAGGTCGAGAACCTCCTCGCCCGCACGTCCCTGAAGGCGCTCGAGAGCCGCCAGGAGCGGCACTTCAAGTCTCTGATCGACCGCGCCTGGGACCGGATCGCCCACGCGAAGGAGCGGGGCGGGGACGTCTCCCGCGCGGAGGAGGCGCACTCGAAGGCGAAGAAGGCCGCCGCCACGGGGTCGTTCGGGGAGGCCCGCCGGCACACGGATTCCGCGATCGACCTCGCGGACGACGCCCGGAAGTACAGCCGGGCCGAGACGTTCCTCCTTTCGGCCCAGGCGGAGGCGGAGGCGGCCCGGAAGGCGGGCGCCGACCTGACGGAGGCCCGGGAGATCGTGGCCCAGGCCCGGGAGGCCCTCCGGAAGGGTGTGTACGGGGACGTCCAGAAGTTCGCCCACCTCGCGGGCGTCGCGATCCGGGAGGCCCGGCGGTTCGCGCAGGCGGGAGTTCCAATCAAGATCGCGGAGCGAGAGGTGAAGAAAGAGGAGCGCCGGGGCACGGAGGCCGCCCGGGCGCGCCAGGCGGTCGACGCCGCCGCGGCCGCGCTCCAGGAACGGGACTTCGCGAAGTCCCGCGCCCTCGCGAAGGAGGCGCTCGATTTCGTCCAGGAGGCCTCGATCCTCCGGCGGATCCGGGAGAGCCTCGTCTCCCTCTCCCTCGACTCCGAGGACCTCCGCAAGATCGGCGCGGAGTCGAAGGACTTCGACCTCTATGTGAAGGATGCGAAGGAGGCCGTGGACGCGGGCGAGGTGTCCGCGGCGAAGCGCCTGATCCAGCAGGCCCGCCACGCCGCGGAGGCGGCCCGGGAGGCCCGATATCGCGAGGTCGTGCGGACGACCGTGGAGATGATCATCACCCACGCGGGGGCGAGCCACGTCGACGCGATCAAGGCCCGCGAGCTCCTGAAGGAGGTCGAGGACGCGATCGGGGTCGGCCAGTCCGTCGACGTCCAGAAGCTCGTCTCGGAGCGGCTCGAGACGAAGGACCTCGAGCAGATCAAGGCGCTCACGGAGGAGGCGACCCGGATCAAGGAACGGCTCCTCGAGCTCCGGCGCGCGGACATCGACGTCACGGGGGCGGACGACAAGATCGCCGCCGCCCGCGCGGCGACGGACGCGGGACACTACGCGGAGGCCCGGAAGCTCCTGTCCGAGGTCGACGACATCGTCCGGAGCCTCCAGGATGCCCTGAAGGAGTCCGCGGACGACATGCTCGCGCGGGCCCGGGAGTCCGTGGAGAAGGTCCGGGCGGAGAAGGTCCCGATCCCGGACGCGGTGCGGATCCTCCGGAACGCGGAGGAGTCCTTCACCCAAGAACGGTTCTACGAGACAATCGAGTTCGCCCGGATCGCGATGGGCCGCGCGGAGCGGGCCCTCCTCCGGCACCGGGAGGAACTGGAGAGGATGGAGGAGGGCTCCCAGCGGGAGATCGCGGAGCGGCTCGAGGCCCTCCGGGGGCGGATCGATGCGGGCAAGCAGGCGATCATGAAGATCGCGAGCGACTTCGTGGATGTCACCGCCGCCCAGGACGCCCTGTCGAACGCGCAACGGGCGCTCGAGCAGAAGAAGTTCGAGGAGGCGGACGCGTACCTCACCGCCGCCGAGGACATCACGAAGAGCGTCGTCACGAGCCTGAAGAGCGGGGCGGAGAAGACCCTGGACGACGTCCGCGCGAAGTTCGAGGCCGCGAAGGCGGAGGGGCTCGATGTCACCGCCCTCGAAGCGAAGGTCGCCGCCGCCGAGGGCGCGATGAGGTCCGAGAACCACACCCAGGTCCTCGTGATCGCAAACGAGGTTTCCCATGCGATCGAGGACGCCCGCCGGGCCCGCGTCGGGGAGGAGCAGAAGCGCACCATGGAGCGCGCGAAGAAGGCCTCCGAGCGGTTCCTCCGGGTGCGGAGGCTCCTCGAGGAGCTCCGGAAGGCGGACATCGACATCTCTGGCTCCGAGGAGAACCTCCGGGGCGCGGAGCGGGCGATTCAGAAACGGAGCTTCGAGGAGGTGGACCTCCTCCTGGGGGACATCGAGGAGACCGCCCGGGCCCTGAAGATGGAGCTCACGAGCGCCGCGGAGAACCTGATCAACCGGGCGAGGCATCGAATCGAGCAGGCGAAGGCCCTCGAGCTCGACACGGACGAGGCGAGCGGCGTCCTCGTGAACGCGCAGGCGTATTTCGAGCGGGGGGACTACGACGACGCCGTGGAGTTCGCCCGCGTCGCGGAGCAGAAGGCGGACGGCCTGATCCGCGCCCACAACGACGCCATCATCGCCCAGGAACGCGCGCGGCGGGACGCCGGCCGCGCGGGAATCGACCGGATCAAGAAGCTCATCGACGACCTCAGCCGCGCGGACATCGAAATCCTCGGTGCGAAGGACGCGGTCGCGCGGTCCGAGCGGGCCCTGGAGGACAAGCGGTACGACGAAGTCGGGGGGGAGCTCGCCGCCGTCAGCGCGGACGCGGAATCCGTCAGCGAGGGGCTGCGGGTCGCCGCGATGGACCTCGTGACGATGGCGGCAAAATCGATCGAGGCCGCGAAGGCGGACGGCCTCGAGGTCCCGCGCGCCGAGCACGTGCTCCTGAACGCGAAGGACGCGATCGCGGACAGCCGGTTCGTGGAGGCGATCGAGTACAAGAAGGTCATCGAGGACATCGTCGCGGATGCGAAACGGCAACGCGGGTACGGGCAAGTGGAGGGCCGGATCAAGGAGCTGCGCGCGGAACTGGAAGCGAGCGCCAC
>JAIBJG010000073.1 GCA_020029475.1 Methanobacteriota archaeon | reverse complement strand
TCGTCTCCGTGGCGTTCTGCGCGCGGGCCCACTCCCCGCCGATGAGCCGGACGTACACCCGCCGGACCCGGCGGTCCCCGACCCGCAGGATCGTGATCCTGCAGCCGATGAGCTCGCGTGCGAAGAACTTGCTCCCGTCGAGCTCGACGTATATCTCGGGGCCGCCCCCGCCGGACCGGAACCGCACGGGGTCCGAGTACGTCCGCACGCTGGGCCGGGCGAAGAACACGGAGATCGGCACCTGCGCGACCGCGTCCGGCCACCACGGGACATCGAGCCGCGCCGTCACGCCGTACTCCACGGTCGCGTGGGTCCCGTGGTACGAGGGCAGGCCGTTCACGGGGATCTGGAACTGGAACGGGAACCGCTGGACGCCGGGCGGGGCGACCCCGGGCCCGTGGAGGGTCATCCGCCATCCGATGAGGTCCGCCTGGGACCGGTACGTGACGCTCTGCTTCCCCCGTTGGCGGGTGATCACCGTGGACTCCCTCCCCAGGACGTCGAGGGTCAGTCCCCGGGCCTCCACGGGCTTGTCCGTCTCCACGACGACGGTCCCCGAGACGACGTCCCCCGTGAAGTACGAGGGCTGCGGGAGCTCGACCCAGATCCGGTTCGCCATCCGCGGGCCTCCCCGTCAGCGGACGATGAACCGCGTGGCGCAGTACGTGCACGTCGCGACCCCGAAGCGGTCCACGTTCACGGGGGGCGCGCCGCAGTTCGGGCAGCTCAGCGCGATCGGCCCCTGGGTCCCCGCGGGGACCATCGGCTGCTGGATCGGAGGCGGGGGCGGGAGGTGCGACCTTCGGAGGGCGCCCGTGGCGGCGAGGATCGCGAACACGATGAGGATGAGCACGACGAAGCACAGGGGCGCAAGCCACACGATCGTGAACGAGCCCCCGCCGACCCCGAGCAGACTGGACATCAAAATCGCCATCAGGACGAAGACGGCCACGACGATGGCGACGATCACGATCGCGACTTGGTTCCCGGGGGACCGGCGGGGCGGGGCCCAGGCCGGCGGGGGCCCGTACGTCGGGGGCCCGGACGGCGGGGCGGTCGGCTGCACGGTCGCGGGATGGAGGGTGCGGATGATGAAGGCTATGTCGGAGTCCCCGCGGGACTCGATCGGCGCCGGACCCTCAGCGGACGAGGTACCGCGTCTGGCAGTACGGGCACGTCGCGACGCCGAACCGGTCGATCCCCTGCGGGGGCGCGCCGCAGTTCGGACACGGGATCTCGATCGCACCCCGGGGCGCGGGCGTCGACCCCGGCGGGGGCGGCATCGCGGGAGGAGGCGGGGGGACGCTGGGCTTCGTCCCGGAGTCCGCCATCGCGAACACGGCCCCGCCCCCGAACATCAGGCCGAACCCGAGGACCGCCATCAGGATCGGGTGGACGATCTCCGTCACCGCGGCGACGAGGGTCCCGAACATGAACACGAAGAACCCCAGGAAGATCAGGGCCATCCCCGCCACGTTCGCGGGATTGTGCCTCCGCCCGACGGGGCGGACGAACGGCACCGGGGGCGGCGAGAACGCCTGCGCCACGCGGGAACGAGGCGACCGCGGGATACATGAAGGCACCGGAGCCGTTCGCGCCGATGATTCGCAGGGCTATCCGGCCTTCAGCTCCTTGAGCACGGCGGGGAGGAGCTCGAGGACGTTCGCGACGAACCCGACGTGGGCGACCTCGAAGATCGGCGCGGTCGGGTCTGTGTTGATCGCGAGGATCAGGCCCGCGTCCTTCATCCCCGCGATGTGCTGCATCGCCCCGCTGATCCCGCACGCGACGTACAGCTTCGGCCGGACGGTCTTCCCGCTCTGGCCGACCTGGCGGGTCTTCGGGAGCCACTCCAGGTCCGTGAGGGGGCGTGACGCGCCGACGACGCCGCCGATCGCCTTCGCGAACTCCTCGACGAGGCGGAGGTTCTCCTTCTTCTGGATCCCGCGTCCCGCGGAGACGATCACGTCCGCGCTCGAGAGGTCGATGTCCGCGACCTCGGGGCGCTCCATCCGGACGAACTTCACGCGGACCGCGGCAGGGTCGATCGACACGGGCACCTCCGTGACGCTCATCGTCCCGCGGCCCGTGCCCTGGGGCGGGGTCGCGCCGGGTCGCATCGTGACGACGATCGGGCGGTCCGACCGGACCTCTACCTCCACGTGTACTTTCTCGTTCAGGATCCGGCGGGCCGCGACGAGCCGGCCCTCCTGGAGGTCGATTGCGAGGCAGTTCGTGAGGACCGGGAGGTCCATCGCACCCGCGAGGGCGGGCGCGAGGTCGTACCCCTGCGCGGTATGGGCGATCAGGACGAGACGCGGGTTCGTGGACTCGACGATGCCGCGGACGGCCTGGACGTACGCATCCCCCGTGTACTCCGCGAGGAGGGGATGCTCCGCGACGAGGACGTCGACCGTGTATCCCGCGAGGTGGTCGGCGAGCTCCTTCACCCCGTGCCCGAACACGACGAGCCGGACGCCGTGGCGCTCGACACGCAGGCTCGTGGCCGCGGCGATGAGCTCCAGGGTCGAGGGCGCGACCTTGCCGTCGAGGTGCTCCGCGATCACCAGGATCCCCCCCGCCATCGAGTCACCTCCGCACGAAGCCCTTCTCCCGGAGGAGCTGTGCGAGCTTCTTCGCCTGCTCCGGGATCGGGCCCGTGATCATCTCCGCGTGTCCCTTCGCGACGGGCGGCGACAGCCGGACGACGCCAAACGCGTACGGCAGCGGGATCGCGTCCCACCCGGGGAGGCCCAGGGCCGCGGGTCCGATCTCCTTGATCGGCTGCCGCGCGGCCTTCATGATCGCCGGGAGGGGCGCGTACCGGGGAGTGTTCGCGCCGAACTGGATCGTGAGGAGCGCGGGCCGCGGGAGGGCGACCACGCGCTCCAGCCCGCCCTCCAGCTCGCACGCGACCTCGAGGTCGCCATCGTGGACCGCGACCCGGGTCACGACGCTCGCGTGGGGGAGTCCGAGGAGGCCCGCCACGAGCCCTCCCGTCGCGGAGTACGCGTAGTCGTCGGACTGGACCCCCGTGAGGACGAGGTCGTGGGGCAGGGTCCGGATCGCGGCCGCGAGGATCCGCGCGTTCTTCCCGACGTCGAACGCCGCGGGGTCGTCGTACGCCACGCGGACCGCCTCGTCCGCGCCTTTCGCCAGCGCCTCCCGGAGCATCGGCTCCGTCCGCTTTGGGCCGAGGGTGAGGACGACGACGCGGCCGCCATGCTTCTCCTTCAGCCGCACGGCCTCCTCGAGGGCGTACTCGTCCGCCCCGTTCACCTTGTAGTTGAGGCCCTCCCGCTTGATGTCCTTCCCGTCCGGCGCGACCTGGAACTGGAGGTCGGGGTTCGGGACCTGCTTCAGGCAGACGACGAGGTTCAGGGCCACGGCGGGGGCGGGAGAGGCGGACGATATTTCAAGGTTCTCCACGTAGGGAGGTGCCGAACGATTTCGGAAGCCGCATCCACCGGCCCCGCGATTCGCACGCGATGAGGACGATCGCGGCGTTCATGGCGGTGGCGGCGGTGCTGATGGCGATCGGGCTGGTCGCGGTGGAGCTCGTCCGCGAGGACCCGCCGAAGATCCTGTTCCGGCGCCCCGTGGTCGATGACGGAGTCCGCAGAGCCGCCGCCCTTGAGCGGTCTCTGGAGGGATTCGGGAGGCGCGACACCGTGGCGGGCTCCTCCTCCGGGGAGGCGTGACCCCGGGCCACGGCGGGCGGCCGGTCGGCTCTCCGAGTTGGCCTTAAGTAAGGGTAACCGGCCCGCCGCGCTCGACGCCGCCGATGGCGTGCGCCCCGGGCCGGCCTTCCACATCCCCCTACGGGTAGATCCCGCGGACCTTGTACGCCTCGACGACGCGGGCGATCGCGACCATGTACGCGGCCTGGCGCATGTCGATCTTCTCCTTCGCGTGGGTCTCCCACACGGACTTGAACGCCTTCACCATGTGGAACTCCAGCTTGGAGTCCACCTCCTCCTTCGTCCAGAAGAACTCCTGGAGGTTCTGGACCCACTCGAAGTACGACACGGTCACGCCCCCGCCGTTCGCGAGGATGTCCGGGAGCACGGTGACCCCGCGCTTGTACAGGATGTCGTCCGCCTCCGGCGTCGTGGGGCCGTTCGCGCCCTCCGCGACGATCTTCGCCTTGATCCGGCCCGCGTTCGCGGACGTGATCTGGTTCTCGAGGGCGCACGGCGCGAGGATCCCGACGTCGAGCTCCAGGAGGGCCTCGTTCGTGATCTTTTTCGTCCCCGGGTACCCCTGGACGCTCCCCGTCTTCTCCTTGAACGCGAGGACCTTCACGGGATCGAACCCGTCCGGGCTGTAGATGCCGCCTGTGGAGTCGGAGACCGCGACGATCTTCGAGCCCTGCTCCGCGGCCATCAGGCGGGCGTAGTGGTGCCCGACGTTCCCGTACCCCTGCACCGCGACGGTCGCCCCCCTGAGCTTCACGCCGAGCCGGCTCGCGGCTTCCCGGGTCGCGTACATCAGCCCGCGGGAGGTCGCCTCGTCCCGGCCCAGGGACCCGCCAATCGCGATCGGCTTCCCCGTGACGACGCCCGGGACCGCGTACCCCATCTGCATCGAGATCGTGTCCATGATCCACGCCATCGTCTGGCCGTCCGTGTACACGTCCGGGGCGGGGATGTCCTTCTCCGGGCCGATGATGATCGAGATCGCGCTCGCGTACCGGCGGGTCATCCGCTCGTTCTCGCCCTTCGACATCGTCTTCGGGTTGCAGATCACGCCGCCCTTCGCCCCGCCGTACGGGATCCCCATCACGGAGCACTTCCACGTCATCCAACACGAGAGCGCGCGCACCTCGTCGAGGGAGACGTTCCAGTGGTACCGGATCCCGCCCTTGAACGGGCCGAGGGCGTCGTTGTACTGGACGCGGTACCCCGTGTACACGCGGATCGAGCCGTCGTCCATCCGCACCGGGAAGTTCACGGTGAGCTCCCGCTTCGGATGCTTCAGGATCTCGAGCACGCCGGGGTCGAGCTTCAGTCGCTTGCCGACCCGGTCGATCTGTCGCTGGGCCACCTCAAACGGGTTGAGGGTCTCTTTCGGTTCGTCGGCCATCGCGGGCAACTCCTCTGTTGGGCAACCCCACGGATATGGAGGGTAGGCCGCGCGTAGGAACGGCCTCCACTTAAAGGTTTAGACCCGGCGTGCGGGATTCCTACGACGCGGGGCGGCGCGGGTGGGTTACCCTTACATAAGGGTAACTCGGCGCCGGCGCGGCCATCGTCCACCGTGGACCCGCACCCGCGGATCACGCGCCCTCGAACGCGTACTCCTCCCGGTCCACGACGTTCCGCGGCGGCTCCCCGCGGAGGAACCGGGCGACGTTCTCCAGGGCCGCCCCCAGGGACCGCGCGGACTGCTCCGGGACCGCCCACGCGACGTGCGGGGTCATCACGACGTTCGGGAGCTCGTGGAACGGCTCCGTGAACGGACGCCCGTCCCCCTTCGGATACTGCCACCACACGTCGAGGGCCGCGACGAAGGACGGGTTCGCCTTCAGGTGCTCGTACAGGTCCCGCTCCCGGATCAGCTTCCCGCGGGCGATGTTCACGAGGATCGCGTCCGGCTTCATCCGCCCGAGCTCCCGCGCGCCGATGAGCCCGAGGGTGTGACGGGTGAGGGGGATTGAGAGGAGGACGACGTCGCTCTCCCCGAGGAGGCGGTCGAGGTCCGCCATCGTGCCGCACCACGCGACAGGAGCGTCGCTCGCGCCGTGGCGGTTGATCCCGACGACCCGCATCCCGAGCCCCACCGCGAGGCGGGCGGCCTCCCCGCCGATCCCCCCGAGGCCCACGACCCCGAGGGTCTTCCCCCGGACGGACCTCCCCATCAGGTCCTGCAAGAACCTCCCCGCCCGGATCGCCTCCGTGTGCCGCACGACGTTCTTCGCCGCCGCGAGGAGGAGGGCCGTCGAGTGCTCCGCGATCGCGATCCGGTGCGCCCCCGCGTTGCTCGCGATCGTGACCTGCGCGGGGATCCGGTCGTACGGGAGGTGGTCCACGCCCGCCGCGAGGGTCTGCAGGAGCCGGAGGCGGGTCATCCGCGGCCACACGTCCGCGGGGATGTCCCGCGGGAACCCGCCCGTGACGAGGACGTCGATCTCCGGCGCGCGGCGTGCGAGCTCCGCGTCGCTCAGGTCGGACCGGACGAGGACCTCCGCGAGGGGCGAGATCCGCTCGAGGGCGATCCGGCGCCGTTCCTCCGGCATCGGGACCGCGAGGAGGACGATCAGACGGTTCATGACGGGCCCCTCATCCCGGCGGCGGGGCCGGGGGTGGGGCCTGCGGCGGAGACGGAGGCCTTCGCTCCTCCCGGACGACGAACAGCAGGAAGGCGGTGAAGAACCCGGAGGCGACGGCCAAGAGGAGCCATACGGCGACCGGCGCTCCCAGAATCAGAATCCGCTCGTCCGGCGTCTCGATCGACTTCATCACGCGATAGATGGCGTCCCCGGTGGAATAGTACAGGTATCCGTCCCGGCCGTCCTCCACGTCCAGGATCCCGTTCGGCCCGACGGAGTCGACGAGCGTGTCCCCCGCGACGGCGCGGAAGTCCGGGCCGACGAGGAGGATCCGGTGGAGGTTCCCGCGGTTCCAATCCCCGAGGAACAGGTCGTTCCGCCACTCGAACGAGGGGTCGACGGTGTAGAACGCGAGGCCGGTGGGCGCGATCACGGATGGATACGTGAGGATCGGGTCCACGAACCTCGGGTCCCCGAGGGGGCCCGTGCCGATCGGCCACCCGTAGTTCCTCCCGGGCGCCAGGACGTTCACCTCGTCGTTCCGGTCCGGGCCGTTCTCGCTGACGAAGGGCGTGCCCGTCACGGGGTGGAACGCGAGCCCGAACACGTTCCGGTGGCCGAGGGTATACACGAGGGACCCGGGGATCGGGTTGCCGGCGGGTACCGAGCCGTCCGGGTTCATCCGGAGGACCTTCCCGGAGAGGCTGGCGTTGTCCTGCGCGTTCCCCGGCACCCCGGTGTCCCCCGTCGTGACGAACAGCGTCCCGTCTGGCGCGAACCCGAGGATCCCGCCATTGTGGTTCGTCCCCGCGGGGATCCCGTCCAGGAGGACCGCCTCGTACGGAGGGCCCGGCGGGGCATTCGGACCGAGCCACCAGCGGACGACCCGGTTCGTCTCGAGACCCGTGGTCCCATTCGTGTACGTGTAGTAGAGGTATAGCCACGGTCGGCTCGCGAAGGAGGGGTCCAGGGCGAGGCCGAGGAGGCCCTGCTCCCCGTTCGTCGCCACCGTGACGTTCACGAGCGTGGCGAGCACCGGCTGCCCCGGGACGATCGCCCGGACGTGCCCCGTGAGCCGCTCCGAGAACAGGACGGACCCCCGGGGGAGACCCGAACTCCCCGCATCGGCGACGAGCGCGAGGCTCACCGGCCACGCGAGACCCGTCCCGACCGCCTCACGGGTCGCGGGCGCGGGCGGAGACCGCAACGCCCCCACCACGACCGCCGCGGACAGGAGGGTCGCGATTGTGGCGACCGCGAGGATCCGGCGCGGGTCCATCGGCGACGCTATCCCGGGCCCTGGCTAAAGGGTTGCGAGCCGCCGCCTCAGCACTCCGAGTACCCGCAGTGGCGGCACTTCGCGCACCCCTCCTCGAGGACGAGGGACCGCCCGCACTCCGGGCACTCC
>JAIBJG010000072.1 GCA_020029475.1 Methanobacteriota archaeon | reverse complement strand
ACCGCGCGAAGACGAAGTACCGGGCCCTCCGGATGGGCTTCATCTTCCAGTCGTACAACCTCCTCCCCGTCCTCGACGCGCTCGAGAACGTGGAGCTCCCGCTCCTCGTGGCGGGGGTCGCCCCGAAGGACGCCCGCGTGCGGGCCCAGGAGGTCCTCGGGGCCGTCGGCCTCGCGGAGTTCGCCCGCCACAAGCCCTCCGAGCTCAGCGCGGGCCAGCAGCAGCGGGTCGCGGTCGCGAGGGCCCTCGCGAACCGCCCCGCGATCGTGTGGGCGGACGAGCCCACGGGGAACCTGGACAGCGACACGAGCGCGCAGGTGATGCAGCTCCTCCACGAGACGAACCGCGGGAACCGCCAGACGTTCGTCGTCGTCACCCACGACCCCGCGATCGGTGCGTACGCGGACCGGATCCTCCGGATGAAGAACGGACAGATCGTCGAGGAGGTCGCGCCGGGTAGGGTGGGCGCGTGACGGACGCCCTTGGGCCCGCCGTCGTGGTCCTCGTCCTCGCGGGAATCGTCGCGGGTCTTGCCCTCCGGAAGCCGATGCTCGCCCGGATGGCCGCGCGGAACCTCGCGCGGCGGAAGGGGCGGGTCGCGATCGCCGTGCTCGGCCTCCTCGTCGGCACCGCGATCATCTCCTCGTCCCTCGTCGTGGGGGACACGCTGAACCACATCTTCGTGCAGAACGTGTACGACCGCCTCGACCTCGTCGACGAGACCGTGTCGAAGGAGGTGGACGGGAATCTCCTGTCGTTCAACGAAAGCGTGGTCCCCGCCCTGAGGTCCGGCCTCGAGGACCGTTCCTCCCCGATCGACGGACTCGCCCCCGCCCTCGTGAAGCGGATGCCCGTCCGGAACCCGAACGGGAGCAAGGGGAGCCAGGACGTCACCGTGATCGGGCTCGACGAGGCGCAGGAGGCGGGCTTCGGAGACCTCGTCCGGAGGGACGGCGCCGCGGTCCCGCTGTCCACCCTGCCCGCCTCCTCCGTCGTTCTGAACGAAAGGGCCGCGGGCCTCCTGAACGCGAGCCGCGACGACGTCCTGACCCTGTTCTACGGGACGACGAACCAGTCGATTGTGTACCGCCGGGTGGAGGCGAGCGTCGCGGATGCGGGGAAGGGGAACTGGGACCTCCGCCCGATTGTGTTCATGGCCCTGCAGGACGCGCAGTCCTCGTTCCGCGAGTCGGGGCGGGTGAACCTCGTGCGGATCTCGAACGTCGGGGGCGTCGAGGACGGCGTAGCGCTATCCTCTCGGGTCACGCGGGACGCGACCCTCGTGATCGCGGCGAACGGGTGGGACCTCGTCGCCTCCCCGGTGAAGGAAGACGGCCTCGACTCCGCGCGGCAGCTCGGCCGCGACGCGACGGAGCTCTTCCTCGTGATGGGGGCGTTCAGCGTCGTGGCGGGCCTCCTGCTGATCGTGAACATCTTCGTGATGATGGCGGAGGAACGGAAGCCGGAGATGGGGGTGGCCCGCGCGATCGGCCTCCAGCGGTCCGACCTCACGACCGCGTTCCTCCTGGAGGGCTCCGCGTTCGCGCTCACCGCGGCGGCCCTCGGGTCCCTCGCGGGCCTCGCCCTCGGCGCCGTGATGATCTACTTCTTCGCGATCCTCGTGCCCCTCGACAACGGGGTGAGGGTCGAGTTCTACTTCGATCCCGCGAGCCTGCTCCTCGCCTTCGCGGCGGGGGCGGTGATGACGTTCGCCTCCGTCGCCCTCGCCGCCTGGCGGATCTCCCGCCTGAACGTCGTCCGGGCCGTGCGGGACCTCAAGGAGCCGGAGGGGCACCACGCGACCCTGTTCCTCGGGGCGGGAGCCCTCCTCTCATTCCTCGGTGGGGCGGGGCTCGCCTACGGCTTCCTCGCGGACTACAGCCTGGGGAAGGTCGCCGGGGTCCCCCTGCTCGCCCTCGGCCTCGCGGTCGCCGCCTCCCGCTGGGTCCCCGCCCGGTGGCCCGTCACGGCCGCGGGCCTCGCGAACCTCACGTGGCAGCTCGGTCCGTGGCACTTCGTGAACCTGCGGCAGGACGAGGAGTCCGTCCTCTTCGTCGCGATCGGCCTCCTCCTCGTGCTCGGCGGGATCCTCGTCGCCGTGTTCAACGCGGCCCCCGTCCTGAAGGCGCTCCTGGTCGCAGGGTCGCGGCGGAAGGGCCGGCCCGCGGCCCGGATCGCGATGTCGTACCCGACGGAGCGCCCCTTCCGCACGGGGATGACCCTCGCGATGTTCGCCCTGATCCTGTTCACGGTCACCGTAATCTCCATGGTCCAAGCCCTACAGGGCGCGAGCGTCGATCGGTTCATCGACGAACAATCCGGAGGCTACGACATCGTCGGGTTCACGGGGACGTACGGCGAGATCCCGGAGTTCCGGAGGATCCTGTGGGAGAACCTCACCCCCGATCAATTCCTGGGAGGGGACCGCGGGGTCGCGTCCGCGACGGTGCTCCCCTCGAAGGTCCACCTGGAGAACTCCACGGATCAGTTCGACTACACCCTCTGGGGGATCGACAACTTCCTCGTGGAGTCGAACCGGTACGAATTCCACGACCACCTGCCGTCCATCCGGGACGCGAACGGGACCACGGTCGACCTGCGGACGGCGAACGCGACCGGGGTGTGGAAGGCGCTCTCCCTGAACCACTCGTACGCGGTCGTGGACCGCTCCGCGGCGGGGCCGAGCCAGTTCGTGGGCTTCGGGGGCGGACTCCGCGCGTCCCCCGGGGACGCCGTCATCGTCACGGATGGGGAGGGTCGACAGGTCCGCCTGATCATCCTCGGGGTCCTCGAGCAGGCGCTCCAGTTCACGTCGGGGATCTTCGCGGACCAGGCCGTCGTGAAGGACACGTTCAACGTCTCTCGCACGTACACGGCGTACTTCTTCCAACTCGCGCCGGGGGTGGATGCGCAGGAGTTGAGGGGCGAGCTCGAGCGGATCTTCTTCCAGTACGGGCTCCGCACGATCGACATCCGGGAGGAGATCGGGCGGGCGTTCGACGCGTCCCAACAGGTCCTCTCGTTGATGCAGGCGTACCTCGGCATCGGGCTGATGGTCGGGATCGCGGGCCTCGGAGTCGTGACGACCCGCGCCGTCGTCGAGCGACGGCAACAGATCGGCGCGCTGCGCGCGATCGGCTTCACCCGTCAGATGGTCCTCCGGTCCTTCCTGATCGAGATCGCGTTCATCGCGGCCCTCGGCATCCTCGTCGGGGTCGCCCTCGGGGTCGTCCTCGCGTACAAGGTGTACACGGTCCTCTTCGCGGACTTCGCGACCTTCGTGATCCCGTGGCTGAACCTGGCGGTGATCACGATGATCGCCCTCGGCGCGACGGTCGCGGCGACGGTGTCCCCCGCCTTGCGGGCGTCGAGAATCCCTCCTGCGGAGGCGCTGAGGTACATCGAGTAGGCTTAACGACCGCCGACGCGCTATCCGGTTCATGGCGAAGCGGGAGCCGGTGTCCCCGCCCCAACCGCCCTGGGTCTGGGGCCCGCGGGAGGGGGAGGACTGGCTCCGCGCGTCGTCTCCCTTGAAGAAGGAGCGGAAGGGCCGTCACCGCGAGGGACCCGCGACGATCGCGAGGCTCGGTGTGGAGGTGTCGGTCGGCGATCCCGCACGTCTGCGGGAGGAGGTGGAAAGGGTCTGCGCGGGGATTGCCCTGACCGTCGCGTTCCCGGGTCGGGGGTCCTTCCCCAAGGCGTCGAAGCACACCGCGTACGTGACCGTGCGGCGCTCCCTGCTGGGGGCGGGTGCCCGGATCGCGATTCGCTTCGACCCGCCCATCCACGTCGCCTCTTGCCGGGAGATCGTGGGAGGACTCGCGGAGCGGTTCGACGTGACGAAGGTCTCCGTCAAGGAGGGGAGGGTGCGGCTCCCGCCACGGGCCCGCTAACGCAGGTCAGTCGGTCTTCGAGGCCTCGGCGCCCCCCGCCGCGGGCGGTACCGGCGGTCCCGCCCGGGCGATCCCGATCATGGGGCGGGCCTTCACCGCGCGGTCCACGATTCGACCGCCGAGGAGCTGGAACACCTCCTCGACGTTCTTCCCCGTCTTCGCGGACGTGATCCGCCACTCCGCGTGGAACGCCTGAGCGAGGCCCTCGATGTCCCCGGTCCGGAGCTTCTCCTTCGGGACGAGGTCCGCCTTGTTCCCGGCGAGGATGAGAGGCGCCTGGCTCGTGACCCGGTCCACCCGGTCGATCCACTCGTACAGGGCCGTGACGGTGTCCGGGCGGGTGAGGTCCGCGACCCCGATGATCCCGGAGACCCCCGTGAAGTACGCCTCCTGGAGGAGCTCCCGGAACTTCGGCTGGCCCATCACGTCCCACACCGAGAGCTCGAGGAGGGACGCGACGGGCTCCCCCGGCACCGGGATCTCGAGGCGCTTCTTCGAGACCTTCACCCCGATCGTCATCAGGTACGCGTCGCTGAACTGGCTCTCCACGTACCGGCGGATCAGGGAGGTCTTCCCGACCGCGGCCTCGCCCACGAGGCAGATCTTCGCCTTCAGATGCCGGCGTTGCTCCATGGGCAGGACCCCGGAAGAGACCTCTCGCCTCCCCATCCCCCGCCGGGGATACATAACCGTTCTCGCCCGGTTCTCTAATTTGATGGCGAGCGGGCGGGGGGACGGGCAAGGCTTTTAGCCCCTCGACCTTACGAGGCGCGAACCGCCATGGCCGAGCCCAAGTTGAAGGGGAAGCAGTGGGACCTCGCGGTCGAGCGGGAGCTCCTCGCGGCGTGGGCCGCGGAGCCCGCGTTGTACGCGTTCAACCCGGACCGGGGGCCGACGTTCGTGATCGACACGCCCCCGCCGTACCCGAGCGGGGACTGGCACCCCGGGGCCGTCGTCGGGTACTCCCTGATCGACATGGTCGCGCGGGCCCAGCGGATGCTCGGGAAGGCGGTCCTCTTCCCAATGGGACTCGATCGGAACGGGATCAACATCGAGCGGACCGTGGAGAGGAAGTACCGCAAGCCCCTCCACGAGTGGGACCGCGAGGAGTTCATCGCGAAGTGCCGGGAGGAGATCTCCCGCATCGGGGAGGGGATCCTCGAGATCGCCCGCCGGATGGGGATGACGATGGACCTCGCGAACACGTACTACACGGACTCCGACGCGTACCGGGCGTACAGCCAGGGGATCTTCATCGACCTGTTCAACAAGGGGCTCTTCTACCGCGGGGAGCGGCCGACGTTCTACTGCGTGGCGTGCGGCACCCCGCTCGCGGAGGCGGACATCCTGTACGAGGAGGTCCCGTCCACCCTCGCGTGGATCCGGTTCCCCCTCGAGGGCGGGGGCTCCGTGACGATCGCGACGACCCGCCCCGAGCTCCTCCCCGCGTGCCGCGCCGTGATCGTCCACCCCGAGGACGCGCGGTGGCGGGACGCGGTGGGGAAGACCGCGAAGGTCGCGATCTTTGGCGGGGCCGCGCCCGTCGTCGCGCACCCGGGGGCGAAGATGGACTTCGGGAGCGGGGCCGCGATGATCTGTTCGTACGGGGACATGGTGGACGTCCGGCTCTTCCGCGAGCTCCAGCTCGACCCCGTGAAGGCGATCGACGAACAGGGCCGGATGACGAAGGTCGCGGGGCCGTTCGCCGGCTTGGCCGTGGAGGAGGCGCGGGCGAAGGTCCTCCTCGCCCTGCAGGCCCAGGGCCTCCTGGAGAAGACGGAGGCGATCCAGCACAAGACGCCGCTGTGCGAGCGGAGCCGGACCCCCGTGGAGTTCCTCTCCCAGGACGCGTGGTACCTGAAGCAGCTCGACCACCGGGAGGCCCTCCGCAGGATCGCGCACGAGATGGCGTTCCATCCGCCCCGGCACCGGCAGCTCCTCCTGGACTGGATCGACTCCCTGACGATCGACTGGCCCGTGAGCCGTCGGCGGTACTACCACACGGAGATCCCGCTGTGGACCTGCAAGAAGTGCAACCTCGCGCTCGTCCCGAAACCCGGGAAGTACTACCGACCTTGGAAGGATCCCGCCCCGTTCGACGAGTGCCCGAACTGCGCGGGCACGGAGTTCGTCGGGGAGGACCGCGTCTTCGACACCTGGATGGACTCGAGCTGCTCGAACCTCTGGGTCAGCCGGTACCGGATCGACGACGGCTTCTTCGAGGAGAACTTCCCCGTCCACCTGCGGCCCCAGGGGCGGGAGATCGTCCGGACGTGGCTGTACTACACGACCCTGAAATCGTACCTCGTCCACGGGAAGAAGCCGTTCCACGACGTGATGATCCACGGCCTCGGCCTCGACGCCCACGGGCGGGCGATGCACCGGACGACGGGGAACTACGTCCCCGCGGACCCCCTGATCGACGCGCACGGGGCGGACGCGATCCGGTACTTCGGGGCGAGCGAGACGGGGCCCGGGGAGGACTTCCGGATCTCCGAGGAGAAGATCGGCGGCGCCCGCAAGTTCATCACGAAGCTGTGGAACGTCGCCCGGTTCATCTCGATGTTCCCGCCGGTCCCCGCGGGGAAGCTGAAGGCCTCGGACGAGTGGATCCTCGCAGAGATGAACGTGCTCGTCGCGGAGTGTCGCGGGGCGTACGAGGACCACAACATGTTCGTCCCCTCGAACCGTTGCCGGGAGTTCCTCTGGAACCGGTTCGCCCCGCACTACGTCGAGATGGTGAAGGCCCGGGCGTACGAGGGGGACGGCGGGGCCGTGTACACGCTCCACGCGGTCCTCCAGGACCTCCTCCGGCTCCTCGCACCGATCGTCCCGTTCTGCACGGACAAGATCTGGCGGGAGGTGTACGGCGGGAGCGTCCACGGGGAGCTGTTCCCGAGCCTCCGGGCGGGGGTCCGGGAGGAGCTCACGAAGCTCACCCCGGAGCTCGAGGCGTTCAATTCCGAGGTGTGGCGGCTGAAGAAGGAGCGGGGGATCCCGCTCGGCCAGCCCCTCGAGGGCCTTGGGATCCCGGAGTCCCTCCAGCGGTTCGCGGACGACCTCCGGAAGATGCACCACCTCGCGTAGGCCGCATGGCGGGGACGTCACTGCTTCCGGACCACGATCGTGAGGACGTCGCCCTCATGGAGGACGAGGTTCACGCCGACCTTCTGACCCGGGAACACCGCGGACTTCCCCCACACGTTCGCGTACCGGAACTTCTTGCGGAAGTCCCGGTGGATCGAGTCGCACACCTCCCCCACCGTCGAACCTTCGCGGACGATCAGCGGCTCCCGGAGGTCCGCCTCCTTCCCCTGGGGCTTCAGATACACCCGCATGAAGCGCAACGAGTTGTAGATCTCCTCCCGCAGCGGGTCGAGCCCCACGCCGTTCATCGCGGAAACCGGGAGGATCTTCCAGCCCTTCAGTCGCGCCTCCACGGTCTTCAGGTAGTCCGGGGTGACGAGATCGATCTTGTTCAGGACGACGAAGGCGGGCAGGTACGTCCGGTTCCCCGCCAGGACGTCGATGAGGCGGTCCGCGGTGAGGTCCTCCCGGACGACGATCGTCCCGTTCAGGACGCCCCACTCCCGGCAGATGTCCGCGATCGTCTCCTCGTCGATCGACCTCAGCTTCACGGTCGGGTTGATCACGAGGCCCCCGCGGTTCGCCTTCGAAATCACGACGTCCGCAGGCTTCTGGTTCAGGCGGATGTTCGCGAGGTACAGCTCCTCGACGAGGACCTGGACGTTCGTCTCGAACACGTCCACCATCAGGATGATGAGGTCGCAGGACCGCGTGACGCTGAGGACC
>JAIBJG010000020.1 GCA_020029475.1 Methanobacteriota archaeon | reverse complement strand
GCGACGGAGGACTTCATCGTCCCGGACTTCCCCGCGAGGAGGACGATGTGCGCCTTGGGGATGCTCCCCTGGAGCTGCTCGTCGAGGCCCCGGATGTACGTGCGGACGCGGACCGGCGGCATGGAGGCTCCGCGCTCGGATGCGGAAGGTTGGTGATAAAGATTCTCGCACGATTCCCTAGGAGGGGAACGACTCACGGCGTCGCGCGGGCCTCGGAGCCCACGACCCCGAGGACGCCCCCGATGATCACGAGGACGGTCTCGAGGAGGCCTCCCGCATTGAGGATGAAGATCAGCACGCCGATGACGATCGTGAGGAGCCCGCCCGTGCTCATCCGGCCCTTGTAGATGAACAGCCCGCCGAGGAACGCGGCGATCCCGAGGATCACGCCGACGGCCCGAAGGGCGAGCTCGTCGAGGCTCGTGTTCCCCCGGATCCCGGTCAGCGAATCCGCGAGGACGAGAATCCCCCCGATCAGCGCGAGGAGGAAGCCGAGGACCGCGAGGAGCCGCTTCTCGCTCACGCGGCGCGCGTAGGCCCCGCCGTTATTTCACCCTTTCCGGCCCGTTATCCCTTTTCGAGCCCCGCGAGCGCGAAGATCCCCTTCGGCAATCCGTGGTACGCGTCCCGCCCGCGGTACATCCGGAGGGTCCGGAACGCGGTCTCCAACCTCAGCTCCCCCGCCATCCTCTCGTGGTTCTCGTTCGGGGTGGGGGCCGTGAGCCCGATGCGGGTAGGCCCGAGCCGGGACAGGAGGCCGTGGAGGAGGTCCCCCGCGACCTCCGGCATCGTGGGGTTCGCGACCCACGGGCCGATCTCCGCGGCCCCGACGTCCGCGCTCGCGACGATGTACCCGCGGACCCCGCCCTCGTCTCGCGCGACGAGGAAATGCTCGGGGAACTCCTGGAATAGGCGAGCGAGGAGTCGTTCCCGGGAGGCGCCGAAATAGAAGGAGTCGAAGTGCGCGATCGCGGGGAGGTCCTCCGCCGAGGCGGGACGTCCCCCGCCCGGCGACCCGGACGCGGCGACGTTCCCATGGTATCGGACGTTCTCGTACTCCCGATGGAACCCGAGCCGCTCGTAGAACGGGATCACGTTCAGGTACGCGTTCAGGCGGGCGGTCTCCACGCCCCTCCGGTCCAGGAAGTCGAGGGTCGCCTGCATCAACGCCTCCCCGATGTGCTTCCCCCGCATCTCCGGGTCCACGATCACCGCGCCGATGAACGCGAGCTTGCTGTACGTGATCGAGCACGTGATCCCCGCACGCTTCCCGCCGACGACGGCGACGAAGCACCCCTCGGGCTCGAGGGCGAGGAGGCGCTCGAAGTCCGCGCGGGTGTACCCCCAGTGCTCAAGGTCCGTGAGGCGGATCGCCCAGCTCAGGTCCCGCTTCCGGAGGACCCGGACTTCCGTTTCTGCCACAGCTCGACCCTCCTCGTCAGTTCCTCGACCTCGTCGCACTCGTGGTACCCGTACGTGATGTACCGCTGCTCCTTCCGGGCGTTCTTGTACATGCACGGCCCGTACTCGTCGTCCTCCTGGCCGTACCACTTGTCGCAGTCCTTGCACTGGAGCCGCACGGGCAGCAGCCTCTGCAGCTCTTCCGGTTTTACATCCCCCAAAATCGGTCCGTCCTCCTCTTGATCTTCGCGATCTCCTCGAGGGCCATCTTCTCGTCCGGGTTCAGGGGCTTGTCCCGCAACTGCCGGGCGGCCTCCTCCGGAAGGTCCACGTACAGGATGTCCCCGCCGTTCACCTGGCGGCCCACGGTGACGCCGTCGACGGCGATCGCGACCTCCGCGCCCGCCACGGCCTCCGTGACGACGTCCTCCCCCTTCCGGATCGACCGCACCCGCCCGAGGGGCTTCCCGTCCGCCCGCATCAGCGGGAGCCCGGGACGCAGCCGCCCCGCGAGCACCCGGACCCCGAAGATCGCGGGCTTGCTCGCGCGGAACACGAACTCCGGGAGGAACAGGAGCTTCGCGGGGTGGGGGAGCTGGAGCCGGCGGGCCGCGTCGATCTCCTGCGTCCGCTGCTCCACCCACGCCTGGTACTCCTGGAGGAGGCCGTAGATCACGTCCCCCTGGAGGATCTTCACGTCCGGGTGCTTCGCGAGCTCCTCCTTCGCGTCGTCGAGGACGGGGACGTTGAACGCGAGGATCACGCGGTGGAGGGGCTCCGGCGCGGTCGCCGCGTCGATCACGTCCCGCCGGGAGACGGGCCCGACCCGGGCGAACTTGATCGGGGTCTCCGAGGCCTTGCACTCGTACGCGATCGCTTCGAGGGAGCCGAGGGCGTCCGCCTTCACGAGGATCCCCTCGTCCGAGGTCTCGACCTTCGGAACGGTCTCCGCCGCGACGGCGGCGACGACCTCCTTCAGGTTCCGGGGCTTCGCCTCCCGGAGCGGGGCCCCGGCGAGGGCGCCCTCCAGGTCGCTCGCGGAGATCTTCACCCCCGCGGCGGCGGTCACCTTGTCCACGGAGTCGAACCGGTCCTGCGGGTCCCGGATCTCGTCCAGGGGCCTCGGCCGGAGGATCGCCCTCACCTTCGTCACGATCGGCTTCCCGGCCGCGCCGAGGACGATGACGTCCCCGCGGTTCAGGACCCCCTTGTAGATGATCGCGTCCAGGGTCGGGCCGAGCCCCTTCTCCTCTTTCACCTCGAGGATCGTCCCCTCCGCGGGGCCCTCCGGGACCTTCAGGGAGTCCTCCAGGAACCGCTGCGCGAGCCCGATCAGCATCAGGAGGAGCTCCGGGATCCCGACCCCGTGCTTCGCGCTCGTCGGGACGATCGCGACCGTCGTCGCGAAGTCCTGGATCCGGTCGTACCGTTCCGCCGTGAACCCGTGCTCGTAGAACTTTCCGACGAGATCGTACAGCCGGCGGTCGAGTTCCTCCCGCACGGATTGCCCCTGCTCCGCGTACGCGACCGCGAACGGGACCTTCTCGATCTTCCGCCAGCCGGGCACCATATCAATCTTGTTCCCGGCGACGAGGAACGGGGTCTTGTATCGCTTCAGGATGTTGAGGGACTCGATCGTCTGCGGGCGGAACCCCTCGTTCACGTCCACGACGAGGACCGCGAGGTCCGCGAGGGCCCCGCCCCGGGCCCGCAGGGTCGTGAACGCGACGTGCCCCGGGGTGTCGATGAACAGGAGCCCGGGAATCTTGAACGTCTTCCCCTTCACGAGGTCGCCGCAGATCCGGAGGATCGCCTCGAGGGGGACCTCCGTCGCCCCGATGTGCTGGGTGATCCCCCCCGCCTCCCGGGAGACGACGCTCGTCCCGCGGATCTGGTCGAGGAGGCTGGACTTGCCGTGGTCCACGTGGCCGAGGACGGAGACGATGGGCTGGCGGATGTACGCTCCCATGGACGCGATTCGTAGACGACGTGCCGTAATAGAACTTGCGGGCCCGCGCCCCGCTCCCTACTCGTACACCCAGGCCTCGTCGACGCGCGCGTAGTCGAGGAGCTCCGCGGGCGCGAAGAACAGGCCGATCTCCCGCTTCGCGGTCGGGACGGAGTCGGACCCGTGGATGAGGTTCCGGCCGATCTGGATCCCGAAGTCCCCGCGGATCGTCCCGGGTTCCGCCTCCGCCGCGTTCGTCTTCCCCATCATCTTCCGGACGACCGCGACGGCCTCGTCACCCTCCAGGACGATGGCCACGGAAGGGGCGGACGTAATGTACTTGACGAGGGCGGCGAAGAACGGCTTCCCCTTGTGCTCCAGGTAGTACGTCTCCGCGAGCTCCCTGGAGACCTTCGTCGTCTTCATCGCGACGAGCTTCAGCCCCCGCCGCTCGAACCGCTCGACGATTGCGCCGACGAGGGCCCGTTGGACCGCGTCCGGTTTCAGTAGGACGAACGTGCGCTCCCGGGCCACGGGGTCACGCCCCCTTCTTCGCCTTCTTCGCGGTCTTTGCCTCGACCTTCGGGGCCTCTTCGTCCTCGCCGCCCCGACGGCCCTTCACCCGCTTCGCTTCCTCGTCGAGCCACCGCTTCAGCGTGTTCCGCCCCTGCGGGGTCTGGAGGAAGGACATGAACTCCTGGACCTCGATCTTCTCCACGTGCTTCCCGCCATGCTTCTTCCGGTACCACGGGGTGATCTGGACCTTCAAGGCGTCTGAGTTCGCGAACGTCGCGAAGTGGCGCTCCGCGTCCGCCCTCGCGAGTCCGGGGCCGAGGCGGTGGTCGATCAGATCGACGATGTCCGCGGGGATCGCCTTGCCCTTCGGCGCCTCGACGGAGAGGAGTGCGCCGACCTCCTCCGGGGCTCCGGGGATCGCGGCGGGGGCCTCCTCCTCGACGAGCCCCTTCGCCCGCCGGAAGTGCTTCGTCCACGGCACCCACCGGGCCTGCCGCCCGAGGTTCAGGAGGTTCCGCTCGCACTTGCTCGAGCAGAAGAAGTGGATCGTTCCGTCCCGGCGGATGAACATCTTCCCCGTCCCGGGCTCGATGTCGTTCCCGCAAAAGGAGCAGGGTCGCGTGATCGGCACGAGATAATCACCTCACGCTCAGCTTGCGGGCCTCGCGGGCCGTCTCGCGGAGGACGAGGACGTCCCCGATCGCGATCGCCCCCTTCACGTTCCGCGTGATGATGCGCCCCTTGTCGGGCCCGGTCCGGACGCGGACCTTCACCTGGGTCGCCTCCCCCGTCATGCCCGTCCGGCCGACGATCTCGACGACCTCCGCCTCGAAGCCTTCCTCTTCCGCCATCGCCGCTCGACCCTACTTCCTCAGCGCACGGAGCTTGTTCACGAGGTCGTCCATCATCGGTTTCGCCTTCCCGGGGTCGAGGATCGCGATGCTCGCGGTCGCCTTCCCGAGGCCGCACGCGACCCCGAGCTCCTGCTTCGAAGGGACGTACGCGTACGGGATCCCCTTCTCCTCGCACAGGAGGGGCATGTGGGCGAGGATCTCCTCGGGTTGCACGTCCTCCGCCATCACGACGAACTGGGCCTCGCCCCGCTCCACGAGCTTCGTGACCTCGTTCGTCCCCTTGCGGATCTTCCCGCTCTCCTTCGCGACCTCCACGACCTGGTAGACCTTGTCCGTCAGGTCCTTCGGGAGCTCGAAACGCACGTAGATCGCCTTCGCCATTAGAGACCTCCTTCAGTTCTTGCGAACCTCACGATTCATCGGGCTCTCTGAGAAGAGCGCCGAGCGAGAACTCCTATCGTATTAAAGGCTTTGTTGGCGTCGTGCGGGAGAGAGTCTGTAGTGCGCCCGAACCCGGAACTGTTATCCCTGCGAGAGAGGCTCGTCGCCGGATCAGGGATCCGCGTCGACTCCGGTCCTCGTGGCGGGCGTCGCGCACGTTGTGATCGCGGTGTACGATCTCTACGTCGCATCCCGGCGCTTCGCCTTCCGAGGCGTGCGTCGCCCCGAGGCCGCGTCGACAAGGTCCTGCCGCGTATCCCGGATCGTGGGACGGAACTCGCGCGCCACCCGGAGGTGCCGGAGGTCCACGTCCGCGATCACGACGCCCTCCTCGAAGTCCTTCGCCCGACCGAGGTCCTCCCCCCGCGGCCCGATCCCCTGGGTCCCGCCCTGGAACACGACGTTGAGCTCCGTGCCGACGAGGTTCACGTAGAGCACGAAGACCGTGTTCTCGATCGCGCGTGCGGGGAGGATCTTGTCGAAGAACGCCTTGCTCGTCGCGGGCGCCGCACTGATCGCCGCGACCGCGTCCGCCCCCTGGAGCGCATAGATCTTCGCGAGCTCCGGGAAGAACGCGTCGTAACAGATCAGGAGCCCGAGCTTCCCGAGCTTCGTGTCCGCGAGAACGGGGTCGGAGCCCCGGCCGAAGTACAGCCCTTCCTCGAAGGGGCCGAAGTTCGCGGGGTGGATCTTCCGGTACCGCCACAGCCGCCCGTCCGGGGCGACGAGGACGCTCGTGTTGAACAGGTGGCGTCCCTTCGGATCCCGCTCCGGCATCCCGACGAGGACGTGCGCCCCATACTCGGACGCGATTGTCGAGAGCCGGTCCGTGGCGGGGCCCGGCACCGTTTCCGCAAGCCGGGGGAACGCGTCCCGCGCCATGTACCCCGTCAGGAAGAGCTCCCCGAACATCGCGAGGTCTGCTCCCGCCTTCGCGACGGTCCTCTCGATTCTCGCGAGGTTCGCGGCTTTGTCGAGGAGCTTCGGCGCAAGCTGCGCGAGGGCGACCTTCATGCCTCCTTCCCCTTCCCCCGTGCCCGCCCCGCTTCCAGGGCCCGGTCCTTGGACACCCGCATTGCCCAGGTCGAGAGGAAGAGGCCGAGTCCGAGGAACGGGAGAAGGACGAGGAACCGGAACTGGATCTCCGGGATGTACGAAAGGAAGAGGATCGCGGAGCCCGTGAGGATCACGGCGATTGCGACCCAGTACTGCCACGGTCTCGGGACGTCGATTCGCACCGCGGTTTTGCCGCACGTGTGGCATGCCTCCCTCTCCATCGTCGCGAGGGCGGACACCGCGTCGCAATTCCCGCAGTACACGAGCTTCACGGATGCACGAGCCCCAGCCGGCGGTAAAAGGGTTTCCACCGCCCGCAAACGTTTATGGCGGTCCCGCTCTTAGCGCGACCCCGCGCTCCCGTAGTCTAGCGGCCAAGGATGGAAGCCTCTCGAGCTTCCGGCACGGGTTCGAATCCCGTCGGGAGCATTGCCTTACAGCGTTGCGGAGGGATGCACTAGAGCGAGCCGCGGCTTAGTTGAACTCGCAGGAAGACGAAGAGCCACCCTACGTACAGCGGGTAAAGGACTTGGATGCCGAGGACGAAGTATTGGGTTGATGTGACTGCGACATACATGACCAGGAGGTAGAGCACGCCGTGTTCGACCACGAAAACCGAGAACAACTTTCCGCTTGGTAGAAGCTGCGTAAGTCGGGTGAGCGGTGTAGGCGCGGCAAGAAAGCGGTCTTTGGGTAGAGTTACCAGTTCCTTCAATCCGGGTACATATTGTGCCATCTTCGACTTCATCGCTTCCAGGTATGCAATCATCGGTATGCTGCCAAAAAGCAAGAGTCCCCACATGAAGACCTTCAGAGGGAGCCAGATGTCCGTGCCCGCCCAAGCGAAGTAGAACAGGCTGAATAGGGGGACTGTGTGGGCGAAGCTGCGGAGGGGCGTTTGAGGTCCGGGAACTCCTCCCGTCGAGACTCACCGTGTGACTGAACAGGAAACAACTGAGTTCCTTTTCTCCCTTTGCCCCGTTGTCATGGGTCAACAGTACGGCGCTCAGTTCCCGTCGGGAGCACTGCCAATTTGCCTGGTACGATGAAATCTGCCGTGGACTCCGAACCCAGGGTGCAATGGAAACCGGGTGTCTTGCAGATGACTCGGGACACGACATTCCGAGGCATGCCGGGCGACACGAGCGAACTCATGACTACCGAGAAGGCAGCGGGGTGGCCGTGCATCGCCGATCTCAGGCGTTGGTGATTGACTTCCAATGCTCGAGCCGCTCTGCGATCAACTCCGCGCGTTGCCAATCGTCGCGTCCATCCAGGATGCTCATGTCCTTGGGATCGGCGCGCAAGTAAACACCGGACGTCCGCGCGTTGACCTTCGGTTGAGTGTCCCAACGAGTTGTGAAAGCTCCGGCTGCGCGATCGGCGGCCTCAATTCGGATCTATCCCGTCCCGTCCAACTGTGGCGCGTTCGGGTGCCGAGGCCGTTCTCCCTTCCAATAGTAGAAAATGCCCGCAGGCTCCATCCTCTCCTTCGCTGCTTCGCTCCAGTATCTCGCTGACAATGTGCCATCCTCTTGCCGTGAACGGCCGGCTCGGATAGATCTCTTGTGCGGCCCTCCGGGTGGTAACCGACGCTCAGATTCCCGATCGCAGTGGCCCGGTCGCCGCCCGGAAGCTCCTTCTAGGGGACGGAGTACGCTTCAGTGAGGGTATTCGTCCCGCTCTCGCCCTCGATCGCGTACCGGCCGACGCCCCACGCGAGATCCTCCGTCAGGGTGTCCACCGCATAGAGCGTGCTGTACCAGGGGAGATCCGGTGCCGGGACTTCCGTCAGGGACGTCCCGTCCCAGTGGAACAGCCACGCGTCTCCTGAGGCCTCGCCGACGACCCAGGCGAAGTCGCTCGCAACGGCCGAGACCCCGTAGAAGTTCGTGGAATAGTAGTATTCATCCGGTTCCAAGACGCGGATGTCCGTGATTGGGGTCCACGCGGCCCCGTCCCAATGGGCGGCGAACGCGAGATGCCGGATGCCGCCCTCGAAGCCGGCGGGGTAGACGCTCGCGCCCACCGCCAGCACGTCGCCGGACGAGGAACCGGAGACGCTTCGGAAGAACGCGCCGTATCCGCCACCGTTCGCGGTCGGGATCGCGGTCCAGGCCGCGCCGTCCCAGTGCAGGGCGAGGGGCGCGTAGGCGTGGGTGTCGGTGCCCGTGACGCCGACGGCCCAGATGTCGTCCGGGGCGATCGCCGCGATCCCATACAGCTCGTTGTTCGCGAACTGGGCATTCGGATTCGGGCTCGGGACCCGGCTCCAGCTCGCGCCGTCCCAGTGCAGGATGAGCGTGCTCGACCGGTACCATCCCGCGCAAAAGCCGACGGCCCACGCGTCGTTCGCGGAAACGGCCGCCACGGCCCGCAGCTCGTTCACGACGGGGCCCGGGCTCGGGGAGGGCACGATGCTCCAAGCCGTCCCGTCCCAGTGTTGGATGAGGGTCCGCAGCGGCACGTGGGCCACGTCTTGCGAGGTCCCGACCGCCCAGATGTCGTCCGAGGACGTGGCCGCGACCCCGTAGAGCCGATTCCAGTCCGTCGGGGCGTTGGGCGTCGCGACGATGCTCCAGTCGCTTCCGTCCCAGCGGAGGGCCAGGGTCTGAATCGAGTACTGCGGGCCGTTCGGGTTGTTCGCGAACCCGACCGCCCAGATGTCGTCCGGCGCGATCGCCTCGATCCCCTGCAGGGTGTTGTCGACGGTAATCTCCGGGTTCGCGGACTCGACGCTCGGGCTCGGGACGACCTTCCAGGTCCCTGCGGGTCCGAAGGAAGCGTCGGGCGTCCCGACGGGGGCGTTCCAGGCACCGTAGGCGTTCGCGGAGGGGGTCCCGCAGTCGTTCCCGGACTGGATCGAAAACCGGATCGGGTAGTCGTCCAGGTTCGCGTTCCGGTCAGAGTCTCGGCACCGCACGTAGAACGTGTACGTGTTCCCGTCCTCGAGGCCGCCGACCGAGGTTGCGTGCGATGTCCCTCCGGTCGTGGAGAACGTGTTCTTCATCCGACTGTACGGAACCCCCGACGTCGTCGCGTACCGGCACGTCGCGGCTTCGTCCGTCTTCAGGGAAAGGGTGGTCGACGTTGTGCCCGCCGGAAGGGTGCCAGTAGGTGACCCATCGCTCCGCACGGGCGGCGCACCGCTTCCGGACCTTCCCGCCTCGGTGACGACGGAGGAGGCCACCAGGACGGCCCCGATCCATAGGGAGGCGACCACGACGACCGTTGCGATTCGAAGCTTGCGCCTTTTCGTCGGGTTCATGGGGGCTACCTCTGGGGCGCGATGCAGAACCAAGGCTACGAGCTTTGTTCAGAATCTCGCCAGAATTCACCCCAATGCGGCCGACCGGGCCCGGCGTCTCGGTAGGCCCGAACGACCATTCGGGACCGGTGCCCAGTCGCGGCCGATCGTCGTGGCCACGTCGGCCACGTTGCCCTCGGGATCGGCCAGGGTCGTCTGCTCAGCCCGCGTGCTACCGGCCTGGAAGAAGTCTCTGCGTTGATTCCCGCTACTTCCTCGCCCGCTCGACCATCCCCATCAGGAGCACCCCGCCGAGGAACACCCGCCGGTCGAACGTCGCCGGCACGTTCAGGCACTGGATCTCCCAGATGTCGCCGATGATCTTGAACTGCTGGTTGATCGTCGCGATCGGCTGGCCCCCGAGGGTCATCGTGAGCTTCTCCGGGATCAGGCCACCGCCCGGGATGTACTTCCGCGCGAGCCCCCGGCCCGTGGACTCCTTGATCTCCCCGACGAGGTTGTTGTACGGGTCCCGCATCTCCCACTCGTCCGCGATGAACGAGGACGTGAGCGCCCGCCGGCGGATGTACCCGAGGACCGCGTTCGTCGCCGAGTCCACGATCGCGAACGTCCCCCAGATGTCGAGGATCTGGGTCTGCCGGATCTGGAACAGCTCCCGCGCCATGCTCTCGTCCGTGTACACGCGGATGTCCTCCTTCAGCCGGAGGAGCTTCTGCTTGCTGTACGCGAGGTGGGTCCCGGCCTGGTCCTCGACCCAGTACTGGCCCGTGATCGCGAGCACCTTCTTCCGGATCCGGTAGAAGTTCAGGTTCCAGAGGGAGGGGACCGCCTGGGCCGTCGCGGGCGCGGCCGTCTGCGCGGGTGCCGCGACTTGCGGGGCCACTGGGGCTCCCCCCGGCGGGTAGTACTTCTGTTCCTTCGCACACCACCATTGACTGTACTGCGCGACCCACTGCAGGGGCGCGCCGCATCCGGGACACGATGTTGCGGCCAACCCTCTCAACCGCCGCGGGATGTCCGGCGCGTCCTTTATCCTTTACACTCCCCCTCCCCGCCAAGGTTCCCGTGAGGACTTCGTTCCCATCTGGAGAGCCGCGACAGAAGCTATTTATAACGCGGTTATATAGGAATGAGTGTCGCGGGGCGAAGGGATTTCTAAGCCCTCGCGTTCGGAGCGCACATCATGGTCACGAAGGCGGAACTCGAGGAGAAGTACTCCGCTCCACAGGAGTACAAGCACGGGTTCGTCACGGACATCGAGGAGGAGTTCGCCCCGAAGGGTCTGAGCGAGGACATCGTGCGGTACATCTCCGAAAAGAAGGGCGAGCCGGGGTGGCTCCTTGACTGGCGGCTCCGCGCGTACCGGCACTGGCTCACGATGAAGGAGCCGAAGTGGGCGAACATCCACTATGGCCCGATCGACTACCAGGACACGTACTACTACGCGGCCCCGAAGAAGAAGCCCGCGAACTACAACGAGGTGGACCCGGAGATCAAGGCGATGTACGAGAAGCTCGGCATCCCCCTCCAGGAGCGGGCCGCGCTCGCGGGGGTCGCCGTGGACGCGGTCTTCGACAGCGTCTCCGTCGCGACGACGTTCAAGGAGAAACTGAATGAGCTCGGGATCATCTTCTCCTCGTTCTCGGACGCAGTGAAGGAGCACCCGGACCTCGTCCGGAAGTGGCTCGGCACCGTGGTGCCGTTCAACGACAACTTCTTCGCGGCCCTGAACTCCGCGGTCTTCAGCGACGGGTCCTTCGCATACATCCCGCCGGGCGTGCGGTGTCCGATGGAGCTGTCCACGTACTTCCGGATCAACGCGGCGAACACTGGGCAGTTCGAACGCACCCTGATTATTGCGGATAAGGGTGCATATGTATCATATCTCGAGGGATGCACTGCACCTGCGCGGGACGAGAACCAGCTCCACGCCGCGGTCGTCGAGCTGATCGCCCTGGACGACGGCGAGGTGAAGTACTCCACGATCCAGAACTGGTACCCGGGCGACAAGGACGGGAAGGGCGGGATCTACAACTTCGTCACGAAGCGCGGGAAGGCGCTCGGACGGAACTCCAAGATCTCGTGGACCCAGGTCGAGACGGGGAGCGCGATCACCTGGAAGTATCCGAGCTGCATCCTCCAGGGGGACAACTCGGTCGGCGAGTTCTACTCCGTCGCGGTCGTGAACAACCGCCAGCAGGCGGACACGGGCACGAAGATGCTCCACATCGGGAAGAACACGAAGAGCACAATCATCTCGAAGGGGATCAGCGCAGGCCACGGCCAGAACACGTACCGGGGGCGGGTCCAGATCCACAAGGGCGCGGTGAACGCCCGGAACTACTCCCAGTGCGACTCCCTCCTCATCGGGGACAAGTGCGGGGCCCACACGTTCCCGGACATCGAGGTGAACGAGCCCACGGCGCAGCTCGAGCACGAGGCGTCGACCTCGAAGATCGGGGACGACCAGCTCTTCTACTGCCAGCAGCGCGGGATCACCCCGGAGGACGCGACGAACATGATCGTGAACGGCTTCTGCAAGAAGGTGTTCCTGAACCTGCCGATGGAGTTCGCCGTGGAGGCGCAGAAGCTGCTCGCGGTGAGCCTGAACCTCGAGGGGACCGTCGGCTGAGCCCACCGGAGGGAGGAGAGATGGCACTGCTCGAGATCAAGGGACTGCGCGCGAAGGTCGGCGACAAGGAGATTCTGAGGGGGGTCGACCTCACCGTGAACGTCGGCGAAGTCCATGCGATCATGGGCCCGAACGGCTCCGGGAAGAGCACCCTCGCCAACGTGTTGGCGGGTCGCATCAACTATGAGGTCACAGGCGGGACCGTGCGGTACGACGGGAAGGACCTCCTCGCGATGAAGCCGGAGCTCCGGGCCCGGGAAGGGCTCTTCCTCGCGTTCCAGTACCCCGTGGAGATTCCCGGCGTCGGCAACGCGTACTTCCTGAAGTCCGCGCTGAACTCGATCCGGCGGCACCGCGGGGAGGAAGAGCTCGACGCGATGGACTTCATGAGCCTCGTGACGGAGAAGATGAAGCTCCTCGGGCTCGAGGAGAGCTTCCTCGGCCGCTCCCTGAACGACGGCTTCTCGGGCGGGGAGAAGAAGCGGAACGAGATCTTCCAGATGGCGGTGCTCGAGCCCCGCCTCGCGGTCCTCGACGAGACGGACTCCGGGCTCGACATCGACGCCCTCCGGGTCGTCGCGAACGGCGTGAACACGATGCGCGCGAAGGACCGCGCGATCGTCGTCGTCACCCACTACCAGCGGATCCTGAACTACATCACCCCGGATTTCGTCCATGTCCTCGTGAACGGGCGGATCGCGAAGTCGGGAGGGCGGGAGCTCGCCCTCGAGCTGGAGAAGCGCGGGTACAGCTGGGTCGACGAGGCCGCCCCCGGGCCCGTGGCGGCGGGGCCGTAGGCGGTGGTGGCCGTGCCGGACGTCGCGGACCCCCGCGAACCCTATCTGTCGGACTTCAAGGCCCTGGAGCGGGAGCACTTCGCGGGCGACCCCCGCTGGCTCCAAGAGACGCGGAGGAAGGCCCTCGCGCAGTTCCGCGAGCTCGGGTTCCCCACCCAGAAGCACGAGATGTGGAAGTACACGAACATCCAACCGATCGCGAGGGGACGGTTCACGCCCGCCGTGACGATCCCCGGGGACGGCCTGTCCGCGGAGAGACTGGAGCCGGTCGTGTTCGGGAAGTTCGAGGGGAGCGAACTCGTCTTCGTGAACGGCCGCTACTCGAAGCGGCTCTCTTCTCTGCGGAACATCCCCGCCGGGGTCCAGGTGGGGAGCCTCGCGGAGGCCCTGCGGGAGGACCCGACGGAGCTCGAGCCGTACCTTTCGAGGATCGCCCGGTTCGACGCGAACCCGTTCACCGCCCTGAACACGGCGTTCCTCCAGGACGGGGCGTTCATCCACGTCTCCCGGGGGAAGGTCGTCGAGGAGCCGATCCACCTCCTGTTCGTCTCCACCGCGCAGCGGGAGCCCGCCGTCGCGCATCCCCGGAACCTGATCGTCGTCGAGGATGGCGGGCAGGTGACGGTCACGGAGAGCTACGCGGGCCTCGATGCGGGCGTCTACCTGACGAACGCGGTCACGGAGGCGATCGTGAAGGGAGGCGGCGTCCTCGACCACTACAAGCTCCAGCGGGAGAGCGAGCGGGCGTTCCACCTGGCGACCCTGGAGATCGAGCAGGGCCGCGGGACGAACGTCTCCGACAGCTCGTTCTCCCTAGGCGGGGGCCTCGTGCGGAACGACGTGAACCAGCGGTTCACGGCGGAGGGCGGGGAGCTCGCGATGAACGGCCTGTACTCCGTCACGGGAAACCAGCACGTGGACAACCACACGAGGATCGACCACCTCACCCCGCAGTGCACGAGCCGGGAGCTGTACAAGGGGATCCTGGACGGCCGCGCGCGGGGCGTGTTCTACGGGAACATCATCGTCCATCCGGGCGCCCAGAAGACGAACGCGACCCAGACGAACAAGAACCTCCTCCTCTCGAAGGAGGCGCTCGTGGACAGCATCCCCGGTCTCCAGATCTACGCGAACGACGTGAAGTGCAAACACGGGTCGACGACGGGCCAAATCGACGAGGATGCCGTGTTCTACCTTCGGTCCCGGGGGATCGACGCGGAGACCGCGAGGGCGATCCTCACGTACGCCTTCGCCCGCGAGGTCGTGGACCTCGTCCGGGTCCCCGCGATGCGGGCGACCCTTGGCGTCCTCCTGCTCTCCCGCCTCCCGAACAGCGAGGCGGTGCGGGAGGCCTTATGAACGTCCCGCGGGATGCCTCCATCGCGTCTGGTCGGACGGAGGCGCGCTGATGGCGGACCTGAAGGCGCTGTACCAGGAGCAGATCCTGGACCACAGCAAGAACCCGCGGAACTTCCACAAGCTCGAGCCCGCGGACCGCACCGCCCTCGGGCGGAACCCGCTGTGCGGGGACCAGTTCACGGTGTACCTCCGGATGGAGGGGGACCGGATCGCGGATGTCGCCTTCGAGGGTCAGGGGTGCGCGATCTCGAAGTCATCCGCGTCGATGATGACCCAGGCCGTGAAGGGGAAGACGGAGGACGAGGCGGAGCACCTCTTCGACCGCTTCCACGACCTCGTGATGGGGAAGGAGGCGGACCCGGACTCCCTCGGGAAGCTCGCCGTGTTCCAAGGCGTCTCGGAGTTCCCGATCCGGGTGAAGTGCGCGAGCCTCTCGTGGCACACCCTGAAGGCCGCCCTCGAATCGAAGGGGAGCATCTCCATGGAGTGAGGAGATCGATGTCACGACGCTCATGTCGCAGGATTAAAGGGGTGGGAGCCGTATCGCGGAACCCGCTCGGGTAGGGGAGGCCATGGTCTCGAAGACGAAGCTTCTGATGAACGTCGAGAAGATCCGGGCGGACTTCCCGATCCTCTCGCGCACGGTCCGCGGCAAGCCTCTCGTGTACCTCGACAGCGCGGCGACCTCGCAGAAACCGCAGGCCGTGATCGACTCCGTCTCGGACTTCTACAGCCGGTACAACGCGAACGTCCACCGGGCGATCTACGAGCTCGGGGAGGAGGCGACGCGCGCGTACGAGGGCGCGCGGGAGAAGATCGCCCAGTTCATCCACGCCCGGTCCCCGAACGAGGTCGCGTTCACGAAGTCCACGACGGAGAGCATCAACACGATCGCTTACGGCTGGGGGATCAAGGGGAAGCTCCGGGAGGGGGACGAGATCGTCTCCACGGTGATGGAGCACCACTCGAACCACGTCCCGTGGTTCTTCGTCCAGGACGCGAAGGGCGTGAAGATGAAGTGGGTCGGGATGAGCGACGACGGCGCCCTGAAGATGGAGGACTACGACACGATGATCACGAAGCGGACGAAGGTCGTCACCGTGACCCAGTGCTCAAACGTCCTCGGGACGATCAACCCCGTCCAGGAGATCGCGAAGCGGGCCCACGAGGTCGGCGCGATCTGCGTCGTGGACGCGGCCCAGAGCGTCCCCCACATGCCCGTGGACGTCCAGAAGATCGACTGCGACTTCCTCGCGTTCAGCGGGCACAAGATGCTCGGGCCCACGGGGATTGGGGTCCTCTACGGGAAAGAGGAGCGGCTCCAGGAGATGGAGCCCCTGATGGGCGGGGGGGAGATGATCCGGGAGGTCCACCTCGGGATCGCGAAGTGGAACGACGTCCCGTTCAAGTTCGAGGGCGGCACCCCGAACATGGCGGGGGCGATCGGGCTCGGGGTCGCCGTGGACTACCTGAACAAGATCGGGATGGACAACGTACGGCAGCACGAGGTCGAGCTCACGGAGTACGCCCTCGACGCGCTCTCCGACGTGAAGGGGTTCCACGGGTTCGGCCTGAAGGACGCCTCCCGCCGCGGGGGCGTGATCTCGTTCACCCTGGGCGACGTCCACCCGCACGACATCGCCTCGATCTTGGACGTGGAGGGGATCGCGATCCGCTCCGGCCACCACTGCGCGCAGCCCCTCATGGAGCGGTTGAACGTCCCCGCGACCGCGCGGGCGTCGTTCTACGTGTACAACACGCCCGAGGAAGCGGACCGCCTGGCGGCGGGCCTCCGGAAGGTGCTGGACGTCTTCGCGTGAGGTCCTTGCGAGACCTCGGGAGCATGGGAGGGACGGGATGAAGGTCGACGCGTCAAAGGGCTCCGCCGGGGTCGCACCAATCGAAGGCGCGGTCCAGATCACGAAGGCGGTCGTCGACGCGATGAAGCGCCACGGGAAGGAGACGTACCCCGAGGAGGGGTGCGGGTATCTCCTGGGGCCGGACGCGACGCCGCGTCGGATCGACGAGTTCCGACCGACGCGCAACGTCGAGACGGAGGACCGCGACGTCCGATACCGAGTGGACCCCGCGGAGACCCTGCGGCTGACGAAGGAGCTCTCCGGGTCCGGGCGCGAGATCCTCGGGTTCTTCCATTCCCATCCTGACCATCCCGCGCGGCCGTCCGCGATCGACGTGGACCGCGGGTTCACCTGGTACACGTACGTGGTCGTCGCGGTGGAGAAGGGGAAGCCCGTCGACCTCCGGGCCTGGAGCCTCGACGACCGCGACGGGAGGCGGGCGTTCACGGAGGTGGAGATTGACCTGGTCTAGGCGGGGAACCGGCGAGTCCTTCACGATCACCCCGGAGGAGCTGAAGGCGAAGCTCGATCGGGGGGATGCGGTCGTCCTCCTCGATGTGCGGGAGCCGGACGAGTGGGCCGTGAACCGGATCGAGGGCGCGACCCTGATCCCCCTGATGACGCTCCCGCAGCGGGCCCGTGAGCTCGACCCGAAGGCGGAGGTCGTCGCGTACTGCAAGATGGGCTCCCGCTCCGAGCAGGCCGTCTTCTACCTGAGGCGGCTCGGCTTCCCGAAAGCGAAGAACCTCGAGGGCGGGATCGACGCGTGGATCCAGCGCGTGGACCCGAGCCTCACGCCGTATTGAGGGACGGAATCGCCGCAGGGAACCGCGAGGGAACGTCTAAATAAGCGGGGACGGGTTTCGAGGGCGCGCCCAGTGGCGTCCATGGCGATCACCCTCCGGTTCATCTTCATCTCCGAGGCGGACAAGCCCGCGGTGACCCTGAAGGTCCCCGAGGAGATGCTGTTCCAGGAGGCGTTCGTCCTCGCCGCGAAGCGTCAGGGGAAGGATGCGGGGATCATGACCGCGACGTACCCCGGCGGCTCCCCGATCGCGGGCGGGACCGTGGGCGAGGTCGCCGAGAAGTCCACGAACATCCACGTGATCGACCCGAGCATCGTCGGTTCGCTCCCGCCCTCGATTCTGTAGGCCTCACGGTTTAAGCCACCGGCCCGCCTACGCTGCACCCGGATGCCCCTCCGGATCCGGGATTACGGCGAGGCCCACCTGAAGACGGACGACGATCTCTTCTACTTCCTCCAGTGCGCGACGGTCGCGTCCCCGAAGGAGCCGGCGTGGAAGGACCGCGCCGCGGAGGAGGTGTACGCCCTCGAACGGTTCGAGGAGTACCTGAGGTTCCTCGAGAAGAACGAGTGGTTCGCGATCCGCCCGACGAGCCCGAAGAAGACCCGATGGACGGGGAAGGTCGTCCACGGGGGCCGATCGTGGGACATCGAGCTCGTCCTGAAGGACGCGTACCCGCAGGTGCCGCCCGCGTGCCGGATCCCGGAGCTGATGCACTACACGGACCGGAAGGTGGACGACCCGAGCCTCGGCCTCCGGATCTGCGACATGCACATGGAGAGGAACTACTGGTGGGACGACCACTCCTCCATCGCCCTGTACCTGAAGCGGGAGGTGAGCTACTGGCTCCAGAGCGTCGTCGCGGACATGAAGGGAAAGGGCTGGATGTGACGGGGCGGTACGCCCGCCTCCGACTGTTCGGCCACGCGGACCTCTCGAAGCTCGGGGGGAAGCGGGTCGCGATCGTCGGGGTCGGCGGCCTCGGAGCCCTGAGCGCGGAGATCCTCGCCCGCCTCGGGGTCGGGGAGCTCGCCCTGTTCGACTACGACACGGTCGAGGAGGCGAACCTGAACCGCCTCGTGTACCGGACGGACCAGGTCGGGGAGAAGAAGGTCGAGGCGATCCGGGACCACCTCCGCGCGGCGAACCCGGACGTCCGGGTCACGTCGTACGCGTTCGACGTGACGGACGGAAAGGGCCTGGAGGCCCTTCGGGAGGAGATCCCGGAGAGCGACCTCCTCCTCGGGTGCGTGGACTCCTTCGCGGTGCGCCTGTTCCTGAACGCGAGGTCCGTCGCGGCCCGGGTCCCGTTCATCGACGGAGGGGCCTCCGAGGACGGCGTGAACGGGAGCGTCCACGTCGTGATCCCCGGGAAGACCGCGTGCTACCGGTGCAACCGTCCCGCCCTGAAAGACGGGTCCGCGATGCGGCCCGCCCGGCGGGAGGACGGCGGGGCGTGCCACTTCACCTCCCTGCCCACGACGATGGCAGTCGTCTCGAGCCTCCAGTGCCAGGAGGCGCTGAAGGTGCTCCTCGGGTTCGGGAGCGTCGCGCCGTACCTCATGTACTTCGGCCTCGAGGGCCGGCTCGAGCGGGTGGACTGGAAGCGTGACCCGAAATGCGGCACGTGCGGGCGGAGAGGCCGATGAACGGCCCGGCCCACATCCTGCGGACCGCGTGGCGGGCGTTACTCCAACATGCAGGGAACGTCGCCCGGAGCTCGGGCCGGGAGGCGATCGGCTGGCTCCTCGGATTCTACGTCGGGGGCGAGCCGTACGTCCTCGACGCCCATCCCGCCACCCGGTACAAGCACCAGAGCCGGTACGGGGCGATCGCGGACCCCATGGAGGAGGCGGAGATCGTGATGCGGTACCCGAGGAACGTCGGGATCGTCGGGCTGTACCACTCCCACCCGTTCAAGGACGACACCCGCCACGCGATCTTCCACAGCGCGACGGACGACGCGACCCTGACGAGCCGCGCGTCACGGCGGGAGAACTTCGTCTCCGTCGTTACCGACGGCCGTTCCGCGGAATGCTTCGTGCTGCGTGACGGGTTCCCCGCCCCCGTGACGCCCGCAATCGTGGAGACCCTCTCCATGGCTGGCCATTTGAAGCGGTACACGACCTCCGTGGCGCCGTCGTTCTCCCTGAAGGTCTCGGAGGCGAACGCCGCCGGGGTCGTCGCGGCCCTGGAGAAGAAGGTGTCCGCGGACCTCGATCGCGCGGTCCGGTCCGCGAGCGTGGGGCGGGGGACCGTGGAGCTCGACGGCCTCGGGGCGGGTGCGATCCGGAACCGTCTGGTGATCCAAAGGGACGACGACGCCCACCGGGTCGAGCTCTCCCTACGCCTCGATCCCACGGTGTTCGTCGCGGGGTCGGACGAGGACGAGGTGCTCCTCGCGACCCGGAACGAGATCCTCGACGACGTCCTCTTCCTCCTGTGGCGGGGGTTCGACGCGAGCGCCGTGGACCTCGCGGGGGTGGAGCGGTTCGAAGCGAACCTCGGGTCCCTCAGCGTCCACGAGACGACCCCGCTGCCGAAGAAGGTGTACCGGGCCCCGAAGCGGGCGACGGTCCTACGGAGGCGGGCGTAGGGCGGCCCCGCACTTCCCGCAGAAGGCGTCCTCCTCCTCGGGGCGGGCGCCGCACTTCGGGCACCGCAGGGACGCGGGGGTGCCGCAGCGGCCGCAGAAGTTGTCCCCCTTCAGGAGGGCGGTGCCGCACTTCGTGCAGAACTGGGTGACCTCGCCGGAGAGGCCCTGGGACTGGAGCTCGTAGCAGTCCCGGCACGTGTACTCCGCGACGCCGTCGATCTCGACCTCGATGTACGCGGGCTTCGCCCGCCCGCACACGACGCACGCCTTCCCGCGGCGGCGGACGGAGGCGTCCCGGATCTTGAGCTCTGCCTTTGGGGGAGGACCTGGGGGCGCCGGCGGCTGCGGGAGTTCGAAATCGTCTCCGTCCTCGTCCGGCTCCATGGAGAACACGAGTCCCGCCCTGCTAATAAGGGCTGGCCCTACACCCTCTTCTTCGAGTCCTTCCCCTTGTCCAGGAGGATCCCGTGGACCCGGGGCTTCCCGCCGCGCTCGTCCTCCTCGAGGTACGAGACGTACCCGGAGCCCACGTTGAAGTGGACGACCTTCACCTTCTCGTCGATGTCGAGCATCGCCTTCCCGCTCTTCCGCTTCACGAGGCTCCCGCGATTGAATCGCCGGGGACGATACTTAAAGGGTCGCCCGCCAGAGTCACGGGTGATAAGCGGGGATGTTCTCGAGGGTTGCGGGACGGAGAGGGCAGCCGGTTCCCGCCCCCAGTTGAATTGCTAATTATGGTGAAATCTTAATACGTCCGAGCGGGGAATCTACCTCAGGAGTGCGGGACCAACCGATGGCGGTCACGGTGGAGAAGCTGGCGAAGGCGATCGAGAAGCGGCTGGGGCTGCCCCACGACGAGGCGTACGCGATGGCCGCCCGCGTGATGGATTACTTCGGGTTCGAGAACTTCATCATCGACAACGCGATCCTCCCGGAGGACCGCAAGCTGTTCTACGCGCTCCACGACGCGGGGATTCTCCGATCCTCGTGGGAGACCGTCCTCCTGCTGAGCGGGAGGAACTGGAGGATCTTCTACTGGGAGTTGAACGAGGGGGACATCGACCGGATCGTCGGCGAGGGGGAGGCGGAGACGGACCGGGATGAACCCGTGTACCGGGAGCTCCCCGAGGAAGCATGGAGCCACTCCCCGCCGGCCCCCTGAGACCTAGGCCTTCCAGCCCTCCGCACCGATCATCGGGACGAATGCGCACGCCGTCCCCTCGCGGACCTCCCACTTCGATTCGGACACCCGGCGCGCGGTGACGAGGACCTGGTTCATCCGGGACTTCCCCACGGGCGCGACGATCCGCCCCCCGACCCGGGTCTGTTCCTTCCAGGCGTTCGGGATTCGCGGGGCGCCCGCGGTCGCGATCACGCAGTCGTAGGGTGCGCGGGGCGGGTACCCCAACGTCCCGTCCCCGACGACGACCTCCACCCGGTACCCGCACGCCGCGAGGTTCGCGCGGGCGAGGTCCGCGAGGGCGGGGATCCGCTCCACGGAGACGACGCGGTCCGGGCCCACGATCTCCGCGAGGAGGGCCGCGTGGTACCCGCAGCCCGTCCCGATCTCGAGGACGTTTTCCCCCGGCCCTAGGTCCGCCTCCTCGAGCATGATTGCGATCATCGACGGGGCGGAGATCGTCTGGCCGTGGCCTATCGGGAGGGGCGCGTCGTCGTACGCGGACGCCCGCAGGTCGTCCGGGACGAACCGCTCCCGAGGGACGTTCAGGAACGCCGCCCGCACGGAAGGAGATTTCACGTATCCCCATTCCTCCAGCCTCTTGACCAGCCTGTGACGTTCCTTCTCGAAATCCGCACCCATCGGGGATGGCACGGCCCCGCGCATACTTGAACGCTCGTCACGGGAGGGCCGCGAGGACCGCAGTCGCGAGGACGAGGGTCGCGATCGTCACTGGGAGCCCGGCGCGGACCCAGTCCCGGAACGTGACCTCCACCCCCCGGCGGGCGGCGGCCTGGACGACGATCACATTCGCCGCCGCCCCGAGGATCGTTGCGTTCCCCGCCAGGGTCGAGCTCGCGGCGAGGGCGAGCCACAGGGTTCGCTGCTGCGCTAGCGGGGCTCCGCGCACGACGGGCTCCAGGAGGAGGACCGCGGGGACGTTCGACACGAGGTTCGAGAGGACCGCGGAGAGGCCGGAGAGCCACCACACGCCGCCGGTGCTCCCCCCGCTGACGAACGTGAACGTGTCCTGGATCGACGCCCGCACCCCGGACCGCTCGACCCCCGCGATCACGACGAAGAGGCCGACAAAGAACAGGAGGATGGACCAGTCCACGGACCCGATAAGGGCGCGGCCGGAGGCGTTCCGGTTCACGATGGGGAGGCCGAACAGGACGAAGCTCCCGCCCGCGAGGGCGATCGCGGGGAGCCACGTCGGAGCGCTGAGGAAGAACGCGACGACGGACCCGAGGAGGACCGCGAGGGTGAACGCGAGCCCGGGGCGGTGGAGCTTCGCCACGTCCGCCTGGGGAGGGCGGGCGGGGATCGGTTTCCCGAGACGCCCTCGGAACGCCAGGGTCACGCCCACGATCGCGATTGCGAGGCACGCGGCGGTAATCGGAGTCATCACGGCGGCGTACTCGACGAACGGGATGCCGCTACGGATCCCGATGTACGCGTTCTGCGGGTTCCCGATCTCCGTCGCGACGCTCCCGACGTTCACGGCGATCCCCTCCCCGACGAGGAACGGGACGGGGTCGAGCCTCATCGCCTGGCACGCCCGCACGACGATTGGGGTCATCAGGAGGGCGATCGTGTCGTTCAGGACGAGGGCGCTGAGGACCGCCGCCGCGACCATGAGGGCCGCGAGGAGCTCGACCTGGGTCCGGGCCCGGCGCGCGATGAACTCGGAGACGGTGACGAAGAACCCGCACGCGTCCAGCCCCGCCACGAGGAGCATCATCCCGAGGAGGAGGACGATCACGTCGAGGTTGATCGCCTGGATTGCCTCGAGCGGGCCGACGACGCCGAGGACGATCATCAGCGCGGCCCCGAGCATCGCCGCGGCAGGGCGCTCGATCTTGAGGACGCCGACCTTCCGGGCGGAGATCAGCACATATGTGAGGACGAACACCGCGGCGCCCGCGACGAAGGCGTACTCCACGGGGCCCGGACACCGCGTTCCCTCCATGGAACTTTCGGCGCGGGAATCATCGCGGAGTTCGAGCCCCGTCCTTAGGACGTTCTCCGGACGCATCCTTAAATACCCACATCCTTTTGGCGCGATGCTTCCGGCGGTGCGCCGGGAGGTGGACGGCAGAACTCCCTGCGAGACGTGGGACCATGAACAAGGCTCTGTACACGAGAATAGGCGCGATTCTGGCGATGCTCACGGTCCTCGTCGGGGGGCTCGCCGCGCTGCCCTCTTGGACCGCCGCGGCCCAGGACCACATCGTCTTCGGGTTCGTCCAGGAGTGCGGCGCGAACCCGCCGAAGTTCCTGGCCACCGTCGCGGTCAGCCTCGTCGACGCACAGGGCATCCGCGGGCCGGAGGGGCAGACGACCCTCGGCGACGGCTACTACGAGTTCTCGCCCTCGCCCGGTACGTTCCTCCTTCGATTCACCCGTGACGGATACTATTCGAGGGAGATCGGCGCGTTCCGGTTCGACGGCAGCCGGGACCTCCCGGCGGTGAACGTGTGCCTCACGAAGATGCCCGATCGCGATGCGAGCCTCCAGGTGCTTGTCGTCGACGACGCGAACCTCCTTCACCCGAACGAGACGGTTGCCTTCGCCCGCACGCAGGTCCCGGTGGAGGACGCCGGACCCCGATTCGACTCGAACGGGAACTTCACGCGAACGAAGTTCAGTCCGGTGTGGACCACGGACTACGAGGTCCGCTACCGGGGGACGTTCCTGAACCCGTCGGTCGACTACACGTGGTCCAATTTCTTCGATGGAACCCTTCAGATCCTCAACCCCACGGTCGCCGCGAGCCTCGCTTCGACCCATCAGTTCCTGAACGTGACGTATTGGTACGCGTCCACGACCTCCCGCCTCAGTTCCTATCCCGTAATCCCCGGGAGCGCGATCGTGTTCAAGGACGGTGTGCTGTGGGGGGTCTCCGGGCAGAACTGGACGCTCGACGAAAGCACGGGCGGCGTCCGGATCCTTAACGACTTCCTCTTCGGGACCAACACACTCACCGTGACCTACCGGAGCGCAGGGGCCCTCGCGGATGCGACGGTGAACCTCCTCGATCAGGGGCAGAACCAGGTCGTCTCGACCTCCGCGACGAACGGTACGGGATTCGCGACCTTCCCCATCTGGCGGGGCGTGCTGGAGGTCCAGGTGTCGAAGGACGAATACCACCCGGTCACGTTGCTGGTGGACACGGCCACGACGAACTTCACCCGCGTTGTCTTGACGCGGGGCATCATCATCGTCGGGCACGCCTTCCGATCGGACAACTTCCGTCGGATCGACCAGGGGGTTGTGGGGTTCCTGTACAACGTGGACAGGACCTGGCCGGCGTTCAGGAAGGTGATCGAGGCGCAGGTCGTCGCCAGCCTGTATACCTTCTATGCGGAGCCCGGCCAGACGTATCGGATGGTCGTCGACGCCAACGGCTACAAGGCGGCGACGCGGACGATCACGACGCCGCTGAACCCGCCGTACGCGGGGAATCCGGTCGACTCCTTCCTCGCGGTGTCGGAGAAGGAGGTGTACCGATCCACGGTCAGTTACGCCGAAACGAACTGGAGCAGGATGGCGGTGAGCCGAAACCTGACCCTCCGCTCGGACAGCACCCTTCCCGCGCTCAAGCTCGCGGAGATCCGCAGCCTGGACCTCCAGATCGACTACCACTTCGGCTTGCCCAATGGCACCGCGAACGGGGTCCGGGACGCTGGCGAAAACGCCTCCTTCGTAGCATGGCTGGGCACCCGGAGTCCGTACTATGTGACGACAAACGACTTCCTGACCACGAACGGCGCGATCCACAACTGGAGCGTCCCGCCGCCCACGTGGTCTGTCAACTACTTCGCAGAGGGCGGCCGGGCGATCTGGATCAACAGATCCGCTTCCTACAGACTGCGTGCGACGACCCCGCTCGCGAATTCCGCGCCCACGTACTTCGTGAACGTGACCACGCCGAACGACGTGAACGAGAGCGTGTACCAGGACCAGGTCATCGTCGTGGACTTCCCCCGCGGCTACGAGATGACGGACAAGAAGGTCACGGGGACGATCACGACGTCGTTGTGGACCGTCGTCACACTGGATCCCGGCCTTTCGGCGAGTGGGGCCACGTCGGAGATCGAGATGACGGTGCGGAAGTCCATTAACGGGACCGCCCGGGCCGCCGTGGCGGGCCCCATCGGGAAGTTCCACGTGCTCAGCGACACCGACAAGAACTACACGGCGATCGTCGCGGAGGACACGAACATCACGTTCTCCGCCGAGCAGTCGATCGACCCCGTCGGAAACATTCGGGACGCGAATTTCACCTGGCACTTTACGAACAACACGAACCGGGCCCGGATCGGATACAACATCACGTCGACGTTCAACTACACGGCCGCGATTCTCGCCGCGGAGGGCCACGAGTTCACCGTGAACCTGACCGTCGTCGAGGCGGGCGGGAACCGGACGTATCGGGACATCAAGATCTTCGTGGACGACACGCCGCCCGTCGCGAGGCTCAGGACAAACCGGACTGTCGGAGACTGGACGGGAAAGAACCTCCAGGTCGACGAGGACAGTCCCATCAAGTTCTATGGGGACAGCTCCAGCGACGTGGCGTGGTCAACGGCTCCCCCCTGGCTGAACAACCACACGGCCAGCATCCCCAGCTACCAGACGAAGCCCACGCCGAACTTCGTGATCCTGGACCCCTCGAGGGACTGGATCGTCACGACGAGCCTCGTCGAGGGGAAGAACTACTCGTTCAACGCCTCCTCATCCTCGGACAACTACGACTCGAACCGGAACCTCTCCTACACATGGCACTTCCCGGGTCCCGTGAACTGCACGCCCGCCTGCGACTCGAAAGGGAACATCTCCAGCCAGAAGGGCTACAATGCGATTACGTCCACATGGGGTTGGAACGTCACCGTCTGGTGGCGGGAGTTCAACGTCTCCTACAACGTCACCGTGAACGTGACGGACACGGGCTTCCTCGGGCGCCCGCCGAACTACGCGAACCTGACGTCGGGGATCGCAGTGGCGGTGGATCTCGCGAAGCACCCGGACCTGAAGTACATCGCCGCCTCCCTGAAGATCGAGCCCGGCCAGCCCGAGGAGGGCCAGCTGATCAACGTGTCGTTCATGATCGAGAACGGCGCGAACCGAGCGAACGCGACGGATGTCCATGTGGTCCTCGAAGCGAAAGACCCGAACGGTGTCAACGTTCTCAATAACACGAGCCCCCAATGGCTGGACGTGAATTGGAACCCCATCACCGACCGGCGCGTGAACACGGGTGCGAGGGTCCGGCTCATCTTCCTGATCAGCTTCCCGGCACAGGGGAACAAGTCCCTGGAGATCAAGGTCTACGACGGCAAGGAGCCGTACACGTGGGTGGACAGCCAGAACCGGATCACGGGGAGCGTGTTCGTGAAGCTCGCGGGCTGGGTGATCCCCCTCGCGATCATCCTGTTCATCGCCCTCGTGATCGGGGTCGCCTTCGCCGCGCGGACATACAGCCGGTACCGCTCGGGAGAGCTCGTCTTCCGCCGCAAGGAGAAGAAAGAGAAGAAAGAGAAGAAGAAGCTCGAGGACAAGGACGAGGCGGCCGAGCCCGAAGAGGACAACAAGGGCAAGAAACGGCTCTGAGCCCGACGACTCGCGCTTACATCTCGTGGGGCGCGGGGAGCCCGAGGCAGTCCAGCGCCCCCTGGAGGACGATTCGCGTGCCGTCCACGAGCCCGAGGCGGGCCGCCCGGAGCGGAGGGTCCGCCGTGAGCACAGGGCAGTCCCGGTAGAACAGGTTGAACTGGGCGGCGACGTCGTACGCGAACGTGGCGACCTCGTGGGGCCGGCGACTCTCCGCGGCCTTCCCGATCACGTGGGGAAACCTCGCTAGGAGCTTCATGAGGCGGGCCTCCTCCGGATGCGTGAGGAGCGCGGGGTCCCCGGGCTCAAAGGGTCCTCCCTTTCCCAGGATCCCGCGCGTGCGGGCATGAGCGTACTGGAGGAACGGGGCCGAGTTCCCCTCGAAGTTCAGCGCCTCCTCCCACCGGAACGTGATCTTCTTCTCCGCCTGCACGCGGACGATGTTGTACCGGAGGGCGGCGATCCCGACGGCTTCGGCGATCTCCCGCATCTGGGACTCCGGGAGCTCCGGGCGGCGCTTCCGCACCTCCTCCTGGGCCCGGGCGACGGCCTCCTCGATCAGGTCGTCCATCGCGACGATCCGCCCGCGGCGGGTCTGCATCTTCCCCTCCGGCAGGACGACGTACGAGTAGAACACCGCTTCCGCCAGCCGCTCCCCGAGGAGCTTCAGCGCGGTGCACAGCTGCTCGTACTCGAGGCGGTGGTTCTCCCCGAGCACGGTGATTGCGAGGTCGCACCGCGTGAACTTGTCGATGTGGTACGCGATGTCCCGGGTCGGGTACAGGCTCGTGCCGTCCCGCTTCGTGAGGAACCACTTCGTCTCCCGGCCCTTCACGCCGAAGGGAGCCATGTCGATGTAGTACGCTCCGTCCTCCTGCTGGACCACCGGGAGCGCCTTCAGGCGCTCGATCACGGGGCCGATCTTCCCCTGGAGGATCAGGTCGCTCTCCCAGAAGAAGCGGTCGAACGCGACCCCGATCCGGTCCAGGGTCTGCAGGATCCCGGAGAGGATCTGGCGGGACACGGAGCTGATCGCCTTCGTGAGGTCCGCGTCCCCGCCCTCGAACGCACGGATCAGGGCCTCCACCTCCTGGTTCACGTTCGGGTCATTCTCCGCGAGCTCGTTCGCCTTCACGTAGTACGGGAGCAGCGCGTGGTCCTCCTTCGCGGATTGCGGGGGGGCCACGTCGGACGGCTTCAGGTGGGTGACGCCCCAGTACAGGAGGACCATCTGCCTCCCGACGTCGTTCACGAGGTACTCGGTCGTGAGGGGGAACCCCGCCTTGCGCAGGATCCGGGCGAGACTGTCCCCGATGACCGGGTTCCGCGCGCGGCCCACGTGGATCGGCCCCGTCGGGTTCACGCTCGTGTGCTCGAGGAGGACCCGCTCCTTTCCGGGTTCCCCCGCCCCGTACGCCTCCCCCGCGGTCCGGAGCGCCCCGAGGGTCTCCGATGCGAGCGCCGCGGGGTCGACGCGGAGGTTCACGTACCCGCCCGTCGCGGTCGCGGAGGCGATGAACTTTCCCCGCGGGATTAGGGGCGCGAGCCGGGAGGCGATCACGTCCGGCGCCTGCTGCATCCGCTTCGCGTACACGAAGCACGCGAACGCGAGGTCCCCGAGGGTTTCGTCCGGCTCCTCGAAGGGGACGGGGATCGGGGGGATGCTGAGGGAGAGGACGGCGCGGGTCCGGAGGGACTCCGCCTCCGCGAGGACCGCGGCCCACGGGTCGCGCGCCACGTCACGCCACCCGGTATCGGAGGATCGCGGCGATCCCACCGAAGGCCTTTATCAGGAGCTCCCCCTCGTCGGAGTCCGCGGAGATCAGCTCGACCTTCGCGTTCGTCCGGTCCGCGAGGGACGTGAACACGTCCACGATGTCCGTGCGGGACGCGATCTCGAAGTCCTTTCCGCAGTCCGGGCACTTCGGCAACGTCGACTCGTCCGCGACCGTGCGGGTCTCCGTGTGCCCGCAGTTCGGGCACCGGAGGTCGAGGCGGAGCTTCCGGAGGCCCTCGGAGATCAGGAGGGTGTCGACGGCCCCGAGCTCGAGGGCCCGGCGGACCTGCTCCTCCCCGTAGGCCGCGAGGCCGCCCTCCGCCTTCCGGATCTCGTCCATCAGGTGCTGGACGAGGTTCTTCTCCCGCATCAGGTCGAGGTCCCGGAGGACCTCCGCCGCGTTCGCGACGAGCTCCCGCAGCCCCGACTCGTCCGTGTACCCCGTGTCGAACGTCCCGAGGACCGTCTTCGCGAGCTCGTGGTGGAGGTGCCCCTCCTTGACGAACGTGTCCTTCGTGAACCCGGGCCCGCCGATGATCAGCCCCTTCAGCTCCCGGCGGTTCAGGAACGCCTCCGTCGCGAGGTCCCCGATCTTCTTGAAGAACTCGTGGACCGCCTGCTCGTGGAGACGCTCGAAGCGGCGGGCGGACTGCCCCCCCATCCGGTGCTTCCGGGGGACCTGGGACTGGACGTTCTTCAGGGGGGTGATCCGCTTCCCCTCCAGGAGGCCGATCGTCGCCTCCCCCTGGTCGATCACGAGGAGGCCGTAGACATCCTTCTCCGCGAGCATCTCGTGGAGGGGCTCCGTGTAGAACCGGGAGTCGCAGCGGTACAGGAACGACGGGACGGGCTCCGGCGGCTGGAGGACGTACGCGACCATCTTCGTCTGGTCCGCCCCGACGTCCATGTGGCCCACGAAGCAGACGAGGCCGTTTGGCGGGGGCATCTTGTACTCCTTCAACCGGTTGATGATGGACTCGATTGCCTGCATCACGTGCTTCCGGGTGCTCGCGCTCTTGATGTTCGAGCTCTGCGAGTACTCGCCCCGCAGGTAGTTCGTGACCTCGAAGATCGGCCGGTCCGGCGGGATGAACACGGAGACGAGCTCCGTGCCCCGCCCCTGGATCTTCTCGACCTCCTCGAGCGCCCGCTTGAAGCGGTACTTCTCCATCGGGGAGAGCTTCGCGGGGGCCTGTGCTTCCGCCATGATGTGCGAAGCAAAGGACCGAGTCGTTATGAGGCTTTCTCAGCACGGAGTCCGGGGCCGAGTCGACCCGCGGGTGTTTCGACTAGATTGTCGAAACGTTACCCGACGCTCGCGGGGGTGACCTCGTGATCGATCGCGATGCAGGAGAGGAACGTCTGGATCTCGGCCAACAACGAGGGGCGGACGAACAGGACGGACTGCCCCAGGTAGCGGACTCCGTCGCGCTCGACGAACCCCGGATACCGGTACGTCCGGCCCCGTGATCGGGAGACGTCCCCGAACACGAAGCGCCGGAGTCGGTTCACCGCGGCGGAGTCCGCACTGTTCACGTCCCATGTTACGATGTGACCGGACTCGCGCGCTCGCCGCTTCCCCCTCCTCACCCTTCGCATCATCGATCTTCGCATCATGGACCTCGCCGCCGTTTCGACTAAATTGTCGAAACGCGTCCGGGTGCTTGGTCTTTCCATGGGGAGATGGCTGAAAGTACTCCGGGGCGTCGGCCTAGTAGAACAGCAGGAGGAGCTTGCACGACGGGCAGCGGTACCCCGGGATGTACTGGTTCCCGAACGCGTCCGCCTCGACGATCTTCTCGCCGCCCGCGCCGAGGCGGGTCTTCTGCTTCGTCCACCGCGCCCCCTCCACGAAGTTCTCCGCGATCACGAAGCCCTGCTCCATCGGCTTCCCGCACGACGGGCAGGGGTTCTCCACCATCGACGGAACGAGGGGTCCCACGGATAAAGAGCCTTTCTCCCGGCCTCCGGCGTCGGAGCGGGGGAAGGTATTTCCGGCGGGCGGGGATTCGCTCGCGGTCCCCATGGAACGGGTCGTGATCTCCCTGGGCGGGTCCATCCTCGTGCCCGGGGATGGAGACCCGTCGTACCTCGCGAAGCTCGCGGAACTCCTCGTCGAGCTCACGACGAGCCACAAGGTCTTCGCGGTCACGGGTGGCGGGCGGATCGCGCGGTTCTACATCGAGACCGGGCGGGCCCTCGGGGCGAAGGAGCGCCGCCTCGACGAGCTCGGGATCGAGATCACGCGGATGAACGCCCGGCTCCTCGCGATCCCCCTCGGAGCCCACGCGAACCAGGAGCCCGCGAAGACGTACACGGAGGCCGCCCGCCTCGCGCGCCGCCATCCCATCGTCCTGATGGGCGGGACGTCCCCGGGATGGACGACGGACCGGGTCGCCGCGAGCCTCGCCCGCGTCGTCAAGGCGGACCGGCTCGTGAACGCGACGAGCGTGGATGGCGTGTACGCGGAGGACCCGAAGGAGAACCCGTTCGCGCGGCGGTTCGACCGGCTCACGTACGCGAAGCTGATCGAGCTCACGGGGGAGGGGCACACCCGCGCGGGCCCGAGAATCGTCTTCGACCCCGTCGCGGCGAGGGTCGCCGCGAAGGCGGGGTTCCCCCTCCTCGTCGTGGACGGGCGGGACCTCACCGCCCTGCGGGCCGCCATCTGCGGAGACGCGTTCCACGGGACGACGGTCTCGGGGTGATCCGATCCCGCCGAAGCCGAAGCACGTGTACTTCATCCTCGGACTCGGTGGGCTCCTCACCGTTGCCGTGCTCTCCGTGATCGCCCTGTTCGCCGTCGCCGCGGGGGGGACAACCGCGGCCCTCGCGCCCGCGGCGGGCCTCTGCGCGGGGATCGCGCTGTTCCCCGCCTTGGCGTTCGCGTGGTTGTTCTGGTCCGCGCACCGGAGGGACCGCGGCCTCGCGCAGGTCGGCGCCCTCCTCGAGGGGTATGGGGAGGTGTCGGTGGAGACGATCGCGGAACGGCTCGGCCGGCCCGTGGACGAGGCGGAGCAGCTGATGGCCCTGAGCATCAAGGAGGGGCACGCGCGGGGCCGGATCGACCCGGAGACCCGCACGTTCCGGAAGTCCGAAGGGCCGTGAGGGGATGGCGTTCCGCGCGTTCATCTCCGTTGACCTCCCGGAACTCGATGCGCTAAGGGCGCTCGGGGAGGAGCTCCGACGGACGGGGGCCGCCCTGAAGATCGTCGACTTGGGCCAGGTCCATCTAACCCTGAAGTTCCTGGGGGACACGGAGGAGGCCCTGGTCCCGAGGATCGTCGAGGCGATGCGGGCGACCGTGGCGGGGAACCGCCCCTTCGCGGTCCGCCTCGTGGGGACGGGCGCCTTCCCGAACCTGCGCCGGATGAACGTCGTGTGGGTCGGCATGGAGGGCGCGGAGCCCCTCGTCGAAATCGCCCGGCGTCTCGAGGCGGGAATGGAACCCCTCGGCTATCCGAGGGAGGGGCGGGACTTCTCCGCGCACGTCACGGTCGCGCGGGTGAAGGGCCCGCGGGGGCTCGACGACCTGCGGCGGGTGTTGGGGGCCCACGCACGGGACCCGTTCGGTGAGGTTCTCGTGGACCGGGTCCGGCTGAAGAAGAGCGTCCTGACCCCGCAGGGGCCCGTGTACTCGACCGTCGAGGAGGTCCCGCTGTGACCCTCACTTCTTGTCCTGGAACGCGAGGAGCTTGTCCCACTCCACGGTGTGCTTCAGGCGGTACTTCTGGAGGATCCGGCTCAGGGCCTCGACGACCCGCCCCACCTCCGTTGTTTTCGTCCGGCTGTACACGTAGAACTCGACGTTCTTGGAGATCGGGAAGATCATCCGCATCGTCCCCTCCCGGTTGTACCCCTCGGGCTTCCGGTTCTCCCGGAGGTCCCGGAGGTTCTCCTCGATCAGCACCGCGAGGATCTCCGGGTCCTGGGGCATCTGGCCGCTCTCCTCGAGGAGCTTCGTGAACAGGGGCCGGAATGCGGGCAGCAGCTTCTTCCACGTCACGGACCGGTCGAACCTGAAGTGTCCGCTGTGGGCCCGCATGGGGAAGCGGCGATGAGGGGAGGACACATAAACGTTCGCCGCCCCCGCGCCGAATCTTTAAGCGCCCCCTCCGATTGCGGCCTCGATGCGGACGGCCCTCACGATCGCGGGGAGCGACTCCGGCGGCGGGGCGGGGATCCAGGCGGACCTCAAGAGCTTCGCCGGGGCCGGGGTCCACGGCACCTCCGTGATCACGTGCGTCACGGCCCAGAACACCCGGTCCGTGGACTCGATCTTCCCCCTCCCGCCCGCCGTGGTGCGCGCCCAGCTCCGCGCGGTGCTCCGGGACTTCGACGTCCGGGGCGCGAAGACGGGGATGCTCTACAGCGCGGACATCGTGAGGACCGTCGCGAACGAACTCGCGGGGACGAAGTTCCCCCTCGTCGTGGACCCCGTGATGGTCGCGACCGTCGGGGCGTCCTTGGAACGCGCGGACTTCGCCGCCGCCCTCGTCCGCGATCTCCTCCCGCGGGCCGCCCTCGTCACGCCGAACCGGTACGAGGCGGGTCGCCTGTCCGGTCGGCGGGTGCGGACCCTGGCGGACGCGCGCCTCGCCGCGAAGGCGATCGCGAAGCTGGGGCCCGGGGCGGTCCTCGTGAAGGGCGGGCACTTCAAAGGGGAGCTCGTCGACCTCCTGTACCGCGAGGGGGAGTTCACGGAATACCGGGGGTACCGCTATCCCGCGGACCTCCACGGGAGCGGCTGCACCCTCGCCGCCTCGATCGCGGCGTTCCTCGCGTCCGGCCTGCCCCCGGTCCCCGCGATCGAGCGGGCGCGCCAGCGGGTCGCCCTCGGGTTCCTCATGGGGTACCGTCCCGGGAAGGGGGTCGGTGTGATCAACAGCCACGCCGCCCTGGACCGGTACGAGGTCCTCCAGGCCGTGCGGGAGGGGGCGGAGGCGGCCACCCGCCTGATCCCCTTGGCCTGGGTGCCGGAGGTCGGGATCAACCTCGGGTACGCCCTCCCCGCCGCAACGTCCCCGGAGGAGGTGTGCGCCCTCGAGGGGCGGATCATCCGGGTCGGGGCCCGCCTCCAGGCGACGGGAGCCCCCGTTTTCGGGGGGTCCCGGCATGTCGCCCGGATTATCCTCACGGCGATGCGGTACGACCCCCGGGTCCGGTCAGCCATAAATTTAAAATACAAGGAGAAAAATCTGACCCGCCCGAAAGAAATCGGTTTCCGCGTCGGGACGTTCCGGCGAGGGATGCAGCCGGAAGGGACCTCGACGATGGAATGGGGCACCGAACAGGCGATACGGAAGATCGGACGGGTCCCTGACGTCATAGTGGACCAAGGTGGCGTCGGGAAGGAAGCGATGGTCCGAATCCTGGGAACGGAGCCAATGGACGTGATGAGGAAAGTCCGAAGACTCGTGAGGGGGTGATCCCGACGTCCCTTCGCATCGCGCTCTTCACGGACTCCTACCTCCCCACGGTCGACGGGGTCGTGAACAGCGTCCTCGCGACCCGGCGGGAGCTCGAGGCCCACGGCCACCGGGTCTTCACGTTCGCGCCGGAGGACCCGAGCAACGGCCACCACGTCGAGCGGGACACAATCTTCGTGAAGGCGAAGGAGTTCCGCCCGTACCCCGGGTACCGCCTGGCGATCTTCCCGGGCCACGAGATCGAGGCCCTGAACGACCTCGACGTGGACCTGATCCACAGCCACGGGATCGGCTTCATGGGGATCAAGGGGCTGTGGTGCTCCTGGGCCTCCCAGATCCCGATCGTCCAGACGTTCCACACCCTCGTCCAGGAGGCGATCCCGTTCTACTCCCCCCTCGGGCTGAACCTGCACCTTCTGGAGCGCGGCCTCCGGCTGTACCTCCGCGTGTTCCTGAACCACTGCGAGGGCGTCGTCGTGCCGACCCGGGCGATCCTCGGGGAGGTCCAGACCCTGGCGCCCCGCGCGCGAATCCGCGGCGTGATCCCGACGGGGATCGACCCCCAGAAGTTCCACCCGGGGCTGAACGGGTACAGCGTCCGGAGCCAGTGGGGCTTGAACGGCCACGACGTCGTCCTCCACGTGGGCCGCGTCTCCCCGGAGAAGAACCTCTCGACCCTGATCAACGCGTTCCCGTACGTGAAGCTCGAGAACCCGGACGCGAAGCTCCTCGTCGTGGGCTCCGGCCCGTACATGGACCGGTACTACGACCTCGTCCGGAAGCGGGACCTCCTCGGGGAGGTAATCTTCACGGGCTTCGTCCCGGACGCGGAGCTCCCGAAGTACTACGCGGCGTGCGACGCGTTCGCGATCGCCTCGAAGTTCGAGACCCAGGGGCTCGTCGTCCTCGAGGCCCTGTCCAGCGGGAAGCCCGTCGCGGGCGCGAACTCCCGCGCGATCCCGGAGTTCGTGGAGCACGGCAAGAACGGGTACCTGTTCAACCCGGACAGCCCCAGGGAGGCCGCGAAGGCGGTCCTGATGTCCCTCGACCGCCGGGACGAGATGCGGGACGCCGCCCGGGAGACCGCCCTCGCGTTCTCCGTGGACACGTGCACGCGGCGGCTCGAGGCCGTGTACGACGGGATCGTCGCGTCGTGAGCCTGCGAAGGCCTTAAGTCGCCCGGCCCTTCCAGAGGAACGTGATCGGGGTCCTCGGCGGCGGGCTCTCCGGCCTCGCCCTCGCCTCGCGGCTGCCGGACTCGGAGGTCCTCGAGGCCGCGGATCGCCCGGGGGGCCTGTGCCGGAGCCTCTCGTTCGACGGGTTCACGTTCGACCCCCACGGCTCCCACATCCTGTTCTCCCGGGACGCCAGGGCGATGGCGATGTACGAGGGGCTCCTCGGGGACAACGTGAGCCGCCGCCGTCGGAACACGAAGGTGTTCTACAAGGGCCGGTACGTGAAGTACCCGTTCGAGAACGGGCTCGGGGAGCTCCCGCCGGAGGACAACCTCGCATGCCTCCTCGGGTACGTCGAGGCGTGGAGCGCCCGCAAGGCGGGGGGCCTCCCGCCGCCGCAGAACTTCCGGGAGTGGATGTACCAGCGGTTCGGGACGGGGATCACGGAGCGGTACCTCCTCCCGTACAACGAGAAGATCTGGAAGACCCCCGCCGCGGAGATGGGCGTGGACTGGGTCGACGGCCGCGTCCCGGACCCCCCGCTCGAGGACGTGATCAAGGCGAGCCTGGGGATCCCGACGGAGGGGTACACCCACCAGCTCCACTTCCTGTACCCGCGCGAGGGCGGCGTGGAGTCCCTGGTCCGGGGGCTCCTCCCGAAGGTGCCCCGCGTACGAACCGGGTTCCGCGTCTCGTCCGTCCGCAGGCGAGGGAGCGGGTGGGTCGTCGGGGACGGGCGGGAGGAACGCACGTTCGACGCCCTCGTCTCGACCCTGCCGATCCCGGACCTCGTCCGTTCCCTCGAGGACGTCCCGCAGGACGTGCGGGCCGCGTCAGGGGCGCTCCAGCATCGCTCCCTCGTCACCGTGATGCTCGGGATCGCCCGCCCGGACCTGAACGACTTCAGCTGGGTGTACTTCCCGCGGCCCGAGGACGGCCGGTTCAACCGGATCTCGTTCCCGAGTAACTTCAGCGACCGCGCCGCGCCGGCGGGGACGAGCTCCGGGGTCGCGGAGATCACGTGCAACGCGGGGGACGACGTGTGGTCCTCCCCGGACGAGGCCCTCGTCGAGCACGTCGTCGAGCGCGGAGACGCCCTCGGGGTCTTCCGCCGTTCGGACGTGATCGCCTCGCGGGTCGCCCGCACCCGCCACGCGTACGTCGTGTTCGACCGGCACCACCGGAGGAACCTCGACCTGGTGAAGGCGTACGCGGGCCGGATCGGGATCCGGCTCCTCGGGCGGTTCGGGCAGTTCGACTACATCAACACGGACCAGTGCCTCCTCCGGGCCGCCGCCCTCGCGGAGGAGCTCGGGGGCGCGGGATGAGGGTCTCCGTCGTGGTCCCGACGTTCCACGAGGAGGCGGGGATCGAGGCGTTCCTGGAGCAATTCGACGAGCAGACCCTGCCGAGGTCGGAGTACGAGGTGATCGTCGTCGATGGCGGGAGCACGGACCGCACCCGGGAGATCGCCGCGCGGTATGCGGACCGCGTGATCCTGCAGACGAGCGACGGGATCGGCGGAGCCCGGAACGACGGGGTCGCGATCGCCCGGGCGGGAATCGTTTCGACAACGGACGCGGACTGTCGCCTGCCGCGGGACTGGCTCGAGCGGATCGCCCGCCGGTTCGAGGACCCGGAGGTCGTGGCGGTCGTCGGACCCGACGGGCCCATGGATGGCGGGTGGAAGGCCCGTTCCCTGTTCTTCCTGATCCGCGGCCTGATTCGGGTCGCCGCGATGGCGGGGGTGTACACGACGGGAGGCGGGAACTCCGCGTTCCGCCGGGACGCGTTCCTCGCCGTGGGCGGGTATCGGTCTCTCCCGCACTCCGACGACGTGGACATCGGCCTCCGGATCCGCGCCCGCGGCCGGATCGTGTACGACCCGGGGCTGTTCGTCCGGTTCTCCGTCCGCCGCCTCGAGAAGCACGGGTATGCGCGGACCCTATGGACGTGGCTGCGGGGGGACGTGAAGCTCCTCGCGGGCCGGAACGTGGACGCGGCATCGTACGCGCGCCAGAAGTACTAGGGGCCCGCCTTCGGGTTCGTCGCCCGCTTTCGGAACACGACCGATCCCACCGCGGAGACCCCCACAAGACCGATGACGAGGCCGAACGTGATCCACCCGGCGAGCGCGGGGTCGTATGCGACCCCGATCAGCCCGACCAGGAGCAGGAGGGCGGAGTACTTCACCCCCGCCCCGATCAGGATGTACGCGAGGGATCGCGGGTAGCTCCACTTGAGGGCGGCGATGAAGGCCCCGACGAAGGGGAGCACCGGGATGACCCGGTTCAGGAGGATGATCCGCTCATCGCGCAGGACGAGGAAGTTCGTCCAGCGGCGCATCAGGGCCTCCAGCCGCCTCGGCATCCTCCCGGTGCGGACCAGGGCCCGGTTCACCGCGAGGTACATCAGGCTGTTCCCCGTGGCCTCCCCCGCCAGGGCCATCACGAGGAGCGCGACCGCCCACAGGACCGGCGGCACATCGAAGAGCTCGTGAAGGGAGTAGAACCAGACGATGAACACCTCCGGGAGGGTCGGGATCACGGCCGCGTCGACGACGAAGATCAGGTACATGGCGATGAGGGCGCCACCGAGCCCCATCGTCAGGAAGACGTCCGCGATCATGTCGCCAAGCGACGGGATCCCGGGCCCCCCCTACGGGCGCGTGATGGAGACCACGGTGAGGTCGAACACGAGGGTGCGGCCCACGACCTCGCGGTTGTAGTTCGCCACGTACACCCCCCGGGCGAGGTCCACGGTGGGGACCGTGAACTCGTTGGCGCCGTCCCGCGCGAGAATCGTTCCGGCGTCCTCCGGGCGAAGGTCGTGCAGGACGTAGACGATCCCGGTCCCGTTGTTCCCCGTGCCATCGATCTGGGTGACCCGCGCGTTCCACGCGTGGTACGGCCGCACGCGCTCCCCGATATAGGGGCTGTTCGTCACCGTGATCACGTTGCCCGAGACGGAGACCGTCGCGTTCCACGCCCAGAACGGGTCCCTCACGATGAGGCCGTCCGAGGCGGTCGTGCCGTACGTGTCCTGGAACGCAGTCGTGTTCATCACGATGCGGGCGGGGACTTCCTGGAGCAGCGGGCGCTCGAAGACCCTCGCGGGGTCGAGGGGCCCGTACCCGTCCTCCGGGGGCACGACGACCCGATTCGACTCCCCCACCGCCATCCCCCGTACACCGTGATCGAATCCCTTGATGGACGCGGTGCACTTCGCGATCTGTTGCTCCGCGGGGGGCCGGTCCGCGCACCCGACGTCGAAGGCGAAGCTCTGCCATTGCGCCCGCCACGAGAACGAGGCAGCCTTCGGGTACGAGACGTTGTCCCTCGCGACCCGGTCGAACGACGTGTCGAAGACCCGCCCGGTGTCCGCGAAGGACCCGATGTAGTCGATCGAGACGGTGTCCTCGGGTTCCGCCCGTTTCGGGGCCGCCGCGGGGATGGGTCGCTGGACAAAGAATATCAGAAACACCCCGACGAGGATCCCGATCACGACGACGAGGACGATCAGCTGGCGTATCGAGAAGAACGCGTAACCGTCCCGTCGCAGGCGAAGCGCCATCGCAGCCCGTTGCGACAGGAGAGCCCCTCCATAAAGGTATTGGTGCATGGCTCGAAGGAGGATCGGATTGCATCTTCCGGGACCCCCGGGCGGGGACGCCGCCAACGTTTATCCCGCTCGCCCGCCATCGACGGGACCGTGCGGGTCCTCGAGTGTCCGCAGTGCCACGGGATCGACCTGTACTACGAGGCGGGGCTGATCACGGGGTACAAGTACCACTGCAAGACGTGCAACTACATCGGGGCGTTCGTGATCGAGCGGGAATTCGAGGTCCCGGAGAAGCCGTCGGAGGAATAGCACGGGCCGGGCTACGCGTACATCGTCCCCACATCCCGGGACCGCGTCATGTTCGCGCCGAAGACCTTGTCGACGGCGTGCTCGAAGTCCGGCACCGTGACGGTGGTGCGCTCTTCCCGGATCGCGAACATCCCCGCCTCCGTGGAGATCGCCTTGATGTCCGCCCCCGTGGCCCCCTCGACGCGGGAGGCCAGCGAGTCGAAGTCGATCTCCGGTTCCAGGGACATCCGGTGCGTGTGGATCTTGAAGATCTCCCGCCGGGCCTCGAAGTCCGGGAGCGGGATCTCGATGATCCGATCGAACCGCCCCGGGCGGAGGAGGGCCTCGTCCAGGATGTCCGGGCGGTTCGTCGCCCCGATGATCTTCACCTCGCCGAGCGGGTTGAAGCCGTCGAGCTCTGCCAGGAGCTGCATCAGGGTCCGCTGGACCTCGCGGTCCCCGCTCGTCGCGACCTCGAGCCGCTTCGCGCCGATCGAGTCGAGTTCGTCGATGAAGACGATGCTCGGGCTCTTCTCCCGGGCCATCTGGAACAGCTCCCGCACGAGGCGGGCGCCTTCCCCGATGTACTTCTGGACGAGCTCGGAGCCGACGAACCGGATGAACCGTGCGTTCGTGCGGTTCGCGACCGCCTTCGCGAGGAGGGTCTTGCCCGTTCCGGGCGGGCCCACCAGGAGGACGCCCTTCGGCGGTTCGATTCCCACTTTGCGGTACAGGTCCGGCTTCAGGAGCGGGTCCTCGACCGCCTCCTTGATCTCGCGGATCTGGTCCCGCAGCCCGCCGATGTCCCCGTACGTGAACGCGGGCTTGTCGATGATCTCCGCGCCCATCACGATCGGGTCCAGGGAGGGCGGCAGGACCCCCATCACGGCGAGGGTCTGCTTGTTCAGGGCGACCCGGGCCCCCACCACGATGTTCTCCTTCGCGATGTACTCCGCGGTGTTCACGATGAAGTCCGGTCCCGTGGAGCTCTTCACGACGACGCGGCCGTCCGCGAGGATGTCGCGGATGCTCCCGATGATCAGGGGCGGGGCCTTCAGGCGGTCGAGCTCGGTCTTCAGCCGCTTGATCTCCTTCTGCAGCCGGAGGAGCTCCGTCTCGATGAACCGCTTCTCCCCCTCGACCCGCTTCGAGTTCTCGAGGAGCTTGTCGTTGCGGTCCTCGAGGACGGCGATGCGCTCGGAGAGTTTCTCGTGAAATTCACGGATCTGGTGGTCGTCCATCGAATCTATCGGATCTCCAGAAGCGCGGAGCCTATATATTCGGCAGCTTTTATTTAGGCTTAACGGACTGGTTTCTGTGATTTGCGAACTTTGCGGGAAAGAAACGCCCCGCACCCGTCCCGCCGCCATCGAGGGCTCCGTCCTCTCCGTGTGCGGGGAGTGCGCGAAGTTCGGCTCCGAGGTCGCCGGACCCATCGGGGTCCGGCGCCCCGGGAACCCCGTCGTGGCCCAGCGGCTCGAGCGCCGGCAGCAGCGGATGTCGGAGCGGGACATCTACGCCGCGCCCGGGGTGGATGAGCTCGCGGAGGACTTCGGGGAGCGGATCCGCCGCGCCCGCGAATCCCGGGGGTGGAAGCAATCGGAACTGGGCGCCAAGGTGAACGAGAGGGAGAGCGTGATCGCGAAGCTCGAGTCCCAGACGATGGTCCCGACGGACGCGATGGTCCCGAAGCTCGAGAAGACCCTCGGGATCCGGTTGCGGGAGAAGGTCGAGTCCGTGGCGGTGAAGAAGCAGACGGGACGCCCGCCGGTGACCCTCGGGGACCTGATCAGGATGGACGAGGAATGAAGAATGCGATCTTCTGGGTCCTTGCCCTCATCGTCGTCGTGATCCTCGTTCTCCTCGGGTACGGGATCTACCTGAGCGTCGCGAACGCGTCCTCCGGGTTCGACGTCGTGACCGCGGTCTGCACCGGGTTCCTCCTCGTCGGGTCCCTCGTCGCGTGGGAGCTCCTCATGAAGCCCGGGTACTATCGGAAGGGGCGGCAGGCCTCGAAGAAAGAGGAGGCCCGGGCGCCCGGGGAGGAAGCCCCTCGCCCCCGTCCTCCCTCACGCTGAGCGCTTCACGATCGACTCCCGCACGGGGTCGACGAGGTCGGCCACGTCCACACCCAGGGCCCTCGCGTGGATCAGGGCGGCGACCTCCACGGTGACGTCCATCCGCTCCTGGATCGCGTTGATCGCGGAGACGACGGCGCGGCGGTCCGAGCCCGTCCGTTCGACGATCCGGTTCAGGATCTTCACGAACAGGTCCTCCGGAGGCGGGGCGCGGTCCAGGACTCCGGGAGGCGGGCGGTAGTCCACGGGGACCTCCAGGCCCGCCACGTCGAACGTGGGCCGGAGGACCCCCTCCCGGAGCTCGACGACGTTCAGGTCCTGCGCGACCCGTAGGAGCCGCTGGGCCTCCGTGGGCTTGAACCAGTTCAGGCGGTACGACGCGAACTGGACGAACTCCTTCTCGCTGAGGGGCCTCCCGCCCTCGAGGCGGAAGAGGAAGGCGACCGCGCGCTTCACGTCTTCCGCGGGACCACCTCCCAGAAGTCCACGATGGCGCCTGTCCCCGCGGGCATCGATCCCGCGCCCGCCTTGGGGACGAGGCCCGCGAACAACGAGAGGCCTTCCGGGGTCGCGTCCAGGACGGAGCGCGGGAATTCCCCGGTCTCCTCGAGGACGAGGGCGGTGTCCATCCCGGCCTCCCCCCACGCACGGAGCAGGTCCGCCGACGGAAGATCCCGCACAGTCTCCGCGGCCCAGAGCTTCCCCTTGACGAAATCGAGGAGCGGGACGAGGTTCTCCGTGAGCTCCCGTGCCTCGTCGAATTCCTCGAGCGCACGGAGGGTCTTCGTGCCCACGACGGCCCGCTCCGCCCCCGCGATGAGGACGTCGATCACGGAGTCCGCCACGCGAATCCCCGCATCGACCCACAGGCTCTCCCCCTCGAACCGCTTCAGGATCTCGAGGTTCGGGCGGTTCCTCTCGATCCCCCCGAGGTCCCAGACGAGGACCCGTCCGAACTCCTGGAGCGCGTTGTCCAGGGGTTCCACGACCTCCGCCCACGGCACGACGCCCTGCCAGGACAGCGCGGCACCTCCGCGGATCACGAGCCTCGGGAGGATCGCGGACTCCGCCATGGCGGGCGGGCACAGCCGCTCGCCTGATTTAACGCATGTGGTGGGTCTCGGCCGGCGGCGACGATAGGGAACCTTTAAGCGGCGGGCCCCGCATCGTCACGTCGCTCCAGAGGTAGGCCGCACCGACTCGATGACGTGCGCCGCAAGCCCTGGAGACGGCGCCGACTGGGTCCTTCCTAGAACGCCCCGGGACGGGGCATCCGTGAAAGGGAGCCAACCCCGGCGTCTAACAATCCCCCGGCAAGGGTCAGGGCGCGAAGAGAGCGATGCTTTGCCATGAGGCGCACTGTTACTGCCGGGGGTCAACCCAGGGTTCCCGGCCCCGTCACGTCCCGCGGTGCGTCAGGAGCTCCTTTGTGAAGTCCCGGAACGCGTCGTCGATCCCGTCGAGACGCTCCGCGACGCCGTCCCAGTTTGCGATCGCCGCGCCACCCCGCGCTTCGAGGTCCGCGAGGAAGCGCGGGGCCTGCGCGAAGAACACGGCGGGGTCGCCCTTCCGGATCACGGCGGCGAGGATCGCGTTCCCGCCGTTCGCGAAGATGATCTCCCGCCCTCCGAACGTGATCTGACGGAGGGGGCCCGCGGACGAGTCCACGGAGTTCTCCAGATACGATTGGACCGCCGTGAGCATCGCGCCCTGGATGTCGGGGTCGCCCCCGCCTACGCCGGCGGAGAAGTGCTTCATCAAGAGCCCGCCCCGGTGGAGGAGGAACATCTGGTCGATCCGGAGGCGCGTGGGTCGCGGCGAGAGGACGAACCGCTGGACGAGGAGAAGGCCGCCCGCGGCGGCCGCAAGCATCAACCCGACCGCGCCCAGCGGCAGCGAGGCCTCCGGAGACGACGGCGCCGTCGGGGGGTCGGAAGCCACAGGCAGCGCGAGGACCGCCTCGAGGAGCTGCGGCGTGTCCCCGTTCGAGTCGACATAGGAGACGGACGCGGAGGCGAGGACGTGCGCCACGATTGCGGTCGGCACGAAGCTTGCGTTGAGGAGGAACACGTGGGATCCGACCGGGATCTGCGAGAGGTACCAGGTGAGCCGGTCCCCGGCGACCGTCGTCGCCCGAGGGTACACGGAGTCCGAGGTCACGCCGGCCGGGAGGCGCGCCGTCACGCTCGCGTCCACGGCGGGGCCCGCCCCGCCGTTCACGACCTCGATGCGGTAGTTGATCGGCTCCCCGGGCCTCGCCTCGCTCTGGGTCGCGACGAGGCGGATCCTAAGGTCCGAGGCGATGACCCGTACGGCCGCTTCGACGGCGATCGGATCGGGCCTGCCGCCGTCCCCGTCCTCGGAGTCGTGCTCGCCCTCGTCCTCGTCTTCATGATCGTCGCCGCGTTGCCGGGAGCCCGTCTCGATCACGGCGCGGTTGATGAGCTCCTTCCCGCGGGCGCTCTCCTCCACGATCGTGTACATCCGGATCGAGATCGAGGTCTCCGCGCCGGGATCGCAGGACCACATCGTGTCCGTCCGCGAGCAACCGCCCGGCTCCGAACTCGAGTCCATCCGGAGACCCGCGGGCAACGAGTCGTCGACCGTGATGAGCTTCGTCTTGCTCGGAATGTGCGACACCTCGATCGTGAACGTGACGGGGTCGCCGGGCGCCGCGACGGTCCGATCCGCGCTCATCGTCGCGGAGAGGTCGTGGAACGGCGCGATCGAGGCGGAGGTCGCAGGGGACAGGCCGAGGGCTACGAGGGTCAGGATCAAGGTCGCGAGAATCGGAAGGCCGAGCCGTGAACGGCCTACGATCGTGGGTGATCTCTTCAGTCCCATGCTCCCCCTCGAGCGCGCGGACTCCGCGAAAGTCCCGCAGTGATTCTCAGGGACCAACAAGAAGGCTTTGGGGAGATTATCAGTTAGTCCCCTGATTATCAGTTCGGCGGCGCCGCTGGTGGCGTCGGATCCCCAGGAAGAGCACGAACAGGATGGGGACGAGGACGACCTGGAACTCCGGGATGATGAAGAAATACGTCTCCGAGGACGACGTCTTCCAGTACACCCCGCCCAGGAGGGACCCGTATGTCACGTCGTTCGGGGCTCGGACCAGGACCACGGGCCACTCGGAGTTGGTGTCGATCGCCGTGCGGGAGGAGTCCCAGACGCCGGAGAGTCGCTCCTTGAAGTAGAGCTGGGGGTCGCGGTGTTCACGTACATGGCAAGCAGGTTGCCGTTGCGGTCCGCCCCGATGGACAACCGGGCGAACGTCGTGCCGCCGACGCTGTCGATCTGCTCCGCGGTCTGCCAGCCTCCTGAGGGGTAGTCGAGGAAGCGCGCGTACACAGCGCCGCCGGACGTGGTGTAGCCCACCCATAGGTCCCCGTTCGCGTCCCATGTCGTCACGAGCGTGGGATACCCCCCGGAGAGCACGGTTGAAGCCACCGTGTCGAACCCCGCCGTCCCGTCCCATTTGGTGAATTCCGAAGCCCCGTCGCAGACACTCGTTGCGAGGTTCTTGCAGACCACGTACTGGATCTCGTCCGTCCCGGACTCGAAGTACCTGGCGAGGCTCACGTAGTCGTTCTGGGGGGAGACGTCCACGGCGAGACCGGTGTACGTAGAGGTCCACGACACGGTAGGCTTCCACGCATCCACCAGGATCGACAGGGCTATAGCGAATACGATGCGATCCTCCGCGACCGCCGTGGTTCCTTGCCGGCTTGCGTCCAAGTCGAACGTGTGCGACGAGGCCGCGAGGTTCTCGACCGTCTGGATGGCCGTGACGAACTCGTCCGTAGAGTCCCACGCGTCAGCCTGCGCATAGGCATCGGATGTCTGCGTCCCCGGCTGGTCCGCGTTGTCCACCTGGAGCCGCATCTTGTGGTAGTCCCCGGTCGTACCCACGTCGATAGCGGCTTCTCCAAGGATCCATGCATCGCCCAGCCGCGTGGGGGTCAGACTCGCGGTCTGTATCTGGGTGGCGAAGTCCGTTGTGGATAGCGTAATCTCTGCCTCCGTGTAGACATTGGTGGAATCCTCGAATTTGTTCAGGTTCAACGCGAAGACGGAGGAGTACGAGCGGGGGTACGTGCACGCCGCATCGCACCGGGATTCCTGTGTGAATGTGTTCGACACCGCCGTCAGCGGGAATACCCGGGCGAGGGTCTGGACGTAGCGGTCGTTCGTTGCGTCGTTCCCCTCCCACGTCGTGAGGGGCTGGGTCTCCGTCGCCTCACCGCTCCGCGCGATTCGTGATTCGTAGTTGATGCTCGTCGTGTCGGGGTCGCCCATCATCGTTGTCATCACGAGCCAATTGCTCGCCGCGGAAGGCGTGAACGTCACGGAGGCGAGACCGTCCCACGTGGTCCCGGCGATCGTGTCCCCACCAGTGTTCTCGTTGAAGTGCCAGTCCGTGTTCTCCGTCAGGTCTCCGAGGTCCAACTTGAATATTGTGATCTGGTCCGCGCCGATGGTGTTCCCTGTCTCGCTGCGGAACTGGAGCTTTACCCCTTCGCCGGACACCGCGGTCCACACGACGAACCGGTAGTACGTGAAGTGAGAGGTCGTGGCATCGGGTTGGACGACGAACACGGACCCCGGGAAGGCCGTGCTCCCATGGACCGTCTGGATGTAGACATTGTCAGCCGTGTTCGAGGAGTCCAGCTGGGCGGTGGAGACGATCAGGTACTTGCGACCGACCGTAAAGTCGGTGGAGGGAAGGGAAGCCCCCGTGACGTCGACGTACGTCGTGGAACCCGTCGCCTGCCTCGTCGTCTGTTCCACGAAGTCGTGGTCCACGGTCGTCCACGCAGGCACTTTGTTCGTGTAGTAGACCGTCCCGCTCGTCTTCGACCCGCTCCAGGCGACATGAGGCTCGTCGGCCGCATCCGTGGACACCGTCGGCATGAACCCCGAGGACGCGTCATCCACGTTCGTGACGGCCTCCCAGTTCGCGGCGTTTGCAAGCTCGCTTTGGGTTGGGAAGGCAACCGTCGTCTTCGTGTAACGCACCAAGTTTAGCGTGCTCTGGTCACCCGCCGCCGACGCGGAGACCCACACGACGTGGAGGTACCCGTCGGCGTCGATCGCGATCGAGGGCTCGGATGAATCCCGTGCCAGCACGAGTGCGCTATCCCCCGATCTCCCGGACGCCAGGATGATTTGGGAGCCCCAGGTAGAGCCGCTTGTATCGGAGCTGCGCATCAGCACGATTCGGTCCCACAGGCTATTCGTGTCGATAATCACCCTGTCGACCGAAAGGTCGTTCTGGACCGTGTCGCCGCTCTCCGTACCCCCAATGAAACGGATGTTCGGACTCCCGCTGTCGTATTCATCCGTCGTGAGGGTGTACGTCTGGTCCGCGTTGTCGTCGGAGGTCTTGGTGATGGTCATTCGAGTCGTCCAGGTAGCCTCCGTCGAATCCACCACCTGCACGAGGATGTCCTCGCCCGAAGTGTGAAACGCCTCGACCTTCAGGGTGTACGAGGTAGCCGCAGGAACGCTCGCGAAGTCATATTTCACGTTCAGCTGGTAGTTTGGAGGAGGGGGCGGGGCGAGGGAGAGTGCCTTCCCGCCCCATCCATCACCGCCACTCACGCCCACGTCGAAGTTGACGGACACGACGCCGGTGGATCCTGCGGTCGAACGAAGTGCCTCGGAAAACGTGATGGCACCATTGGACCCTGTGTTCGAGTCGAGGTAGTGCTCCACGTATGTCGCAGGGTTGGTCCCCGTGGTGGTGATGGCGTTGTTGTTGTTGTCTTCATACCCCAAGGGGACAACGACCAGAGCATCGTCGGTAAGAGTGGTTATGCTGGGGATGGACGCGGGGTCCGCGGTCCCGACCGAACTCGCACCGGCAACCTCCCAAGGGTTTCCGGTGGTGATCGCCCCGCGGTATGTGATGACGGCCGCAAACGTATCCCCAGTCCCGGTGTTCTTGTCGAATAGCGGGTTGGTCTCAGAACTGGAGGCCGCCCGCAGCCAGAACATCCAGTACCGGGAAGTGGTGCCGCGGTCGAATGGGGTGCCAGACATCGCGGTCCAACCGGATACGGACACAGTGTCGTCTACATCACGAACCCACCCCAGCAGGAGGAGGATATCATTCGCCGCATGGGTGGGGAGAGTCACCGTGACGTCCGCTCCCGTGGATGCGGCAATCGCGCTGATCGCCTGGAAGGCAGGTGAGCCACCTGCGCCACCCACATTGGCCTCCCGATAGCACTTGTAGACATTGTTGCTGGTCTGAACGTCCGTCGGAAATGTGCCACCGCAGCTCGAGCCCGTCGTGATCGTCTCGGTGGACGGCGCGGTCGGAGCCGCCTCGGAGAGCTGATCGGCGAAGACAGTGTACCAGCACCCATCGGAGTTCGTGGCGTCGCAGGCGGTGTCCACGGGGACATCTCCCGCCCGCACGACCTTCCGCTGGTGGTTGTACTGGGTTGAGATCGCATTCGAGTTCCCGTCGAGGAGGGTGCTCGCGCGGGTCCCCGATGCGGGGGCGTCCCACGGGTTCGTCCGCGGGAAGGGCTCCGGGGCGGCGTCGAAGGAGGTGATGTGCGCGCCGCCGACCGGCGCCGCCCCGCCCGTAGCGCCGCGCGTCCCCCGCGTCGTCTGGGACGTGGTGTCAACAGAGCCCAGGACCCCGCCGATCTCGAGGTAGATGCGGGAGCCGCTCGGGGTCAGGTTCCCGGGCGCGGAGAGTTCGAGCCGGTCGTACCCGAGGGCGAAGGAAACGTTCGAGGTCCGCTGCCACGACCAGTCCCCGGGGTAGCTTCCCGTGAAGGTGAAGATCCCGGACGCCCGGACGAGGCCCATGTCCCCGGACACCTCGATCCACCGGTCCGCGCCGACCCCGCCGATCGCGTACCCGCTCGCGGTGCTGTTGTCCAGGTCGATGAAGATCCGGAGCATGTCGTCCGGGGATCGGAAGGGCTCCTGGGAGGGCCCGATGTACACGCTCACGGAACGGTTCGCGTACAGCGCGGGGAACGATCCGGGAATCGTCGTGTTCAGCCAGTAGTCCGCCCCCCCGGGCTGTCCGTAGTCCGTGACATTGTCCCCGTCGTAGTCCCCGGCGGTCTGCGAGTCCGGAGTGCCGTCGTTGTTGAAGTCATTCGGGAACAGGTCCGGGAGGTCCGGGACCCCGTCCCGGTCTTGGTCCGGGGCGGAGACGGAGGTGGCGGGTGCCATGTCGTTCCCCTTCGGCACCCAGGTCCCCGCCAGGAACCGGCCCGCGACGCGGGCGAAGAAGAATGAACCGTTGCCCGTGGCCTGGGCCTCGAATCCCGCGAGGTCGACGTCCGGGTCCGCGGGGCCCTGCACGTCCCCGACCGGGTCCACGGTGGGCGCGGTCCACTCCGCGAAGCCCCCGTCGATCCTCGGCGTGGCGGGTGCGGAGGACAGGTATCCGACGTCCCGCGTGGAGGGGAGACGGCGGACCGTCACGGCCGCGCCGGCCGCGGCCACGTCCGCCGATCCGGAAACGATCGTGCCGAGGGTCTCGCCGCTCGACCCCATCGTGTCGACGATCGCGAAGAGCGTCAGGGGCGCCCCGGGCGTGATCGTCCGCGGGGCGAACTGGAACGCGACCCTCCGGTCCACGGGGACCCGGCTGTCGACCATCGTGCCGTTCCCGTCCACGAGCCGGACCGTGCTCACCGCGCTGAACGGTGCGGACCCGACGAGGGTGACCGTGAGGCCCGTAAGGCCGACGTCCCCGCCGAACGAGGACGCGTCGACCCGGAGGAGCTGGACGTTCGCGCCCCCGATCGTCGCGGCGACGACCGGGGTCTCGACGACCGCGAGGCTCCCGCCCCCGGAGTTCAGGGCGTAGTCCGCGACATCCACGGACCCGTCGAACCCCTGGGAGCGGAGGACGACGAAGACGGCCGTCTTCGGGGAGACGAGGGTGAGCCAGTCCACCTGCGCCTCAAGCTGGTTCCCGGAGACCGCGGCGGTCACGCCCGCGGCCTTGATCCAGCCCCGCCAGTCCGAGGGGTTCCGGTTCGTGTCCCACTCGTACAGGTTGCTCGTGTTCACGGATCCCTGGAAACCGGACACCTCCACGAGGCGGTCCGCCCCGAGCCCGCCGGCCCGGTATCCTGTCGAGGCGTCCCGGTCCGCGTCGATGAAGAAGCGGAACGTGTCGAGGGTCGGGGGGGAATCGCCGCCCCGGAGGGCGGTCCCGTTCACCTCCGCGAAGAACGCGAGGTAGTCCACGTTGTCCGCGACGCCGAACCGGAGGATGTCCACGTTCGGGTTCATCCCGGACCTGGAGGACTGGCCCGCGATCGCCGCGGGCTGCCAGTCGCCGGCGCTCCCGTCGATCGTGATCGGGTACGTGGAACCGGACGGGTTCCCGGGGCCGAGGAGGGGGAGCAGGAGGAGCGCGACGCTGAGGAGGGGGATCACGTACAGCTTCCACCGGGTCATCGCGACCTCGCGATGGTACCGCGCGGCCCCGAGTCCGTTCGTGAACCCGTTCCCGTTCGTGAGCCCGTTCGTCATCCCGCGGCGGAGGGCCGCGAGCCCGTTCGTGAGTCCGTTAGTGCGGCCCCCGGCCTGAAGGCCGTTCGTGATCCCGTTCGTCCGGCCCCGGACGCCGTTCGTGAGCCCGTTCGTCCGGCCCTTCAACCCATTCGTCAGGCCGTTCGTGCGACCTTTGAGCCCGTTCGTCAGCCCGTTCGTCCGGCCCGTGGCGCCCCGGATGGACTCCCGCACGAGCCCGTTCGTCATCCCGCGGCGGCCCGCGGGTTCTGTCGAGACGGGGACGGGCGGTTCCACGACGCGGTCCACGGGCTTCGGGGGCCGGCGCTCCGTGGGCTTTCCGGTCTCGGGCTCGACATGGAGGTCCTCGCCGACCTTGTCCTGGATCGCCGCCTTCCCGAGGGAGTCGAGCTCCTCCGCGAGGCCGACCTCCTCGATGAAGCGGGCGCCGCAGTTCGGGCACTCGTGGGCGTCGACGGGGACGGCGCCCTCGCACAGCGGGCAGGGGACGGTGTCGCCGGTGCGGGCCTTGTGCTCCTCCCGACGCGCGATCTCCTCCGCCTTCCTGCGGGACTCCCGGGCGCTCTCCGGGTCCCCCATCCGGGCGAACAGTTTCGCGCGCAGGACCCAGAGCCCGGGGTACGTGTCGTTCGCCGTCGCGAGGGCGTTAAGGGAGCCGATCGCGCCCCGCATATCGCCCATCGCGGCGAGCGCGGAGGCCTTCGCGAAGAGGGCGTCCGCGTCGTTCGGATCGATCCGGATCCGCTCCTCCGCGATCCGGAGGATCATCGCCGCCCGGTTCGATGGAGGGGCGGCGGGCTTCACCGCCTCCGCGACCGGAGGGGGCGCATGGGCGGGCGCGGGCGTCGCGGGCCGCGCGGGGCCCTCCGGCTTGATGAACAGCCCCCGGCCCGCGAGGGTGAGGAACTCGTGGAACCTCTCGTCCGGGGCCGTGTCCTTCAGGGAGAGGACGCCGATCTTCCGGACGATGGCGTCGCCCTCCCGGCGCCGGTCGATGTCGATCACGCCGTCGAACGGCTGGGAGACGCTCGACACCGTCGCGGGGCTGTGCATCTCCTTTTCCAGGAGGAAGAGCGCGGTGAACTTGTGGCGGGCGAGCTTCGCCTTGCTGCTCTGGGCGAACGCGTACACCTGGCCGACTTCGAACACCTGGAGGGCGGGGGACAGGACCTCGAGGACCGCCCTGCGGGGGACTCCGGGGGCGATCGTCCCGAGGGCCCGGCTCAGGGCGATCCCGACGTTCGTCAGGTCGACGGAGCACCGGATGACATGTTCCCGCTCCTCGACTCCGGCGACGTTCCCTTCCTGGTACGAGTGCCAGTCGACGACGCGGATCCGGTTCCCCGCGATCGCCTCCTTCACGTTCACGCCGAGTTTGCCGAGGGATTCCAGGTACTGCTCCGGGGACTGGGACGCGATCACGATGACGATCGCTTCGCCGGACCGAAGCCCTTCCGCAAGGAACTGCAGCCCGAAGAGGTCCTTCTCGTTCCCGGGCGGCCCCTGGAGGACGACGCTCGACCCCTCCGGGAGTCCGCCTGCGACGATCGGATCGAAGCCCTCGACGCCCGTGCGGACGCGCACTCAGACCACCTTCTCGTCCGCGGCGACCGCGAGGCCGCTGGGCGTGATGTACATGGGATGCTTCGTCGTGTCGTGCTTCGTGAACCGCATCTTCCGGACCGTGAGGGTCCGCCGGAGCTCCCCCTTCACCTCTTCGAGCCCGAGGTGGACGAAGGAGTCCGCGATGAACTGCTCGACCCCGTGCGCCGTCAGAGAGTGCGCGTCCGGGGACTCTGCGATCAGGAGGGTCGTGACGTCCTGCGCCCGGAGGAAGCGGGAGAACCCGAAGAGCCGCCCCCGGAATTCCCCCGGGGTCGCGTAGTGGAGTCCCACCGCGGAGAGGGAGTCGATCACGAGTCGCCGGACGTGGGCGGCCCTCAGGGAGGAGGCGAGGAAGTCCTGGAGCTCCTGGAATCCGATCGCGGATCCTTCCGGGCCCGCGACCCGGAGCTCCCCGAGGTCGATCATCAGGCAGCGCTCGGACCGTTCGAGGTCCTCGTAGGCCATCCCGAACGTCCGCATCACCCGCTGGAGGCTCGCCTTCGTCTCCTCGAGGACGATGTACATCGCGGGCTCCCCGAACTGACGTGCGCCGTTGTAGCAGAAGTGGAGCCCGAAGAGGCTCTTCCCGCTCCCCGCGGGCCCCGCGACGAGGTTCACGGTGCGGGCGGGGAATCCCCCCTGCACGAGGCCGTCGAACCCTTCGATGCCGGTGGCGAGGCGGTCGTCCACCGTCACCCCTCCAGGGCCCTGCGGAGACCGTATCGGTCGACGACGTCCTCATGGCCCTTCCGGGCCTCGTCCGCGGCGCCGGAGAGGAGACGTCGCGCGGTGTCGGTCCCCATCGATTCGGAGGTGATCGCAAGGAACTCGCCGTGGATCCCCTGGAACAGGGACCGGAGCTCCTCCATCCCGCGGGCGCCTTCTCCCCGCAGAAGGCGGGCGAACAGTTCCTCCCGTGGCCCCGACCGGTCCCCGCCGAGGCGAGCCTCGAGCCGGTCCGCGATCGCGGGCCAGCCGAGGCGGCGTCCCCGCTCGAGGACGTTCGACACGTATCCGAGGTAGTAGTCGAGGGCCTCCCGCACGGGCGCGGGTCCCTCCGTGAGCTCGAGGTCGAGCGCGATCCGCGGGCCCGCGATCCGGAACTCGTACGCGCTCCTCGTGTGGGACTTCCGCAGGCGCCGCTCGAGGAAGCCGAGGGCGTGCATCCCGCCGAGGAACTTCGACGCCGTCGTCGTGTGGATGTGGAGGGTGCGGGAGACGTCGCTCGCGATCCGCCATTCGCCCCCCGAGAGGTACCTCAGGATCGCGAGGCTGTGCTCGCCGCTGAGGAGCGCGACCGCTTCGGAGAACGACTTCTCATCCATCGGGAACCTCGTCTATCGGTGTTAGAGTTGTCCCGGGCTACTCTATCCGTCTTGCAGGGCGGGGGTAATGACCCTTCGGGGCCGAATTTCACCGG
>JAIBJG010000071.1 GCA_020029475.1 Methanobacteriota archaeon | reverse complement strand
ATGAACGACGCCCCAGGCTTCCCGAAGTACGTCGTCTTGGCGGGGAACAGGCCCCAGATCGTGTGGCCCTTCCGCCGGGTCTCCTTCCCGCTCCTCCACTCGTACGCGGCGATCAAGCCCTCGATCCGGATCCCGAGTCGATCCCGATACCATCGGGCCAGGGCCTTCGGGTCCTTCGCCTTGAAGAAGATCCCACCGATCCCCGTCACGCGGGGCTTGCGCGGTCGTGCGGCCATGGCGGGGAGTCGCCCGCCACCGATAAAGGCCTTCCGAAAGGCTTTCCCCCGCCACGGATTCCGGCAAGCGCCCGTCCATGAAGCTCCCGCCACGCTCCGCCGCGTTGCTCGTCGTCGTTGTCCACCACGCCGTGGCGGGCCTCCATGCCGTCGCGCACGGGGCGCTCGGAATCGCCCTCACCCCATTCCAGGGAGCGTTCGTGGCGGGGGTCATCATCGCGGCACCTGCGGTCGCTGTCGTTCTCCTCGTCACCCGCCATGCGGGATGGGGCGCGCTGCTCCTCGTCGTCTCGATGCTTGCGTCCCTCGTATTCGGAATCGTATACCATGTCCTCCTCCCGGGCGCGGACAACATGTTCGAGGTCGGGCAAGGCGGGTGGGCGAACCTGTTCCAGACCACGGGTCCTGCGCTCTCGATCCTCGAAGCTTTAGGAGCGCTGGCAGGGATCCGCCTCCTGATGCCCGCCGAATCCCCCGCCAATAACGATGGACCTTAGGACAGGCGCTTCTCGAGCGGGATCAGGTCGCTCCGGTCGAACCCGATGGACTTCAGATACGCGATCATGTCCCCGGCGTGCCATTCGACGAGGGTCCGCACGAGGGCGACCCCCTTCTCCTTGAAGTGCTTCAGGAGCGCGTCCCCGAGGGCCTTCCCCACCCCATGGCCCTGGAACGCGGGGTCCACCCCGACGGTCTTCAGCCAGCCCACGTCCCGGTCCTCCCCGAACTCCCACGGGCGGACGTCGCCGATGATGAAGCCCGCCACCGCGCCGTCGACCTCCGCCGCGAGACAAGCTTCCGCGTATCCGCGCTTCAGCTGCTCTCGCACGTGCTTGCCGAGGGTGCCCGTCCGGGCGGACTTCGTGATCGTCTTCTCGATCCTCTCGATGGCGGGGACGTCCGCCTCCGCGAGCCGCCGCACCTTCACGGCCATGGGACTCACTCCACGCGGATGATCTTCACCCGCTTCCCAATCCAGTCCGGCGGGAGGTAGATCCGGCCGGAGTTCCCGCTCTTCGCGACGACCTTCTCGATCATCTCCTGGCCGAACACCTCGAACCTCGAGTCCTTCCGCGGCTTCGCCATGGGTCCCTTCTCCTCGCGGCGACAGCGGACGGCGCGGTTAAGAAACTACCGCACTTCCGTCATAATGTAGCTGTCGCGGGTCCCGATGCGGCTACGGCTCGCCCGTCGGGTCCCACGCGACGTGGAGGTCCTCGCTGAGGGAATCGAGGCCCAGCATCTCCTCCGGGCGGATCTCGAAGTCGAAAACGGCAGCGTTCTCCCGGATGTGGTCCGGCTTCGCGGACTTCGGGATCTCGATAATCCCGTGCTGGAGGCCCCAGCGGATCAGGACCTGCGGCACGCTCTTCCCGTACTTCTGCGCGACCGCCTTCAGGCGCTTGTCCCCGAGGCGGTGGCCCTTCGTGAGGGGACTGTACGCTTCGACGGCGATCCCGTGGCGCCGGCAGAATTCGATCAAGGGCTTCTGCGCGAGGAACGGGCTCAGCTCGACCTGGTTCACCGCGGGCACGACGCCGGAGGACGCGAGGAGCTCCTCGAGGTGGGGGATCGTGTAGTTGCTGACGCCGATCGCGCGGACCGAGCCCTCCTTGAGAATCCGCTCCATCGCCCGCCACGTCTCCTTCCGCTCCTCGGGGACGGGCCAGTGGATCAGGTACAGGTCCACGGTCGGAAACCCGAGGCGCTTCCGGCTCGCCTCGAACGCCTTCAGGGCGGCGTCGAACCCGTGGTCGTTGTTCCAGAGCTTCGTCGTAAGGAAGACCTCGTCCCTCGGAACGCCGCTCTCCCGCACCGCGACGCCCACGTCCGCCTCGTTCCCGTAGAACTTCGCGGTGTCGATCAGACGGTACCCGGTCTGGAGCGCGGTCGTCACGGCCCGGTGCGTCGCGGCGCCCGCGGGGATCTGCCAGACACCCAAGCCGAACAGGGGCATCTCAACCCCGTTGTTCAGCTTCACGATGGAACGGATCGACAGCGCCATGGAGGGGCGCCGAAGGACGCTACGGACTTGAACCTTTGGCGGGTGCCCTTCTTCACGCCTGCGTCCCGGTCTGCCTCGCAAGCCACGTCAGGACCGCATCCCGCACCTCGGGGAACGTGTCCCGCTTCCCGCCCTTCGGCTCGAAGGAGTGGCCCGCGTTCGGGATCACGACGAGCTCGTGGGGCCGCGTCAGCCGCGGCAGTTCCTCTCGCAATCGGGCGAGGTCGCAGAAGGGGTCGTGGTCTCCCTGGACGAACAGCGCGGGCTTCACGATCTTCGGCCACTCCGGCGGGTTCCTCACCTCGGGGTGGAACATCGGATGGAGCGGATACCCGAGGGAGATCATCCCCGCCACGTCCGGGTCCGCGGAGGCGCGGGCGCACACCCGGGCGCCCATGGACTTCCCCGTGACGAAGATCGGTCCGGCAGGGACCGCCTGGCGGGCGAACTTCACGGCGCCCCGCAAATCGTCCTCTTCCGTGGACAGGTCCCGCGAGGCCGAACGCTTCGCGTCCACGTACCGGAAGTTGAACCGAAGGGCCCAGAATCCCGCCTCCGCGGTCGTTTCTGCGATTCGGCGAACCAGCGAGTTCTTGATATCGTTGGAGCGACCGTGGGCGATCACCAGTCCGCCGAGCGCACCTCCGAGGGGCCCGTGGGCGATGCCACGCACCTCGCCAGGTCCGATTGCCGAAGGGAAACGGACTTCTTGCGTGTCGTCCACGACCCCGATATCGAGCGAATCCTCATGAACGTGTGGAACGCGGCCGCACGCAAAGGTCTATGTATACAGAATCATATATCGTATACGATGGCACACACGGTGTCCGTTCGCCTGTCGAAAGAGACCCTCGCCGAGGTAGACCGGCTTGCGGCCCGCCTGAAGACAGACCGATCGGAAGCCCTACGGAGGTTCATCGAGCGGGGGCTCCGCGAGGCTAAGATTGATAGCGCTCTCGATCTGCTCCGCGGCAAGAAGGTATCCATGGGTCGGGCCGCGGAAATGGCGGGACTGACCCTTTATGAGATGCTCGACCTCGCCCGCGAACGGGGGGTCCCGTCCGGATACGGACCTGAGGATCTGGACCGCGACCTGCGCGAGTTCAGGCTCCCCCGATGATCGTCGCGGACGCCACCCCTCTCATCCACCTTGCCCGGGCGAACCGGCTCCAGCTCCTTCCCCGACTATACGATCGGGTCGTCGTGCCACCCTCCGCTTGGCGGGAGGTCTCCGGAATCTCGGAGAAGCGAGCCGAGTCCCACGTCCTCGAGGAGGCGCGGGGAGGATGGCTCGAGATCCGCGATCTCCCCCGGAAGGCCGTCCGGGTATCCGAGGCTCTGCGCACCGCGACGCCGTTGGGCCGAGGGGAGGGCGACGCGATCGCGCTCGCAGAGGCGATGGAGGTTGGAATCGTGATGGACGATGCGATTGCCGTGGGCCTTGCTCGGATGCGTGGACTCGAAACCCGGTGGACGACCTCGGTGGTTCTGGAGGCCCACGCGAGGGACCTGCTGTCCGCGCGGGAGGCTCGTGCTGCGATCCGGGACCTGGTCCGCGCGGGGCTTTGGGTCCGCCAAGATGTCCTCCTATCCCTGCTTGAGATCCTCGGCGGGCGAAGCGATTAATACCGCCGCGGGCGTTCGTGCGTCTCCGGGAACCCCTTGGCGACAATCACGATCCGCACGATGGAGGAGCGGGACATCCCCCGTGCGGTCGAGATTGAGACCGCGATCCTGGGGGCGAAGCGGTCCACGACCCTCCGCGGAAGCCTCACGGCGTACCTCTCGAAGGGGGAGCGGAACGCATCCGTCGTCGCCGAGACGGAGGGGAAGGTCGTCGGATTCCTCGTCGGGGACATCCGCGCGTGGGACTTCGGCGAGGACCAGGAGATCGGCTGGATCCGGATTGTGGGGATCGACCCCGCCTACCAAGGACATGGAGTTGGCAAGGCGCTCGGGGACGCGCTGATGCGGTACTTCGAGACTCGCGGGATCACGACGGTGCGGACGACCGTCGAGTGGGATTCCGGAGACCTCATCGCGTACTTCCGCACCCTAGGGTTCGAGCGGAGCGGGTTCATCGGACTGGAGAAGCGCCTCGAATAGGCCGCGGGGAGCGTAGGCTTAAAGCCGCCGCGCGGCTTCGCTCGCCCGCCAGAGGGACGGACCCATGCAGATGAAGTACATCGAGCTCCAGAAGGAGGGCGGCGTCGCGGTCGCGTGGCTGAACAAGCCGAAGGCGAACACGTACGACCTGGACCTGATGCGGGACTTCAACACCGTGATCGAGGACATCCGGTTCGACGACCGGATCGCCGTGTGCGTGTTCACGAGCAAGCTCGACGGGATGTGGTCCGCGGGGGCGGACATCAACCTCCTCGCGGCCTCCTCGCCGGACTACAAGGCGATGTTCTGCCTGGACTGCCAGGAGACCCTGGACAAGTTCGAGAAGACGCCGAAGCTCCTGATCGCGGCCCTGAACGGGCACTGCGTCGGCGGCGGGTTTGAGATCGCCCTCGCGTGCGACCTCCGGTTCATGTCCCGGAGCCCGGACCCGAAGCGGGAGTACAAGATCGGCCTCCCGGAGGTGACCCTCGGCGTCCTCCCCGGGACCGGCGGGACGCAGCGGCTCCCCCGGCTCATTGGGCGGTCGAAGGCGATCGACCTCATGGTCACGGGCCGCACCCTCACCCCGGACGAGGCGCTTCAGTGGGGCCTCGTGAACCGCGTGTGGGACGCGAACGCCTTCATGGACGAGACGATGAAGTTCGCGAAGGGGCTCACGTACCCGGAGCACGCGGGCCGCGCCGTCGGGCTCATCAAGCGGTCCGTCGTCGAGGGCATGGAGATGTCGATCAAGGAGGGCCTCGCCCTCGAGCGGGAGCTCCAGAACCGCCTGTTCGCGATGGCGGACGCGAAGGAAGGGTTCCGCGCGTTCCTCGAGAAGCGGAAGGCGATCTTCCAGGGGAAGTAGGACGCACGGCCGACCCTCGAGTTTCGATCGCTTGAGGCGGCACCCTCCGCATCGTGTTTCCTGATGTGATTATCAGGAAGGCGTGAAACGTGGATTCCGATTTGATAATCACAGCCGGGATTTGGAACGAAAAGGTATCGTCCTAGACCCCGGTGGGCCAGCCACTATGGGACAGAGCTATGAGACGTCGGGCAAGAGTGCCATGGCGGACATCGCGGCGAAGCAGCCGCACGAGCTGTTGATTCAGCTCGGTGGCGCCTTGGCAGTCCTCCTGTCCGTCGTCCTCACCGCAATCCAGTGGTCCCAGGGACCGATACCGGCAAACCAGCTGTCGACCGTGACGACCCTACTCGTCTTGAACGTCGTCCTCGGCGCCACGCTGTGGGTCAGTGCGGCCGTCGTTCGGAAGAACCTGATGAACGGCGCAATCGTCGCGGGGGTCGTGAGCGCGGTCTTGATCGTGTTCGGCGGCCAGACCGGGACGATCGGTGGCCTCGTGGGACTGCTCGGAGCGGTCCTCGCGGCCGCGAGCCCCTACCTGCCGTGGACGCACCGGAAGTAAGCCGGACGCCCGCCCCTGTAGACCTCGAAGGCCGCCGCGCGAACGCGCGGCGTCTCCCCTTTTATCTTCACTCTCATCATGGGATTTTCCTTCTCCGCGTGAGCCTCTTATAGCGGGCCCCGATTCCCGCGCGGTGCGTCCATGGCGTACGAGACGATCCTCGTGGAGCGGCGCGGCCCCGTCGCGTGCATCCGGTTCAACCGTCCCGACAAGCTGAACGCGATGAGCACGAAGATGAAGGACGAGATCCTCGACGCTCTCGCCACCGCAGAAACGGACGACGGCGTGCGGGTCGTCGTGTTCACGGGCCAGGGGGACAAGGCGTTCGTGGCGGGGGCGGACATCAACGAGTTCAAGGACCGCACCGCGGTCGAGCAGTGGGACCTGTACCAGCAGCCCTTCCTCTACGACGGCGTGGACCGGTTCTCGAAACCCATCATCGCGATGATCAACGGGTACTGCCTCGGGGGCGGGTGCGAGCTCGCCCTCGCGTGCGACATCCGGATCGCCTCGGACCGCGCGCAGATCGGACAGCCGGAGATTAACATCGGGATCATCCCGGGCGGGGGCGGGAGCCAGCGGCTGCCGCGGCTCGTCGGCCTCGGGAAGGCGATGCAGCTCATCCTCACGGGGGATCGGATCTCCGCGGTGGAAGCGCATCGCATCGGCCTCGTCGACGAGGTCGTCCCGCACGACCAACTTGAATCAAAAACCCTGGAGATCGCGAACAAGATCGCAGAGAAGTCCCCGATCGCCGTGAAGCTCGCGAAACAGGCCGTGAAGGCCTCCGCGCGGATGGGGATCGAGGAAGGCCTGCGGTACGAGCAGACCCTGTTCTCCCTTATCTTCACGACCCACGACAAGAACGAAGGCGTCCGAGCGTTCCTCGAGAAGCGGCCGCCGAGGTGGACGGGGACATAGCGAAAGAGGCACTGTCGGGAAGGCGCGGGGGCGCAATCCTAATACGCCCAACACACAGTTTCCCCGCAAAGCCCATGGAACGGACGACGATCGCTCTGGATCGCGAGGCACACGAGCTTCTGAAGGAGCGGAAGGGTCCGGGCGAGAGCTTCAGTGACGTCGTCAAGCGAATCGCGCGAGACAGGCAATCACTTTCCGCGTACGCGGGGATATGGAAGGGGATGTCCCGATCCGATTTTCGAAAAATCGAACGCGCGGTCGAACGTGGCCGACAACTCGATTACGAGCGCGCGGCGGATCTCTATGGGACATCGGAGCACCATCGTAGCAAGTCGAGTCCGACTCTCCAGAGAATCGTGGGAAAACTATAGAAAGCCCGGTCGCCTAGGCCCCCCGCTCGCGGACCCGAGGCCGATGACGGGGAAGGAGAAGGCCATCGTACTGCTCTCTGGCGGGATCGACTCCGCGGTGAGCCTCTGGTGGGCCCGCGCGAAGGGCTGGGACGTCCGGCCCCTGACGTTCCACTACTTCCGGCGACCTCCCCAGGAGGTCGTCGCGACCCACGCGCTCCTCGATGCCTCCAGGACCGATGGACTCCGGGAGATCGATCTCCCGTTCCTCCGGGACGTGGACGACCTGAAGGCGGCGGGCCTCGAGAACAAGGAGCTCCTCGCGTCCCCGGAGGGGTACATCCCCGCGCGCAACATGGTGTTCTACGCCCTCGCCGCGTACGAGGCGGAGCCCCTCGGCGCCCGCTGGGTGATCGGGGGCCACAACGGCTCGGACCCGGAGGCGTTCCCGGACGCGAGCCCGAAGTTCTTCAACTTCTTCAACTCGATGTACCGCCTCGGGCTCTGGAGCTATGACAAGACCCCGGTGCAGATCCTCCTCCCGCTGAGCGGGAAGTCGAAGGTCGACGTCGTGAGGCTCGGCCTCGAGCTCAAGGTCCCGCTCGAGCTCACGTGGTCCTGCTACTGGGACCGCGACGTCCACTGCGGGACGTGCGCGTCGTGCGTGGAGCGGAGGGACGCGTTCCGC
>JAIBJG010000070.1 GCA_020029475.1 Methanobacteriota archaeon | reverse complement strand
AGAAGCTCGGATTCTCGGAGCGGTTCTCCCGGATCCGGATGGAGGCGCCCTTGACGAAGGCGGACCCGCCCGCGGTCTCGATGTCCCACCCCGAGATCACGGACCTCGAGGACATCATGCGGTTCCTCATGGGCGCGTACGAGGGTCACATCGAGCAGACGTTCGGGATGCACGTCGGGACGGAGGAGGAGTGGCGGGACTACGTCACCGGGATCTGGAAGGGGGACTCCGGGACGTACCTGCCCCTCGCGTCCTGGGCCGTGCGGGATCCGTCGGGGGTGGCGGGCGTCTCCCTCGCGGCGCACTGGATGGGCTCTCCGCTCCTCTCCGAGCTCGGGGTCCGGAAGGACCGTCGCGGACATGGGCTCGGGCGCGCCCTCGTCGTCCAGACGATGAACGCGCTCGTGGACCTCGCGTACGACCGCCTCGGGCTGTACGTCACCGTCGGGAATGACCCCGCAATGGCTCTGTACAAGTCCCTCGGCTTCCGGCAGATCGGCGGGCGCTCCGTGAACGCGGTGCGGGAGATGTGACCCGTTATCACCCCTGAGTCTGTCCCGCCAACCCTCAAATAACCCGCCCCGGGATGGAAACCGGAGAGCGGGTTCCCATGGCGGCGATGTCCCCCGAGCAGGTCGTGACCCTCGTCCTGAGCATCTTCTGCGGTGTCCTCGGCGTCTTCCTCCTCACGCACAAGGGGGTCCGCATGATGAAGGGCGGGCTCCTGTACCGGATCAGCGTCGGTCTCGCGGCGATCGGGATCGTCCTCTCCCTGAACGCGGGATCGAAGCTGTTCGGCGTGGACCCGTCGATCGCGGACCTCTTCCTGATCGTCGCGCTCGTCGTCCTCTTCTACATCGGCTACTCCACGTGGCTCAGCGCGCACCAGCTCCAACAGCAGGCGTGAGGCCGTTCCCGTGACCGCGGACCCGGGAGACGTGTACGGCCGCATCCTCGCGGACATGCAGGGGATCTGGGGGGCGATGGCGGGCGCGATGCTCCGGAAGCGGCTGAGGGACGTGAGCGCGGACGCCGCCCGCCTCACGCCGGAACAGCTCCGGGCGGTCGTCCACCTCCTCCAGGAGAAGACGCTCCCGTCCGTCCTCGGGCCCGAGGGGGCGGAGCTGAAGGCGAAGCTCTGGATGTCCTGGGTGGACGGCAGCGCCTCCTAGAACGGCCGGGTCCCGAGGGCCACCCGCCGGACCGCACGCTGGCCTCGCCGAACGACCTCGATATCCACGCTGTCCCCGATCTTCCGCTCGCGGATCGCGTCCACGAGGTCCCCCACGCTCGCGACGGGCTTGTCGCCGACGGACGTGATCACGTCTCCGACCTCGAGCCCCGCCGCGGCCGCAGGCCCGCCCTCATTCAGCTCGCCCACGAACACCCCGCGGGACACGGTGAGGCCGTAGTACGCCGCAAGCCGGCGGTCCACGTCATAGCCCGAGACGCCGAGCCAGGACCGCCGGACCCGCCCGTGCTGGAGGATCTCCTTCGCGATCTTCAGCGCCGCGTTCGTCGGGATCGCGAACCCGATCCCCTCCGCGTACGGGATCGTGACCGTGTTGATCGCGACCACCTTCCCCTCGAGGTCCACGAGGGGCCCGCCGGAGTTCCCAGGGTTCACCGCCGCATCCGTCTGGATCACCTTCAACCCGCCGCTCCCGAGGTCCAGGCTCCGCCGGAGGGAGCTCACGACCCCGGAGGTCACCGTGGGCCCGCCGGACAGGCCGAGCGGGTTCCCGATCGCGAGGACGGGCTGCCCGACCTTCAGGCGGTCCGAGTCCCCGAACTCCGCAGGCTTCACGCCGTCCCCCTCGACCTTGATCACCGCGACGTCCGTGTCCTCGTCCGCGCCGACGACGGTCCCCGGCAGGACGCGCCCGTCCGGGAACGTGACGAGGATCCTCTCCGCCTCCTGGACGACGTGGTGGTTCGTGAGGATGTGGCCCTCCCGGTCCATCACGACGCCGGACCCGAATCCCCTCCGGGGCCACGGCCCCCATCGCCCGTGCTGCCGGGACGGGCCTCCCGCGACCCCGACGTTCACCGTGCTCGCCCACGCGCGTTCGACCGCGCTCGTATACGCATCCTGCAGTTCGCTGATCATTTCGATACCGACAGCGTGAATGGCGGCGGCGCGCTTTGTTGACCGGGTTCCGAGGAACCGGGTCACGTCCGGGCCGTCCGGTAGCCATCCGCCGCTGGCGAGCGGCAGACCGGTGTCCGCTCGGGTTTGGCGGGTGCCACGGGTTCCAGAACGAACTCTTTTGCCCCCTCCATTAATCACCTTGGCCATGGCCCCGCCCGGCTACCCTAGGGTCCTTGGCGGGTATTGGCCCACGAGAAACTCCATCGATCCGAAAACGGTACGGCGGGTTTTCGTCCTTGTCGGGATCTTCGCGACCATCGCTTCCGCCCTGGTCGCGGTCGCAATACTCCGCGTTGCGGTGTCGTTTTCAACACCGACGCCCTGCGGCACTTCCTGCTGGGACTTCGAGGTCACGCACGTTTCCGTTTCCGAGGCTGTCACGAGCTTCACCGTATCGCTGTACGTTGAGGGGTCAGGATCTCCCGTGAGCGCGCCGCTTGCCCCGGGCGTCCTCCTTGGCGCTGTAACCTTCACGGATCTCGGCGCCCCGAACCGGCTCGACGCGGGCGATACGTTTCGCTTCGATTTCCCCGTGGACCCTGTTGACGAAGGGCCGTGCCACCTGGGTTTGGACTATCTCGATCTCCACAGAAGTGGGTCCGTGACTTGGGCGTGCTAGGGGCCCCCGGCGTCGCCTGCGGGGTCCGTCACGCGCGACTGCCCCTGCGAGGACCTGACATCGACGAACGCTCATTCTGCAGAGGCGATTCCCAGCCTTGGCCGTACCGAAACATACGGAGGGAATCTTCATATCCGGGGGCGGGCGCTCCCCAAGACCGTGGCGGAGGTCGTCATCGAAGTCCGCGGGCTCACGAAGCACTACCCGGACGCGAAGGCCGTGGACGGGATCGACTTCGAGGTCCGCGCGGGGGAGATCTTCTCCCTCCTCGGGCCGAATGGCGCGGGGAAGACGACGACCGTGGAGATCCTTGAGGGCCTCCGGGACCCGACGGGCGGGGAGGCCCGCGTCTTCGGGGTCGACGTCCGCACCGGGTACGCGAAGATCCGGGACCGGGTCGGCGTCCTTCCGCAGGACTTCGAGCCGTTCGACCGGCTAAAGCCCCGGGAGGCCGTTGCATACTGGGCCGCGCTCTTCGACCGCACCCTTGCGAAGAAGGATGTCGAGGACGTGCTCGAGCGGGTCGGGCTGACGTCCCGTGCGGACGCGCAGTCGATGACCCTGAGTGGCGGCGAGAAGCGCCGCCTCGGGATCGCGCTGTCCCTCGTCGGCGACCCGGACCTCGTGTTCCTCGACGAGCCCACGACGGGGCTGGATCCGAGCGCCCGGCGGGACCTCTGGGGGCTGATCCGCGGACTGAAGGCGGCGGGGAAGACCGTCGTCCTCACGACCCACTACCTGGACGAGGCGGAGCAGCTCGCGGACGATGTCGCGATCATGAACAAGGGGAAGATTGTGTCCCACGGGACCCCGGAGGAGCTGATCTCCCGCCATGGCGGGGGGACGACGATCGTCCTCGCGGGGGCCGGGCAGGACGGCGCAGCGGTGCTCGCGGCTCGGGGGATCCCCGCCACGGTGGAGAACGGGAACGTCCTCGTCCACGTCGCGACGCCTTCCGAGGTCCGCAAGATGCTCGCGACCGTCGCGGCGGTGGAGATCCCCGTCACGGAGATCTACACGAAGCGGGCGACCCTCGAGGACGTGTTCATGAAGGTGGTCGGCGCGCGGATGGCGGAGGGGGAGCTCGCGGCATGAAGCGGATCCTCGCCGACGTCCGGGCCTTCGGCGTCCAGTTCATGCGGTCCCGGGTCGGCGCGTTCTTCGCGATCGCGTTCCCGATCATCCTGATCCTCCTGTTCGGTGCGATCTTCAGCGGGGGCGGGTCCACGAAGGTCCCGATCTACGTGCAGGACCTCTCCGACTCGCCGATGAGCTACAACTTCACCGCGGCCCTGAACGCGACGACCGTGCTCGAGGTCCGCACGATCCCGAAGGGGGAGGAGATCCTGACGTACATCCGCGATCATTCTCTCAACACCGCCCTTCGGATTCCCGCGGACTTCCAGACGAAGATCCTCGCGAACCAGAGCGTGAACGTGACGCTGTACGGGGATCCGACGCAGTCCTCTTATGGCATCGCGTACGCCGCCGTCAACGGCGCCGCGACCCAGTTCAACTTCGAGATCGCTCGGGCACGCCCCATCGTCCTACCGGAGACGCAGACGATCGCCGCCCGGAACCTGAAGTTCATCGACCTCTTCCTTCCCGGGGTCATCGGGCTGACCGTCCTCACGAGCCCTCTCTTCGGGATGACGAACGTGTGCGCGGAGTACCGGACGAGGAAGTTCTTCAAGTTTCTCGCGACGACCCGCCTCTCAAAGGGGGAGTGGCTCGCCTCCAAGGTCATCTGGTACTCGTTCCTGATGCTCGTCTCCACCGCGATCATGTTCGCCGTGGAGCGGCTCGTGTTCGGGGGCGTTGCGGTGATCACCCCGATAGCGATCCTTCTGATCATCGCGGGGACATTCCAGTTCACGTCCCTGGGCATGATCCTCGGGATGTACGTGCGGGACACGGAGACCGCAGCCGCGGTCGCGAACGCGATCGGGTTCCCCATGATGTTCCTGGCCGGCTCCTTCTTCCCGGTGGACACGATGCCCCCCGCCCTCCAGGTAGTTGCCCGAGTCCTCCCCCTCACGTACGTGAACGAGGGCCTTCGAGCGACGATGGTGTTCGGGAACGACGCGACGGCCCTCCTGTATCTCGGGATCACGATGGTGATCGGTGTGGTCCTGTTCATCATCCCCGCCAAGGCGCTGTCGTGGAAGTCGAAGTGATCCCGGCGGACGCGTGTCACCCGCCTCGAACGCCAACCCTTATGTAGGCACGCCGGAATCGCTCGCGTTACCGGAGTTGTGAGCATGCCCATCTTTGGAGAGTCATCGGAGGCGGAGGTCACCCGCGCGATCCTGGCGGGGTTCACGAAAGACCTCGGCGAGTACGCGTCGACGGAGGTCATCATCGTCGGCGGCGGGCCCAGCGGCCTCGTCGCGGCCCGCGAGCTCGCCCTGAACGGCGTGAAGAACGTCGTGATTGAGCGGAACAACTACATCGGCGGCGGGTTCTGGATCGGCGGGTACCTGATGAACACGGTCACCCTGCGGTCCCCCGCGCAGAAGTACCTCGACGAGATCGGCTGCCCGTACAAGAAGTACTCCGAGAACCTCTACGTCACCCCGGGACCGCACGCGTGTTCGAAGCTCATCGCCGCGTCGATGGACGCGGGCGCGAAGATCCAGAACATGACGAGCTTCGAGGACATCGTCCTCCGGGAGAAGAACCGCGTGGCGGGGGTCGTGATCAACTGGACCCCGGTCCAGGCGCTCCCTCATGAGATCACGTGCGTGGACCCCATCGCCCTCGAGTGCGAGCTCGTGATCGACGCGACGGGCCACGACGCGTACGTGATCCAGGCCCTCGAGAAGCGGGGGCTCGCGAAACGGATCGGCGAGGGCGGGATGTGGATCGAGAAGTCCGAGGACGCGGTCGTGGAGCACACGGGGATCGCGTACCCGGGCGTCATCGTGGCGGGGATGGCGGTGTGCTCGACGTACGGGCTCCCGCGGATGGGCCCGACGTTCGGGGCGATGCTCCTGAGCGGGAAGCGGGCCGCCGAGGTCGCGCTGAAGGAGCTCGGGCGGAAGCCGAAGAAGAAGTGAGGCCCGCCCTCCGCGAGGATAAATATCCGGCGCCCCTTCGAAGAGCCGTGGTGCGCAAGGCGGGTCGAAAGAACGACGCCTCCCGGGCCGTCCCCTCCGCCGCGGACTGGGACATTCCCCGCAACGCATACCTCTACGCGGATCCGACCGCCACGACGCTGAAGGTCCAAGAGGTCGCGGACTACCTCCAGGGCGAGCTCGGGATCCCGTGCGAGACTCGGGAAGACTTCTTCTCCGCTCACGGCGGGGACGACTTGGAAGCCCTAGCCCGGGCGATCGCCGCGACGCGCGTCCGGAACATCATGCGCCCCTTCCAACAGATGGAACCCGTCTACGGGGAGACCCAGTTCGAGCTGCGCCTCCTAGAGGAACCCACGAAGCGGGTGCCCGGGATCCTGTACGACGGCTACCGGTACCTCGCCGTGATGCGGGGGCTCCTGCCGCCGAGGGAGCGCACCATTCAGGTCCTCCACATCGCATTCGAGCACCGGATCCTCGGGACGTTCGACGAGGACGGCCGGTACCATGCGCGGGCGGTCGTGTGCGGGTACCCCTCCGTCGTCTCGACCTCGGGGATCGTGGAGGGCCCCGCGAAGCCCAAGGAGTACTACCGCGTGAAGGCGCAACTCTCCATCGCCCTCGGGGCGATCCCGTTCGATGCCGCGAAGGAGCCGTTCAAGGGACAGTTCATCGACTACGACGACCCGCGTCTCACGGCGGTCGCGAAGGGGTACGCGCTCCAGGCAGCGATGTACCACGTGACGAAGGAGGCGTTCTGCGAGGACCCGGACTGCCGTCTCTTCAACGCCCACTGGCAGGCGGAGCTGCTCCGGGCCCAGATCGGCTCCGGGCGGTTGTGTTCTCGCCACGAGGGGAGCGCCGAGTCCGTCCGGAAACTCGCGACCCCGTAGTCGCCGAACCCGCGGCGGTCATCCGCTCGCTGAGGGGAGGGCCGGATCCTCGGAGAAGGCGCGTCCCCGGATCAGGGAGCTCCGGGAGCTCGCCATCAGGAGCGGGGTCAGGAGGGCGGCGATCGCCAGCGGGGACGCGAGCCCCGCGGGCCCCATACCGGTCGTGCCCACCGCGAGGAGGGCGATTCCCGCCATGATCTCCATCCGGGTCTCCGCGATCGCGCGGACCATGGGGAGCCGCCCCCTCACCCCCTTCGGAGTGACGAAGAACTCCGCGGGCCGAGCCAACCCCCGCAGCATTCCGTACACGGAGATCGGGAACAGGGCGAGGTACGCGATCGTGTTCAGGAGGATGACCTTCAACGCGAACCGTGGGCGCCGCCACAGGTCCACGAACATCGCGAGGGGGCCGAGGCTCGCGAGGAGGCTCAGGGCGACGACGGAGGTGTCCGTGAAGAGCGATAGGTCCGCGCCCGTCATCCGAAGGAAGTTCGCGGAGAGGAGGAACCCGAGGAACAGGAGGACAGCAGGGAGGTTCACGCTCGGGAGGAGGAGGTCGAGCTTCTCGAACCACCGGGCTCGGCTCCGCGCGTAGGGAACCATGAACCGCCGGAGGAACTCGACGGTTGCCCACGACCAGCGGAGGTGCCGGCGCCGCATCGCCGAGAAGTCCTCCGGGAACGTCTCCCCGCACACGACGTCGGCGGCGAACGCGCCGCGATACCCCGCCATCCGCGCGACGACGGTGAACGCGAGGTCCTCGCACGTCACCTCCGGGAAGCCGCCGACCGCATCCAGCACGTCCCTCCGGATCACCGCGCCATGTCCGAGCATGTTCACCGCGCCGAACCGGTTCCGATACCGCTGGTAGTGGCGCCAGTGCAGGTCCACGCCGATCCCGAGGTACCGCGTGAACCACCCCGAGCCCTGGTTGTAGCATCGGTGGCTCGCCTGGACGAACCCGATGTCGTGCCGGATGAAGTGACGGAGGCACCCCTGGACGAAATCCGGGGCGAGGACCTCGTCGGAGTCGACGATCGCGAGGTATGCGACGTCCGGGGGGAGCCGGCGCAGGGCCGCGTTGATCGCGCCCG
>JAIBJG010000019.1 GCA_020029475.1 Methanobacteriota archaeon | reverse complement strand
ACCGGTGCTGAAGCCCGTGAGCCAGCAGGAGCTCAAGGACGCTTTGGTGCAGGGAGCGACCGTGACCTACAACGGGGAAGAGGGCAAGGTCTCGATGAAGACCTCCAGCCACGATGAAGGGACACGGAACCACCTCGTCGGGACCGGCGCGATTAACGCGAACGGACCCTACGGCGGACCGAACACTTTCGAAGGCGGACCCGCGATCACCTTCACGGTGACCGTGAACGACCCGTCCCTCATCTTCTTCCGCTGGGACTTCGACAACGACGGGATCTTCGACTACCCGGACCAGACCGGCGGCGGGAACATGGGGAAGTGGACGACGGACACGAGCGTGTCCCGGGAGTTCTTTGACGACTACTTCGGCAAGGTCGTCGTCCAGGGATGGGACGGGGTCTCCACGACCGTCGTAATCAACACGGGAGACAACGGTCTGTCCCAGTACAACATTCAGTACCTGATCGGGTTCGGCACGTACACGTTTGCGAACCGGATCCAGGCGAAGACGAACATGAAGGTCACGCAGCTCGGACACTACCACTACGCGTACAACCTCTTCCAGTCGGTGCTCTACTCCGGCTCGGGGACGCTGCTCGCGCAGTGCACGCCGACCCACGTCACGTTCCAGTGGAACTGGTGCTCGCTGTCGACCCCGGTAAACTTGGTCACCGGCCAGGAGTACGTGTTCGGGGTCCGCACGACGTCGTACGGGAACCTGATCAGTGCAACCTCAGACACGGACAGGGTCCACTACATGGGGCTGTACTACTGCTTCTCGAGCTCGCTGTGCTATCCGAACACGTTCTTCAGCGCGTCATACACGCTGATGGCGGACTTCAAGTGGGAGGAGACGCTGATCTTCCCGGACGCGGCAGTCGCGGACGCCACCCTCGACGTCAACAACGTGGCTCCGAGCGTGTTCGGCGTGACGACCTCTCCGAACCCTGCGCTCGAAGGCAACCCGGCGCAACTGAGCGCTCAGTTCTCGGACCCGGGCTCGGGCGACACCTGGGAGTACCGGTGGACCCTCCACGATGGGCGGGTCTCCCCGTGGCTCCCGGTCTCGAAGTTCAACGGCGGCGCGAAGGTCCTCTGGCTCCACACATGGACCGGTTCGATTAACGGGATCGTGGGGAGCGTCGGAGCGAAGTGCGGGAACTTCTGTACCAAGGTGGACATCATCGACTGGGGCCCGCTGGGAACCAACGCGATTCCGGCGCTGTCGACCCTCCAACAGTACGATGTCGTCCTGGTCGGAACGAACTACTTCCACTACATGGGCGACGCGATGGGGGACCGCCTCGCGGACTACATGGACACGGGCGGGAACGTCGTGACGATGCAGTTCGCGCTCGACAACGCGTTCGGGTGCAACGGCGGTATCTGCGGCCGGTTCGAAGACGACGGATACAGTCCGGTCCCGCGCGGGTACAGCTACGGAGCTCCGGGGAACATGGGCACGATCTACGTCCCGGGTCACCCGCTGCTCGACGGCGTCGCCTCTCTGGGCACGAACGCCTACTCCGCGAACATCTTCGACATCACCCCGGGCGCAACCCGGATCGTGGACTGGAACAACGGGCGCGTCCTCGCGGCGGCGAACGAGAACCCCAACGGCAACGGCGCGCGGGCCGTGGCGCTGAACTTCTTCCCGCCCCCCGAGTATGGGGCGGTGTCCGGCGACATCGCGCTCCTGATCTCGAACTCGATCAGGTACGCGTCCCGGCAGCCCGAGCCGACGATCAAGACGATGCCGATCACGCTGGACTCGTTCGAGATCGCGTTCAAGGATGACGACCCGACCACGACGACGCTGATGGATTCCTTCCCTGTGAAGGTCGAGGTCCGCGACGACGACCACGGAAAGGTGAGGGTCACGGGATCCTCGCAGCTGTCGTTCAACGACTTCGAGAACACGGCGCAGTGCAACGGGGCGTACTACCTGACGAACACGTGGCCTCCGGGCTGGAGCTCGAACCCCAACCCCTATGGTTGGGTGTGCACCTACGACGGCACCTTCGGGAGTCGCTCGCCGGGGATCTGGTACTACTACAACGACCCGGCGTACGGGACGGGCGACGGGCACTCATTCCTGAGTACCCCGTCGTTCAGCTTCTCGTCGTGGTTCGCCGTCCGGCTCGAGTTCAACACGTACTGGCAGGGGAACTTCCCCTCCGGGGACTCGGACGGTCTCGTCGAGGCATCCTTGGACGGCGGCGCCACGTGGACGGTCGAGATCAAGGCGTTCCACCACAACAACCCGGCAAGCTTCCGGGGTGCGGTATCGGTGGACAGCACCGCGGTCGGCGGCGCGTCGAGCGTGCAGTTCCGCTTCCGGTACGAGAGCAACGACGACTGGTGGTGGTTCGTCGACAACATCCGGATCACCGGCCTGCAGGGCTCGATCGTGAGCGGCCTGGGCGAGGCAGTCGGCCAGGTCACGGTCGCGAACGTGGCTCCGACGGCGATCGGCGGGTTCCCCTCTGCGCTGAGGACCGAGGCCCAGGGCCTGGAGTTCTTGGGCTTTGAGATCTCGGACCCGGCGCTCCTCGAGCCGACGGAGTGGTTCGCGTACTCCTGGAACTTCGACGACGCGACACCGACGGACTGGAAGTATGTCGGGACGCTGGCACCCCCGCGGTCGAAGATCCTGCTGATCCACACGATCTGTCTCGGGCTGGTCGGCAGCACGTGCCCGGACCTCAACGGACTGAGGAACACGCTGTTGGCGCAGGACGACGTCGCGTCGGTAGACATCCACAAGTGATCATCGTCGCGACGAACTGGGCGTACTTCTCGTTCGCTCCGTTCGACCTCGCGCGCCGACAGGTCGGGGACCGCCTTGCGCAGTACCTCGACTCCGACCGCGGTGGCGCGCTGACGATGATGTGCGTCTACTGTCTGTCGGGCGGGAACGACCTGTTCAACATCCGCGGACGATACCTCGACGACCAGTACGGGGCGTACGAGAACGCGAACTACCTGTTCCCGGGAGCCTCTGGAATCGACATCGTGCAGGACCACGATGCCTTCGTGAAGGTGGAACCGGACAACGTGGGCAGCATGTTCATCCACGCGGGCAACCAGGACCTCACCGTCGGCGGCAATGGGAACGCAGCGGGCCAGAATGGCGTGTCCCTCGCAACCTGGAAGGACGGGACGAGCGCAGTCGGCATCAAGGAGCTGAACAACGGGAAGCGGACGGCCCACTTCGGGGCCTTCGCGAACCCCACCGGCTCCTCGACCGGCATGCTGCTTCGGAACCTCGTCGGCTGGGTCGCGGGTGGCATCCCGAGTCCGAAGATCGCGCCGTTCACGCACACGTGGGGTGACAACGGCAGGTACGATGTGGACCTGTCTCTGATCGACGACGACATGGGCTTCGTGTGGGACACCGCGGCGAACCTGCCGGTGGCGGTCCTCCCCGAAGCAGTCATGGCGCACCGGCTCATCCCGGTGACCGTGGACAACGTCGACCCGACGATTTCCCTCCCCGCGGGCGGGGTCCAGGCATACCTCGCGTCGAACATGTGTCTGCGCGTCGCCGGGAGGGAATGGGGCACCGTCTCGCTGAAGTTCTACACGGACGGAGCCCTGTCGACGAGCGTTCAGGTGACGAGAGCGCCCGGGAGCCCGAACAGCCAGGCGAAGTGCGCCCTGGCGAGGATCGATGTCCTCGCCGCGCACACCTGGAGCGCGACCGTGGAGTTCACGCCGTTGCCAGGGAAGACCCGCGGGTCGAACCCGTTCTGGGTGATCTTCGATCCGTGGCGGAATGTGAACCCGGGTCACGGGACCACCGTGTTCTCCGGTACCTTCAAGGTGCAGAACCCGGCCGGATGGCTGAAGTCGATGGACCTGCCGAACCTCCGACGCAACCTGTTCGACAGCGGGCGTGGCGCGCCCGTGGAGTTCGCCGCAACGGCGAGCGACCCGGGCACGGACGACCTCGCGTTCGTCTGGATGTGGTCGGACGGCACGCCGGAGACGATCAACATCCACATGAACCTGGACGGGTCTGTCTCCCAGGGCGTGCTCGCCAATCCCCAGTATCTCGGATTCGGTGAGCCGTACTTCGACCGACCGACGAACGACATCCGCAGCCCCGAGGGCACGATGCACTTCACGGTGCGCGACACCGCGACGCATCGCGTGAAGGTCGACCAAAACCACGACGGGGACCATGACTGCGGAGACGACGACGCAATCGGTCTGCCTGGAACGCAGCACGGCGACGATGACGACGATTGCGGCGACGGTCACCACGAAGGCCGGTACCACGACGACTGGGACCACGACGGCGACTGGAGGAACGCGGACGACGACGATTGCGACGATGACGACGATGACGACGACGCAATCGGTCTGCCCGGGACGCAGGACGATGACGACGACTGCGGGGACAGCGCGCCCCAGGTCATGTGGGTCGTACTGATCGTCCTCGACGACGACAACTCCCGTGGCTACCCGTCGCTGTTCTTCCACGACGGCACCGACATGGAGTTCTTCGTCGTGCAGCTCTCGTAAGCAGGACGCGAAAAAGGAAGGGACGCGAGTCCCTTCCACCTTTCCTTTTCATTTCCCGACTCGGAGCGGAGCGGCCCTTCTCCCCGAATGCGAGCGGCCGCCGGAGGCGCTGACCCGGTTCTTGGCATCGGGGAGCTCGTGCACGGCCAGCGTCGCAGGGAGACTAGGGGAGCGTCCGGGAAGTTGGGGACCTCCCCGAAGGGTTTGAGGATGAGAGTCCGGTCGGGGTCAGGTGCCCCGAAACCTGCAAGAGCTCGTTCCGGGGGTGTCCCTATTCGAAGATGGCCCCGCATCCGGGGCACGACTTCGCATCCTTGTCCACGCCCGTGCCGCACTCGGGGCACTCGAACGCGTACGGCTCCGGCACGACCTCAGAGGTGGCGGGCGTCGCTGCCTGGGGGGCGGGTCCTGGGCCCGGTACGGCCTGCGCATCCGCCCTCGGAGCCCTCCGACGGCGGCGCATCGCGAGGACGGCCACGACCACGATCGCGGCGACGATTGAAGCGATCACGAGTCCGTACAGGAGGATCTGGAGGAGGTCCAGTCCCCCCGAGACACCGGGGATCAACTCGATTTCCCCGAGATCGACCGCGGGGTTCACCTGGTCCACCGCAACGGCCGAGATCGTTCTCGCTTCATACCCTTGGGAGGTGAACCGCACCTGGTACGTGCCGAAGGGAATCCCCGAGAGCACGAAGGTCCCGTCCCCGTTCGCGCTCGTTGTGGTCTGTTGCACGACGGTCCCGCTCCCGTCGTAGAGCTGCACGGCCGCGAGAAGCCCCGCGCCCGCGTGCACCACCTTGCCGAAGACGCGGCCGGAGGTGGCGTGGGTCGTGAACGACCACGTCCCGCTCGGGAGCCCCCACTCGTACCCGTCGAACGCCTCGAGCCTCCAGTAGTACTTTGTGGCTCCCGCCGTCTGGACGATCGCCGAGGTCGCCCCCGAAGGCGTCGTCCCGGTGGCGGCTCCGAGGAAGTCCGCGCGGGTGGCGAGGGTCCAGCGGTAGCTCGCGGAGTCCGCCTCCGCGTCCACAACTGGGCTCCACTGAAGGGTCACGGAGTCGGGCCCCTGGTTGATCGCGTTGTTGGGGGGTCCGGTCAGCGCCGGGGCGGGCGGCGGCGTGTTCATCCGGAGCACGAGCAGGGCGGGAGGTCCCCAGATTCGGCCATCGAAGACCCGCACCTCCATCCGGTACGTGACGCCGTCAGCGAGCGGGGGTCCGTCGTAGACCACAAAGGTGGTTGATCCGAGCGCGGGACTCCACCATGGAACTCCGCCCGCAACCGGCACGAGGGACACGTTTGCGTCGTCCTGGACGCCATCGTTGATGTTCTGATCGAAGAACGTCCACTCGAGCCGGGGCAGCGGGTTCGTCAGGTGAAGCACGGCGGGCGTGGCATCCGTCGCACCCTGAGCGGTCAACCCGGTGGCCGTGGGGGCCCGATTCACGAGCAAGCTCGCGGTGGCCGTCGGGAAGGGGGCGACGAGGTCCGGAGAGAGGACTTGGAGGTATCCCGCGCCCAGGATACGGAGTCTCACGACGACGTCCGCGGTGGCGCTCGAGGCGATGTCGATGACGCCGAGGATCTGCACGGGAGAGCCCGCGGCCACGTCGATTCGGAACCCCGAGAACACGACCTGGCCTCCCGAAAACGGACCCTGCCCGAGAAGCACGTCCGGCCCGCTGGGGAACCCGTCGCCATCAACATCCCGGTACAGTTTCACCCTGTCGACGTCGGCGTCGCTGGACGATCCCACGCGGTCGACCCGGAGCCGCGTGAAGGAGACCGAGTTCGCATTCGCCTGGAGGACGGCGCTGAACATCTTCACGTTCAGCTGACCCGCATCCCCGATGATTGGCGCGTCGTCGGAAAAGTCAAAGAGGAGGAGGTCGGAGGGCTGCGCGATCACGTTCGGACCGCCGAGAGGGGCGGTGGTCGTCTCCAGTCGAGTGTCGTTCGCAAGGAACGAGAAGCTGTAGTCGCCTCCGGGCGCGGACAGGTTCCGGGTGAGGCTGAATCGAGCCCCCTGGGCGTAGTTGTTCGGTGAGCCGATCCATCCGAGGAGGGACATCGGGAGGACCAGGAGAGGCGCTCCCCCCTTCAGGATCGCGAGCTCGATTCTCGCGGGCGGGTCCGCGTCCGCGTCCCGGTATTCGACGGACCACGTGAAGTTCGTGAGATCCGCGAACCCTTGAACGGGGGCCACGGATCCGTTCGAGAGCGCGGGGGCGGAAGGCGGACAATCGACCACCGGGCCCGCGAGTTCCGGCGTCGGGGTCGCGTTCGTGCCGGTATCGTCCCAAGCCGTGAAGAAGTAGGAGAAGGTCTGGGGACACGTGCTGAAGGATAGGACGGCGCTGTACACCTTGCCGTCCGTGACGTCCCGGTCCGCCGGGACCGTCTCGGTCATCGAGAACGGGCTTCCGGGGATCTCCGTAGCGCCTGCGAGGACATAGAGGCTGGGATCACCGAGTGCGGGGAAATCGCCGCCGTCGTCTACGTACTGGACCCGGAATTCAAACGTGGACAGGGTCGTGCCGACATCCGGCGAGACGCCGTCTCCGACGAACCCCGGCTCCCCCGTCCAATTGAGGCGGGGAGGTGTGTTCACGGGCGGGGCCCGCGCGAACCTGAGCGTTCCGTACCAGGTCGGAGGTGCCGATGCATTCGCGAGGGGCCACGAGGAGTTTGCGAGGCGGTCTCGATCCTCGATCCCCCGGGACCAGTTGCTCCCGGCGGCGAACCCGATCTCGTATCCCGCAGGGATCGCCGCCGGAACTTCCAGGAGCCGGAGGGGAATCCTGAATTCATAGATCCGGTGGATGGTCGAGGAAAGTGGGGTCCTATCAAACCCGATTGCGCAGGCGAGGCCCGTGTGGTTCGCGTCGAACACCGCACTGCACGCATCCTCGATCTGCCACATCGCCGTGGTGTCGTTCCAGACCGCGTGGAACGGGCCCATGGGCCCACCGGTTCCGAACTCGTCATCCGCGGGCGCCAGGGGGAACGCCGTCCGGTTCGTCCGGAAGGCGATGGAAGCGGTGTCGTTCGCGCCGGCGGATACATCGCCCACCGCGTCGTAGACGATGTAGAGGTAGTCGACGTCGTTCTCGACCGTGAGGAGCGCGGCGACGGAGTTCCCGCCGAGCCTCGCAAGGTCCATCGAATTCCCCGAAGAGAGTACGTATTCGCCCGCGGCGATCTGGCCGTCCGGGGTCGGCGGGATCACCGCCCAGCGGGAGTCGATCACCGGAGGGGATCCGACGATCACCGTGGATGGAGGCGCGGTTTCAATCGGGAAGTTCGCACTATCCACTCGGTCCGCGGTCCCCTGCACCGTGATGGAGGCAGGGTTCAGGATCCGCGCGCCGACCAGATCCCCAACGACGGCGTCCGGGGCGATGTCGTAGGCGACGATCAGGTTCTTGGGGACCCCCGCTAGGAACTGGAGGCTCAGGGCGAACCCGAGGTTCCCCGTCCCGTTGAACACCGCCTTCGACAGGAGCCGGTCCGAGGCGGGCTGGAGGAGGAGATCGCGGTTCGTGTCCTCGAACAGCTTCGCGAGGTACACGTCCGAGGGCCGTGGCCCTAGGTGGTTGATGTCGACCCGTGTGACCGTGACGGCTCCTTTGTCCACGTCCAGCGTCGCGGCAAGCATCGGGGCGTCCGTCTGCCATTGCGTCACGTTGGGCGGGTTTGCCGCGAACCACCCGGTCACTCGGAGGGTGTCCACCCCCTCGACGATCCGCGTGCGCACTCCGGGGAGGTACGTGTTGAACGGGAAGTATGCCGCGGAGACGTTGTCGGGAGCGTCGACCGTTACGTACGACGCGGTGAGCACGCCCGCGCCCACAAAATCCCCCGGAACTGCGTTCAAGGACACATCAAACGATACGAAGAGGGTCTTCCCCGGCCCCGCGGGGATCGCGAGCGCGGTCGGCAGGATCAAGCCGGCGGACTCCGGACTCCCGGATGGTGTCCCCGCGATGAGGAGGGAGTCCGAGAGCTTGTTCAACTGACCGTCTCCATCCACGTCCCGCCAGAGGGAGATCCGGGAGACGTCGCCCGGTAGGGACGTGATCCCCGTCACGTCCACACGCACCCTGCGGAGGTTGATCGAGTTCGTCGGGGTGGACACGTTCAGCCGCAGGAACGGCACGTCCTTCTGGCCCGGCTCCACCGTCAGGGGGGCGAGCGAGGTGCCCCGCACGGTCAGGGTGTCCCCGGGCGGCGGCAGCCCCGGAGGCGAGAAGCGGATCGCGAGGGAGTCCTCCAGCGGCAACGTGTAGTACAGATTGTGTGTGCTGCCGAGCGAGTCGATGCCCACCAAGGGATCTGGAGGCGGATTCGTCAGGGTCGAGTACTGCAAGAGGATCCGGCCGTCCACAACGCTCGGTTCTTCGATGAGGACGATCTGGAACGTCTGTCGGTCCGTGGTCGGATACGTGAACACGCCGTTCCACGTGACGACGAACCGTCTCGGGGAGGACGCCGTGTCCGCCCACGCATACACATGACCGCTCGCCGGATCCTCGGGGTTGAGGTCGTAGCCGAAGGCGGCGACGAACGCGTCCATGCCGGCGTCCCACGGGTAGCCTCCCGGCGTGTTGAACGCGAGGAATCCGTTCGCACACACGTACGCGTCGTTATAGATGACGCCGTAGAACCGGAACGGGAATAGGAACGGGACCCGGGTCTGCGTACAGCCTTCGTCGGAGAGGAGGAGGTCCTGCCCTCCCGTCACCCCGTCGATCCAACTGTATGACACGCCCGGAGGCGGCTTGCTGTCTGTCCACGTGTAGCCGTATGTGTCCGGGCCTCCGGAGCCCGCGAGTGACGGAGGGACCAGCGAAAGGAACGTCGACGAACATACAAGGAACGTGACGAGCAGGGCAATGCCAGGGCCCGGACGAAGAAACCGCAATGAGGCGCGCTCCCCCGGATTGCGACCTCATTCATGCCCGGTTGCATAAAGATTCGCCTCGCGTCAGGGGAGGAGGTTCCGTCGCACCGGACGGTGGCGGGGTCGCACTCTCGGATTCGCGATCCAGAGGCGCCCGTGCGGTCGCCTGTCTGCCTGCGACCGGGCGAAGGGTCCCACGCGTCCCATCCGACTTGGTGCACATTCCGAATCCTCCTTGGATCCGCGCCTCTCCCTCTGCGCTGATCGCTCTCCTATGGAGTCGTTTTGACGATTGAACCAGAAACTATTTGACACGCACCCTGAATACGAGCGGAGGAGCTTCCATCCCCTCGCTCCGGCTTGGGGGAAAGGGAGGAGGATAATCCATGAAGAGGGTGTATAGGGGACTCGCGGTTCTTGTAATCGTTTCTGTGTTGGCGGCCTACCTCGTGGTGATCCTCCCGCCGGCCGTGTCCGCTGCGTCCCGCACGTGGACGACGGATGCCGATTTCAACGCGCCCGGGGCGACGTTCACGAGCACGGAAGTCGTCGGGACCGGCGTGGCCGCGCGCGTAGAGCTCCTGAAGGACGTCACGGACTGGAAGAACGAGAACCCCGGGACGAACCCAGGGATCCTCGAGGGGGCCTCCGCGACGTTCGACTCGACGGACAACGTCACGGTCCTCTTTGGCGGGTATTTCTACAGCGACAAGACCTGGGAGTACGACCACGCGACGAACACGTGGACGGAGATCACGGCGACCCCGAAACCCCCCGCGCGGCAGTCCGCAGGCCTCTCCTACGATCCCGTGCAGCAGGTCGTCGTGCTATTCGGCGGATACAACGACACGGACTTCCTGACGGACACGTGGGAGTACGACGTCCTTACGAACACCTGGGCCCAGATCACGCCCCCCACGTCGCCCCCGTCGATGATCGACTACCCCCTCGTCTATCATGCGACCGCGCAGCGGCACGTCATGTTCGGCCAGACCCTGCTCACGGGCGTCATGCAGACCTGGGCCTACGATGCGAGCGCGGACACGTGGGCGAACCGGAACCCGGGTGGCTCCCCCTCCCAGAGGAGCGGGTTCGCCCTCGCGTACTCGGTGAACCGGGACCGGACCGTCCTCTTCGGCGGCGCCCTCCTGATGACGCTCTACGACCAGACCTTCGAATACAACTACGCGGCGAACAGCTGGGGCCCGATCGGCGTCACCGGCCCCTCGGCCCGAGCCGGCCACTCGATGACGTACCGACCCGCATCCATCTCGGTCCTCCTCTTCGGGGGTGCGACCGCGGGAGGTACCTCCCAGGAGACGTGGCGGTACTACACGGCTCCCGGCGGGGCGCCCACGTGGTCCTCGGTCGGTACGTTCACGAAGCCCCCTGCGCGCAGCAGCGCGGCAATGACCTATGACACGAAGGACGACGTCGCGGTCCTCTACGGCGGCGTCAACTCCGTCGGCTCGCGCCTGGGCGACACGTGGACCCTTGGCGCGGCGTATCGCGCCGCGGGCAAGTACGCCTCCCCCGTCGGCGACGCGGGCGGGTTCCCTGTATGGGGGACCCTGTGGTGGAACCTGACGCCCGCGAACCAGCCCGCGAACACGTTCCTGCGGTTCCAGATCGCGACGAGCACCAGCGCAGGGGGGCCATGGGACTTCTACGGACCCAACGGCACGCAGATCCAGTACTACAACAACGTGGGCACTCCGATCTGGGCCGGCCACAACGGTCAGCGGTACATCCGGTTCCTTGGGGACTTCGGGAGCACGGACACGCAGGCGACCCCGAGCCTTGAGGACGTGACAGTCGAGTACGACATTCCTCCGGCGGCGCCGTGCATCGTCAGCACGGATCCCGCAGACCTCACGTTCAACGTCCCGACGAGCGCGAACGTCGTGATCACGTTCTCGGAGGCGATGGACACGTCCTCTGTCTCGATAACCTTCGTCCTCGGACCGCCCGTCGTCTTCGGTCAGAGCTGGTCCGGCGGGGACTCGATTCTCACCCTCACGCACGCGGCTCCGTTCGCCGAGAACAAGGTCTATCGTCTCCTGATCGACGCGAGGGACTTGGACGGGATCGGCCTCTCTGCCACATGCCCGGGTGGGGGAGCCGGAGCGCCGAATCCGTTCACGTTCGTGACGGAGAGGGTCTACCCGACGATTGTGAGCACGGATCCGTCGAACAGCGAGATGCTCGTGCCGTGGACCCAGTCGATCGTGGTGGAGTTCAGCGAGGGAATGAACACCTCGTCCCTCGTCTTCTCGATCAACCCGAACAACGTCGCCCTGTTCCCCGTGTGGTCGAACGGCGACGCGACCCTGACCCTGAGCCACACACAAGCCTTCTCGCAGTGCACGCCGTACACGGTCCAGGTCAACGCTACGGACAAGGCGAACCTCCAGCTGGTCCCGGGTCCGGTCCCGAACCCGTGGTCGTTCCTGTCGTTCTGCGACAACCCGTACATCGTGTCGACGTCGCCGCGGGACGTTGAGCCCGGAGTCGCACTGACCGCGCCGGTCGTGATCACGTTCAGCGAACCGATGTTGCGGACGAGCCTTACGTTCAGCATCGTGAGCGACGTGGGGGGCAAGACCCTGGCGTGGTCGAGCGGGGACACGGTCCTGACGATGACCCACACATCCCCCTTCACGGGATGCGGGGTCTACACGGTCACGGTCGGCGCGACGGACCTGGAGGGCAAGGGGCTGATCGCGAACCCCATCGACCCCACCGTGGTGAACCCGTTCAAGTTCGTGACGGTGTGCGCGAACCCGTACATCATCCAGACGATCCCCGTGAATGGGGCGACAAACGTGGGCCAGACCCAGGAGGTCCGGATCGCGTTCAGCGAGGCGATGAACATCAATTCCTTCACGTACACGATCACGCCCGCCGCGACCGAGGTGGGCCGTTCCTGGGATGCGATGGCCCTGGTCCATATCCAATTCGTCGCGTTCAGCCAGTGCACGCGGTACACGATGCATGTGACCGCGGCCCTGAATGCGGCCGGCGCTCCCCTCGTCGCGGGACCCGTGCCGAACCCGTGGTCCTTCGATATCATCTGCAACGCTCCCTACCTGACGTCGACAGACCCCGCGAACAACACCGGGGCCGTTCCCGTGACCAAGACGATCGTCGTCACGTTCAACAAGGCCATGAACACAGGCACCGTGATCCCGAACCTGGGGCCGCCCGACGTCACGTTCACGCCGACGTGGACGAACGGCAACACCGTGCTCACCCTGACACACACGGCGAACTTCGTCGACTGCCGGCCGTACGCGATCTCCGTCGACGGAGTCAGCGAGGACGGGTACAGCATGATCCTCGGGCCGGGGGCGCCGGGAGTCCCGAACCCGTGGTTCTTCACGACTCGCTGCGCCGGGTTCTACATCACGAACACGGATCCCGCGCACACGCAGCAGAACGTGCCGCGCGATCGGAGCATCGTGATCGACTTCAGCGAGGCCGCGAATCCCTCTTCGTTCCAGTCGACGCTGAACCCGAACACCGCCCTCAGCGCGGTCTGGAGCAACGGGGACACGCGGGTCACGCTCAGCCACACCGCGCTGTTCCCCGAGTGCGTGACCCACACGATGACGGTCTCCGCGCAGAACACGACCGGCGGCAACCTGATCAACGTGACGGGCTCCAAGCCGAACCCGTGGACGTTCAAGACCTCGTGCCTGCCGCCGCAGATCGTGGCGACGAGCCCCGTGAACGGGGCGACTGGCGTCGCGCTCACCGCGAACATCGTGGTGACGTTCAGCAAGGCGATGAACCCCACGAGCGTCACGTTTACGCCCACGCCGGCGGTCGGTCTGACGCCCTCGTGGTCCGGCGGCAACACGGTCCTGACCCTGAGCCACGGCGTCCCCTTCGCGACGAACACGCAGTACTCCGTGCAGGTCACGGGGGACGACGTCGACGGGAGCGCGCTCGTGCCGGGTCCGGTCCCGAACCCGTGGACATTCACCACCGTCGGCGGCTTGGCGGCACCCGGGGGCCTTGAGGTCATCCGAGCGCCCGGAGGGGCCGATGTCATCCTGCAGTGGCGGAGCGTCTCGGGCGCCGCGTCGTACGTGATCTACTCGACGCAGAATCGGTTCTCGTGGCCGTGGCCGCAGCTCGCGGAGGTCACCGCGCCGACGATTACGTACCGTGCGACCCTCCATGGAAACGACGGGGCCACACACTACTACACCGTCCGGGCCAAGGATCCCGGGGGCGCAGTGGGTTCGAACTCGACGATGGGCGTGAAGGCCCACCTCTCGTTCGCGTTCAGCGGGTCCCGCACGAACGTGTACTGGATGTCGCTCCCGTACCGTTCGATGTACAAGCGGGCGAGCGACATCACGAACGAGCTCACATCGACCCGCATCGATGTCGTCGGCAAGTGGAACCCGCAGACCCAGAGCACGGTGTTGTGGTACTTCCTGCGGGGCTCGTGGCGGGGCTCGAACTTCGCGATCGCCCCCGGGGACGGTCTGTACATCGGAGTCCGGTCGACGTTCTCCTGGGTCGTGAACGGAACGGACGGCTCCGTCGGGCATCCGTTCACATTCTACCCCGCGCCGAACCCCAACATCAACTGGATCTCGCTGCCGTACACGCACGTCTTCTCGAGGGCGAACGAGATCGTGCGGGACATCGAGGGCGGCCTCGGGCCGAGCGCGAACACGAAGATCGTCGAGATCGCGCGGTGGGATCCGGTCACGCAAAGTCTCGTGCGGTTCTCCTGGACCCCGACGGGCTGGTCCGGAACGGACTTCCTGCTCGGGCTCGGCGAGGGGATCTACGTGAAGGTCGTCTCGACGTTCACGTGGACGCCCCGGCTCCTGACGCCGGAGGTCCCGTGATCCGGGGCTCTTTAAATGTCGAACCACAAACTATTAGCGCGGTCCCCCGCATCCGGCGGCCGCCGGACCGGGCGCGCAGCGCGGTCATTACGAGAACCAATCGAGGGAGGAGGTCGAGCGGATGGTGCGGTCGAATAGGGTGCGAGCACTCGCCGTCCTTGTGGCCGTCGGGATCGTGACGATGGGCTTCGTCCTGTCGTTGCCCATGGCCCAGGCCGTGACGAGGACATGGGACACGGACGCCGACTTCAACGCGGGGACGCTCTCGAGCGTCCAGGTCATCGGAACCGGCGCCCCAGCGACCCTGCAGCTGATCCAGGACGCGACGGACTGGAAGAACGAGGCTCCGGCGTCGAACCCGGGAGCCCGGGAGGGCCCCGCGATGGCGTACGACTCCACGAACAACCTCATCGTCCTCTTCGGCGGGTACAACGCCGGGAACCTCGCGGACACGTGGGCGTACAGCCCATCCGCGAACACGTGGACGAACCAGAACCCTGCCACGGCGCCCTCCGCCCGCGCATATTCCGCGATGGCGTTCGACGCCTCGAACGGAACCATCATCCTGTTCGGCGGCGTCTCCGACGCGCAGAGCGAGGCGGACACCTGGGAGTACAACGCCGTCACGAACGTGTGGGTCCAGACAACCCCGACGACATCACCCCCCGCGATGGGCTCGTACTCGATGGCGTACTACGCAAGCGCAACGCGCACCGTCCTCGTCGGCCAGAACGTGATCACGAGCAACATGGAGACGTGGGCGTACGACGTCTCGGCGGACACCTGGTCGAACCGGGTGGCGTCGTTCGTCCCGGCCCGATCCGGCCAGGGAGTCGCGTACCACGCCGGGCTCGACCGGCTCGTCCTCTTTGGCGGGTCTTTCCTCTTCTCTCTCTACGGCGACACGTGGGAGTACGACTACGGCGCGAACTCGTGGACGAACACGCTCGCGACCGGGAGCGGCCCCTCCGCCCGTGCGTCCATGGGACTGAGCTACCGTTCCACGGACTCCGCGGTGTGGCTCTTCGGAGGCAACGACGGGTCTGCCCGCGCGGACACCTGGCGGTACTTCGATTTCTCCGGGTCCCGCACTTGGAGCAACATGCCGACGCAGCGGAGTCCCCCGGCCCGCCAGACGTTCGGAGTGGCGGACCAGGCCTCGAACGGCAAGTCCGTCATCTTCGGCGGCATCCTCGCCGGCGGGGGTCTCGCCTCGGACACGTGGTCCCTTGGTCCCGCGTACCGCGGGTCCGGGACGTGGACGTCGGCGACCTCGGACAGTGGCGGCGCGAACGTCGACTGGCTGACCCTGACTTGGTCCCCCACGGCGCAGCCAGCAGGCGCCGTTCTCCGGTTCCAGGTGGCGACATCGAACGACCCCGCAGGCCCGTGGACGGACTTCCTCGGGCCGAACTGTTCGCCCGCAGCCTACTACGTCACCTCCGGCACCGCGATATGCACGTCTCAGGACGCGAACCGGTACATCCAGGTCCGCGCGAATCTCCTGACGACGAACAACCTGAACACGGCGACGATGGACTGGGTCGCGGTGGACTACAACGTACCGAGCGCGAGTCCGTTCATCATCCTGACGAGCCCGGCGAACACCGAGTTCGGGGTCCTCCAGACCGCGCCGATCTTCGTCCGGTTCAGCGAGCCGATGGACACCGCGACGGTCGCATTGACGATCACCCCCGCCATCACGCTCACCCCGACGTGGTCTGAAGGGGACTCCGCGGTCACGTTCGCCCACGTCGCGCCCCTGCAGGAGTGCAAGGCGTACACGGTCAACATCACCGCCGCGAAGGACACATCGGGAGCCGACCTCGTCCCCGGCCCGGCCCCGAACCCGTGGTCGTTCGTCACGGAGTGCATCAACCCCGCGATTATCTTGACGAGCCCGATACAGGGCGACATGGACGTCCCCCTGGACGCGGACATCGTGATCACGTTCAGCGAGGCGATGAACACGTCGAGCGTGGGATGGACGATCGATCCGACGGTCGTCCTCACCCCGACCTGGTCCGGGGGCAACACGATCCTCACCCTGAGCCACACCACCAATTTCACGCAGTGCATGATGCACATGGTGGAGATCACCGGGAAGGACCTCGGCGGGCTGAACCTGCTTCCGGGCCCGGTCCCGAACCCGTTCGACTTCCACACCCACTGCCTCGAGCCGTACATCGTGTCCACGGACCCGTTCCACCTGCAGACGGACGTGGCGACGACCGCGGACATCGTGGTCGTCTTCAGCGAGCCGATGGTCCCGAGTTCGGTCACCTGGACGATCGCGCCCAGCGTCACCCTCACGGCGGCCTGGTCGAACGCGGACCAGACCCTCACGTTGAGCCACGTCTTGCCGTTCACGGTCTGTCAGACATACACGGCGAACATCACCGGCGGGAAGGACGCGGGCGATGGGCTCGACCTGTTCCCCGGGCAGCACGAGACCCACGCGCCCCACCCGTGGAAATTCACGATCGCGTGCCCCAACCCCTTCATCGTCCTCACCCTCCCGCAGGACGGGGAGACGGGCATCAACCAGTTCGCGAACATCTCCGTGCAGTTCAGCGAGCCGATGATCCCCGCGACCGTGACCTGGACGATCGCTCCGAACGTTCCGCTCACCCCGTCGTGGGACCCCTCGAACGTGATCCTCACCCTCACCCACGTCATTCCGTTCGGGTGCGGGGTGAACACCGTGCAGATCACGGGAGGCACCGATGTCGATGGAAACCCGCTGGTCGCCGGTCCCGCGCCGAACCCGTGGACCTTCCAGCCGTCGTGCCCGAACCCGTTCATCACGCAGACGAACCCCGCGGACACGGCCACGGGCGTCCCCCTCACCGCGGACATCGTGGTGACGTTCAGCGAGGCGATGGACACCCCGACCGTGATGTGGGGCCTGGTGCCGACGGTGACCCTGACCGACGCGTGGTCGGCCGGGAACACGGTCCTCACGCTGAGCCACACGACGCCGCTGACGCAGAGCACGGACTACAACGCCGTGATTCTCTCGGGCAAGGACATGGCCGGGGACGACCTCGTCTCCGGGCCCGCGCCGAACCCGTGGCGGTTCCGGACCGCGGGCGTGAACCCGCAGATCCTCTCGACGGACCCCGTGGACGGGGCCACCGCGGTACCCACCGCGGCGAACGTCGTCGTGACGTTCAGCGAGCCGATGGACACCGTCACCGTCTCGGCGAGCTCGAGCCCGCCGATCGTGTTCACATACACTTGGTCGGGCGGGAACACCGTCCTCACGATGGGCCACCTGACGAGCTTCCTGGATTGCACGCCGTACACGGTCACGGTGGTGGGTCAGGACGTCGACGGCGACGCGCTGATCGCCGGGCCCGTGCCGAACCCGTGGACGTTCACGACGGTCTGTTTCACCCCCGTGATCACGGACACGAATCCCGTGGCGGGGGCGATCGGCGTGGCCCTGGACGCACCCGTGTTCGTGAACTTCAGCCGGGCGATGAACACCGCGACCGTTCAGGCGGTCTTCGCCCCGCCGGTCGCCGTCACGTACACGTGGACGAACGGCGACAGGAGCCTGCGCATCAACCACGCAGCGCCCTTCATGGAGTGCCAGAACTACGGCGTGACGATCACGGGTCAGGACACGAACGCGGTCAACCTGGGACCCGGCCCGGTTCCGAACCCGTGGACGTTCCAGGCCCTCTGCCCGCCGCCGCAGGTCTCGTCGACCGTGCCCGCGAACGGGGCGACCGGCGTGGATCCCGCCGCGTCCATCGTCGTGACGTTCACCCGCGGGATGGACACGGCCACGGTGACGTGGAACTTCGTGCCGGGGGCGACCCTCGCGTCCGGCTGGACCGCCGGGAACACGGTGCTCACCCTGACGCCGAGCCCCGCCCTGTCGACGTGCACACTGTACACGGTCACGATCGCAGGGAAGAGCGCGGAGGGGAACGACCTCGTCCCGGGTGCCGTGCCGAACCCGTGGTCCTTCGAGACCGCGTGTTTCATTGCAGCGCCAGCGAACCTCCAGGTGAGCCGCATCGCGCCGGATATCGTCCGCCTCGCGTGGAACGCGGTCCCGAACGCGGACTCGTACGCGGTGTACGAGTCGGCGAACCGGTTCGCAGCCTGGCCGTGGGCCGTGCTCGGCACGACGACGACCACGGGCTTAGACGCCACGGGTCACCTGACGGACGGGCTGACGCACTACTACATCGTCCGCGCGGTCCGAGGCGCCCAGGAGAGCTCGAACTCGACGATGGGCGTGAAGATCCAGATGAACGTCGGGTTCAGCTCGAGCACATCGAACGTCCGGTGGTTCTCCCTCCCGTACCGCTCCGGATACGCGCGGGCGAGCGACATCGCGACCGAGCTGGGGCCGACGCGGATCGACGTCATCGCGAAGTGGAACCCCGCGACGCAGTCTCCGGTCCTGTACTACTACTTCCGCGGCGCTTGGCGCGGGACGGACTTCACGATCGCGGCCGGCGACGGGCTGTACATCGGCTCCAAGAGCGCGTTCTCCTGGGTCATCGTCGGGACGGACCGTGCCACGACCCTCTCGTTCACCGTGAATGCCGCGCCCCTCCCGAACGTGAACTGGGTGTCGATCCCATACACAGGGACGTACGCCCTGGCGAGCGACCTCGTGCGGCACATCGAGGGGAACACCGGTGGGGGAGCGAACACGAAGATTGTCGAGGTCGTGAAGTGGGACTCGACGACCCAGTCCCTCGTCCGGTACTTCTGGGCCGCGGGCGGGTGGACAGGCGCGGACTTCGCGCTCAGCCCCGGCGACGGGATCTACTTCCGTATCGTGTCGAGCTTCACGTGGCAGCCCAATCTGGTGACTTCGGAGGTGCCGTAGATGGTCAGGAAGGCGTGGATTGCGATCGCGATGGTAGTGTGGCTGATGGTGCTGACGTTTCACGGGATCGCCGTGAGCGCGCTGCCCAATCACGTCGTCGCGGGCGGCGTATTCGGCCCGGGCGGCGACGTGTCGACCGGCGCGACGAACCCGGCGAACGCGGCGGGCATGGTGTTCTATTCGACGAACCAGCCCTCCCACTCCGTCCTCACGGGTGCGGACACGTACTCCCCGGCGGACGGCACCGGCCCCGCCGTATTCGGGGAGGACGTGGGTGCCTTCTGGAACTGGGCCGTCGGTGACGAGATGGTCGCGGTGATTGAGACGACCCGCGGGGTGAACGGTTGGAACACCGTGAACTCCACGACGTCGATCGACGCCCTCCTCCAGACGGGGGCCACCGTCCAGGACGTCGGAAACGGGGAGCTCGAACTGTTCCCGACGATCACGCTGACCGCAGGCGCGACGAACATCGACGCGTCGTGGCCGCGCCTCGCCGACGCGAACGCGAACATTGTCTCGTACAGCCTGTACCGGACCCCGGGTCCGGGGACGCCGATCGTCACGCGGCCGACCGCGACGACGATGTCCTACAACGACATGGCGCTCGCCCCCGGACAGTACTGCTACACGGTCCAGGTGAACTACCGACGGGACGGAAGCGGCGGGGTGTACGGGACCACGGGCCGATCCGAGCGGGCCTGCCGGACCCTGACCGGGTCGGGCGGGAACACCCCACCCACGGCCGCGTTGACGGCGCCCACCCCCGGGGTGTGCGCGACCGGCGGCTCGACCCTCACGATCGGCTGGACGATGTCGGACGCGGAGACCGGGGTCACGAGCCTGCGGGTCTGGCTGAACTACACCGTAGGCGCGTCGACGACGCCGATCGCCGCCATGCAGGGGGCTTCGGGCATGTCGTCTCCCGCATCGTACGTGTGGACGACGCCGATGGTCAACAGCCCGAACGTCGTGATCTCCCTGGTCGTCGCGGACAGCGACGGGGCCACGGTCGCGTCCACGGGCCAGAGCTTCACGATCGATTCCATCGCGCCGACGATTACGCAGACCACGCCCGTCGCGGACGCGACCGCCGTTGCATTGGACGCGAGCGTCGTGATCACGTTCAGCGAGGCGATGGACACGACCGCGACGCAGGGCGCGATCTCCTTCACCCCCGCGGTGACCGGGCTCACGTACACGTGGACCGTCGGGAACACCGTCTTGACCGTGGGTCACGCGGCGTTCGCACCGAGCACACAGTACACCCTCACGGTGGCCACCACGGCCAAGGACGACTGCACTCCGGGCCTGCCCCTCGCGAGCGCGACCACCGTGACCTTCACGACGGCCTCGTCCGGCGGGCCCAACCCGCCCCCCGGGGGAATCGATCCGCTCTGGATCCTCATGGCGATCATCGTGGTCGCGCTCATCGTCGTCGGACTCCTGCTTATGCGACGCAGGAAGCCCGCGCCGGTGGTCGTCGTGGAGACGCCCGCCGAGGCGCCTCCGCCGGAGTCCTACCCGGAATCGAGCCCCCCCGAGGAGAGCGCGGGACCGCCGAATGATCAGTGAGGACGGCACCCCGGGACGATGAGGGACGCGCGACGCTCGCCCGGGTGGCGCAGGGTCGCGATCCTGTTCCTCATCGCGGGCCTCGCCGCCCTGCGAGGCGGCGCCGTGGCGGGAGATCCGCCGGCGGAGCCGACGGCGGCCCCCCAGATCACGGCGACCGCACCCGCCGCGGACGCGACCGGCGTCCCCCTGAATTCCGCGATCCAGGTCCGATTCTCGGAGTCGATGGACCCGGCCTCCGCCATGTACTCGATCGTGCCGACCGTCCTGGTCGCCGCCTCCTGGCCGACGACGGACATCCTCGTCCTCACGCCGGACCCCCCAGGGCTCGTGAACTGCACCGCGTACTCCGTCCAGGTGTCCGGGACGGACCTCGACGAGGGGCTCTCCCTCGTCCCGGGGGGCGCGCGGAACCCGTGGTCCTTCGCGACCGTGTGCGACCGCCCCTACGTGACGCAGACGGTCCCCGCGGACGGCGCGCGGGACGTCGCCCCGGACGCGCCGATCGTCGTCACGTACAGCGAGCCGATGGACCCCGTCGTCCTCTCCTTCAGGCTTAACCCCGCGACGGGCTCGCTGCTGACGACCTGGGACGGCACCCGCAGCGTGCTCACCGTCTCGACCTCGTTGCAGCCGGGGACCCGGTACACCGCGACCGCCCTCGGGCGCGACGTCGACGGGAACCCCCTCGTCGCCTCCTTCGTGCCGAACCCGTGGACGTTCACGGTGAACGCCCCGCCGAGCGTCACCGGGTTCAACGTCTCGCGCGGGGGCTGCCTCGAGTCCGGGTCGATCGTGTCCATCGACTGGTCGATGGCGGACGACACGGACGCGGCCGTGGATCTCTCGGTCCGAGTGGCGTACCGGGACGGCGCAGCCTGGGTCCCCGTCCTCGGTCCCGCGACGGGGTTCCCCTCCCCCGCGTCGTACCCGTGGACCCTCCCGGTCGCGGACCTCGACACGCGACTCCGCATCGAGGTGAACGACACCGCCGGGGCGACGGCGTCCGCGGAGACCTCCGTCTTCCGGATCGACTCCGCGCCGCCCCGGGTCCTCTCCACGAGCCCCGCGGACGGGACGACGGGCATCCCTGTCCAGACGTCGGTCGTCGTCCTCTTCTCGGAACCGATGGACGTCGTGTCCACGGAGGCCGCGGTCTCGATCGCGCCATCGACCCCGACCCCGACCTTTCAGTGGGCGAACGGGAACACGTCCCTCGCGATCGCCCTCTCGGGCCTGCTCGATCGCACCCCGTACGCGGTAACGATCGAGGGGACCGCCCGCGACGCCTGCGGGGCGGGACATCCGATGGGAGCCGATCGGGCGTTCGGGTTCACGACGGCAAGGGTCGCCTCCCGCCCCCCTACAGGCCTCCGGACGACCTCGAGCGGGGACAGTTGGGTGGAGCTCGCCTGGGACCCCGTGACGACCTTCGTCACCGGCACGTCTATCCCCGCGAGCTCCGCGATCGCGTACCGGGTCTTCCGGAGCGAGACGGGGACGCCCCCGGGGACCCTCGTGGCCGAGACCGCGCAGGCCCGCGTCCGGGATGAGGGGTTGCGCGCCTCCACGAACTACACGTACTGGGTCGTCGCGGTCGTCGACGGGGAGCCCTCCGCGGACTCCGGACCCGTCCGCATCGCGACCCAGCCCCCCGTGTTCGCGACCCCGATGGGCTGGATTGCCGTCGCAATCCCCATCGCGGTCGCCGGGATCGTGGCCGTCCTGTTCCTCCGCCGTCGTCGCGGCGCCCGGGATCGCGCCGAGGATCCCGGTGGCCTCCTCGATGAAGTCCGGGCGATCGGGGGCGGGCTGTTGCGCGCCCGGGAGGAGCCCGACCCGGGAATCCGGGCCCGTCTCCTCGGGGAACTTCGCGTGCGGTATCTGGCGACCCTCCCCTCCTCCGAGCGCAACGCGCCGAGGGGGGTCCCCGCCTCAGCGGTCTACGAGACCCTCGCGCGCACGCTGGCGGGAGCGCCCGCCGTGAGCCCGTCGCAGGGCGACTCCCTCCTCCGGAGCGATCTCGGGCCGATGGCGGATCAACTGGGGAAGTTCCCCGCGGCCTATGCCGCGATGCGGGATGCGGAGGCGGCGATGGACGCGCTCCCGGACCTCCCGGACTACGCAGGGCGGGCCCTCCTCCTCGAGCGCGTCCGCGGACTCGAGGAATACCTGGGGGTCCGGATCGCGGCCCTCGCTCCCGATCGTGGCGGGGCCGTCCGGCGGGTCTCCCGTCGCTCGCACGGAACGAGGTCCGCGGGCCTCCTGGGACCCGTGGATCGCGACCCGAAGGTCTTTCTGTCCCGTCCCGGCGACTGGCCGAAGGCTCGAGCCCGGATCCACGAGGCCCTCGCGCTCCGGGCTCGCCTCGAGGACCTCGACGCCGAGCCGCCGACGCCGGACCGGACCAAGGAAGCGGTCTTCGCGGCCCTCACGGCGTGCCGGGGTCTCTTCCCCCCGACGGGGTCCCCCGAGGGATCCGGACGACGTACGTGACCCGGTACAGGTCCTTCCCGTCCTTCTGTCCGAACAGCTTCGGGGACGAGCCGACGGTCCCGCGGAACGCGTCCGCGAGCTCCCGGGCGACCGTGCGCGCGACTCGGTTGCTGCTCAAGTACACGTCCGCCCCTCCCCGGACCTCCTCGACCTTCGAGACGAACACCTCCTCCCCCTTCGCGGAGCGGCGGGCGATCGCCTCCTGGACGAACGCGACGAGGCGGATCCGCTCCCCGCCCGTGAGGGGGCGGTCCACGGCCCGCACCTGGAGGATCCCCTCGTAGTAGTTCGAGCGCCTCCGGTTGCACGTCGGGCACAGCCCCTGCTGCACCCGGAGCCGGGTCCGGAAGGACTCCACGATCTCGATGTCCGAGATCCGGGCGGCCGCCTTCACGGACAGCCCGAAGTTCTTGGCGTCCTCCGCACGGGAGACGTGGGTGAACGTGACCCGGCCCGCCCGGGGGTCCGTCGGGACCCGCTCCCGTAGGAGCATCGGGATCGCGGTCTCGACCTCGACCCGGACCCATCCCCCGCCGGACTCCAGGCGTTGGCAGTCGACGCACACGACGGCGTCGATCGATTCCGGCGGGTGGACGAGCGGGTTCCGCTTCCGGAAACAGCTCGGGCAGAGCCCCTCCACCGTGGGCCCGTCCTTCCCGCACTCCACGCAGAACATCGCGCGGTTTCGAAGGAACCGCCGATACTTAAGCGCGCGCGTCCTCCGTCCGTCCCTTGATAGTCGAGGGATAGCGCATAAGTATCTTCGCCTCCGTCCTCGACGGGATGGCCGCGGACCGGTCCTGGTGGCGGATGCGCCGCATCAAGCACCGGGACACCGTCGTCCTCGCCGTCCTGGCGGCCTCCTTCCTCCTCGCGGGGGAGCTCGTGAACAACGATATCCCTGCGTTGTATGACAGGTACATCCTCAGCAGCGGGGCCCTATCGAACGCCGCCCTCTTGGTTTTCATCGTCGCCCTGGTGATCCTCGGCTTCACGACATACTTCGGTGGGATCTTCGTGCTCCTTGGCGGGATGCACTTCTCCTGGGGCCGCGTGGGCCGGGGGCGGTTCCTCGTGGGGCTCGGGATCGGCGTGAGCCTCCTGGGCTTCATCGGCCGTCTCGCCCGTGCGACGTTGGACGCGTCCCCCGTCCTGGAGCTGATCACAATCGCGAGCTCCCTGACCGGCCTCGGCCTCCTGTTCGGGCTCGCGAGTCACTCCCTGATGAGCCAGTACGCCCTCATGCTGAAGAAACACGCGAAGAGCGTCTTCCGTCGGTGGCGCCGGACCCGCCGGACGGGCAAGGAGTACGAGCTGCGCCCGACCCGCCTCAGGTCGTGACGGCGCCTACATCACGCAGAACTGCGCGTGGGGGACGCCGTCGATCCACAGGACCCCCTCCTCCGCCACGAACCCGCCCCGCGTGGCGGCCTCGATCGTCTCCTTCCCCACGAAGTTTCCGATTGTCGCGAGGCGGAGGTGCGCGAGGAGCTGCTCCTCCGTGACGTGATCCCCCGCGTAGAACGCGGTCACCTCGATCTTGAGCCCGCGCTCCCGGAACGTCTTGCCGAGGAGGTCCTCGTCGGCCGCCGCGACGAGGGTCTCCGGCCCGCGGTGGTACACCTTCATCCGGATCGGCATCGCGACGTCAAGGGATTCAAAGTCTCTCGACGAGCTTATACTTATTCTTGCCCGGCGTGTACACGTCGCCCTCCTGGGCCCACCGCTTCAGCCACTGGTCCACCTTCACCTGTGGGATCCCGCGCTCCCCCGCCACGCGGACGATGTCCTCGTAGTCCGCGGACCCGGAGGGTCCCTGCTCGGAGAGCTGGTTGATCACGTCCCGGAGGGTGATGATCACGTCCCGCTGGGACTGGCTGATCCCGGTCTGCACGATGTCGATGTCGAAGCGGCCCTCCTCCCCCGCCACGCGGCGCATCCAGTACTCGGTGATCCGGACGGCGCGATCGGTGTCCTCCACCGCCACGCTCGCGCTCAGGCGGGCCCTCGCGCTCGCCTCCGACAGGCGGATGATCGCCTCGAGCTGGCGGGGGGTGATCGGGACGGAGGAGCCCGCGGGTTCTCCCGCCTTCCGGATCTCGAGGTACTTCGTCTTGATCGCCTCCATCGCATCCGGCGTCATCACGGGGCTCACCCGCTTCGCATACGCAACGTACTTCCGGAAGAAGATCGGTTCAAAATGGGGTGTGTAGGGCTCCGTGAACTCGGGCTTCTCCGCAGAGACGTCCTTCCCCTCCTTCTTCCGGCGAAGCCACTCACCGACGAGGTGGCCCCGCAGGATGTGCTCCGCCATGTTTCGGTCGCGCTCCGACTCCGGGCGGTCCATGAGCGAGAAAATAGCATCGAACCTCGAGAGCAGCGTTGGTGCCAAGTCCAGCTGCTCGGAGACGAACTTCGTTTCATCGAAGCGGCCGAACTTCGGGTTCGCCGCCGCGAGGACGGCGCACCGCGCTTGGAGCACCGCGGTAATCCCCGCCTTCGCGACGCTGACCCGCTGCTGCTCCATCGCCTCGTGGATTGCGGAGCGGTCCTGCGGGTTCATCTTTTCTAACTCGTCAATGCACGCGAGCCCGAGATCGGCGAGGACAAGGGCGCCCGCTTCCAGGGTCCAACGGCCCTCTCCGAACTCATCGCGCACGGCCGCAGCCGTCAGGCCAGCTGCACTTGCGGCCTTCCCTGTCGCATAGATCCCACGAGGCGAGAGCCGGCTCATGTACGAGAGGAGTTCGCTCTTTCCGACTCCCGGGTCTCCCACTAGTAGTAGATGGATATCACCGCGGATCCTCCGTCCGTCCGGCATCTCCTTCGGGACCCCACCGAACAGCTGGAGGGCGAGGGCCTCCTTCTCCGTGGTCAACCCATAGAGCGAGGGCGCGATGCTCGCGATGATCTTTCGGTAGATGTCCGGGTCCGCCGCCTCCGATTCGATCTTCTTGACATCCTCCGGCGTCACCTCGATTTCTTCGAACTCCACCTGCTCGAGCTCGAGGGAGTTCACGTCGAGCATGATGTCGAAGAGCGTGGACTTCTGACCGGGTTTTCCCTTCTGGCTGCTTCGTAGGACTCCGTTTAAGATCACCCGCATCCCAGGGTTGATCTTGCCCGTGAGGTCGTCCTCCGTGAACGCGCTCAGACGCTGGGGCTCCTCCCCGCCCCGGAGCCCCTCCGGGGATTCCTGGACCTCGATCTTCTGCGTGTCCGTGAACCGCGAGGCCTCCCCGAGGAGCTTGAACTTCGTCGCGTTCGCGGTCCGCTTGCATCCGCCCTGGTCCTCGTAGCACTCCATGGGCTCGTGGAACGTCTGCCCCTCCTGGGGCTCCTTGATCACGGTACCGCACCGGAGGCACTGGAACAGGGCGTCCACGACCATCGGGCGGACCTCGGTCGCCTTCCGGACGAGGCCCTCCACGGCGATGAACCGCCCGAGGTGCTTCGCCCGGAGGTCCCGGATCTGGATCCGCGAGTCCCTCGGGACCCCGAGGACACGGAGGTGGATCTCCATCGCCTCCTCCGTGGCAGGGACGACCCGCCGGATCGCCTCCTCCCCCGCCGTGAGGACGTTCAGGGGCTGGCGGAGGAGGTGGATCGACATGTCCGTGTCGAACCGGTTCAGGTCCTCGAAGCGGATCTTCAGGGACCTATCCTCCGGGTAGCGGTCCGCGAGCCCGATGATCTCGGACTCCAGCCCGAGCTCGGAGAAGAACTCCTCCCAACGTGCGATGAGCTCCTCGAGCGAGTACTCCGCGAGCGTCCCGTTCCTCCCCTTGTCCCTCCCGGGGCTCGGCCCGCCAGAGAGGGACGGCTCGTTACCGATCATCTCCTACTTATCCAGCCCCCCCGCCGCTTCGCTTCGAGTGGATTCCCATGGGGGGGAGCGGATTTCCACTGGAAGGCCACGGGTCACCCGCATGAGGAATACCCGCATGCCGTGCACGCGACGCACCCATCCCGGTGGACGAGCGGGCCCACGCACTCCGGGCAGCGATCCCGCGGGGAGTCCCCCTCGAGGCTCTCCGTGGCGGGCGAGTGGACCACGGCCCCGTCGATCATCGAGAGATGGAGGGCACTCCACTGCAAATAGGGGCCATCGGGGGAGATGGCCGAAAGTGTTTGTCACACCGAGCCCCCCCAGCCCGTCACGTTTATTAGAGCGCCTCCTCATCCGCGGCCCCGGGATGGGTTGAGTAGCCTAGCCGTGGACGAGGTCGTCCTCCAGAATTCGCAGGTGAACCTGCGGCTGAACGAGATTCAGCTCCTCCTCTCGGAGAAGCGGACCTCCCTGTCCGCGCTGCAGACCGGGATCGCCCTCCTCGCACTCCCGCTGAGCGTCGTGAGTTTTCTCGTCGCAACGTCGAGCCTATACGCGGTCCTCGAGGTCCTCTATCTCCTCGCCCCCCTGCTCGCCCTCTGCATCGTCCTCGTCGGTCTCGGGAGCTACCTGGTAATCCGCGCGATCCTCAGGATCCAAGGGTACGATCGGAAGATCAAGAGTATCGAGGAGTCCGACGTGATCGTGCGTGACCTCCTCGACATCGATTGATCATGTCCACCAGAGATGTACCTCGATCGTCGCGGTCGAGCCGTCGACGGTTTCGTACGTCCACGACGAGGTGAACCGGTCCGAGGGGGGCGCGGTCCCACTGCCTAGCCACACGGTTGCCATTCCTGCGGAGCCGGAAAGCGAGCCCTCGATCCCGACCTCGAAGGGGGGCCGGACGAGGGAATTCGCCCGCCCGAGAATGAGGGCGTTCGCCTCCGCGAAGTTCCCGGGGGTCAACCCGCGGGCAAGCAGCTGGATCTCGTCGAGGAGGAAGCGTTCAACCGTCACTCCGTCGCCGAGACTCACGCGTTCTCCAGCACCGTCCAGGTACCAGGGATCATCGAGGGTCGTCCTCAGAAGTGCGACCCGGACGTCCTCCGCGTACGCCAAGGCCTCCGCCCGCGCCGCCCCCTCATCCTCGGCAAGGCTCAGGGAGGTGTAGCCCAGGACCGTCGCGGAGGCAACGAGGGCGATCACGAAGAAGAGGAACGCGTCGAACAGGGCGGACTGCCCGGCGTTGTTCATCACTGCCCCCCCAAGGTGATCGTGACGCGGGCCGCCCGCACGTCGAGATCGCTGTGCCACACGGACGCCGCGGTCGAGGCGGACGCGCGGCGAGGCCCCATGTCCGCCGTCTCCAGGGCGAAGGTGCGCGGCGACTCGCCGGATCGCTCGGAGATGATGAGCTGGACGGGACGCCCCGTCCCGGTGAGGCCCGCCAGGTGCGTCGAGTTCAGGCCTTCGATCGATGCGAGGTCGAGGAGCCCCGGTTCTCCCCCGTGGACGATCTCCGGGTCGGCCAGGAACGCCCGGAGGACGCGGGCCGTCTCCCCCCGCAACGCGGCGGCGTCCCGGGCCGACGCGTGGGCGGTGAACGCCGCGGCGAGGCTTCCAAGGACGATGGACATGCCAAGGACGACGACGATCAGGACGTGGACGTCCTCGAAGAAGCCCGCGGCCGCCCGCTCCCCCCACACGGAGCCCCCGATGGGCGCCGAGAATCGTAAACCCTTCGGGTCGCCCCCCCGATGCCGGATTCCCGCCCTCCGGAAACTTATTTATCGGAGCCAGCCCGATGCCCCCCCCGCGGAGGGGGGAGTATTGTTTTCCAAGGCGGAGGTGCAACCTTCTCGGGAACGTCTCGTCGTCGACTGCAAGGAGGGCCCGGAATCCGCGGCGGACCTCCGCGACCCGTCGTGCCTCGCCGCCGTGCTCGGCCATCTCGAGGGGGAGTTCGGCATCGAGAACGTCATTCTCAGTCACTACGTGGAACGCCAGTACGGCCCGAGCGCGATGGAGGCCCTCCGCCGGATCGTCGAGATGGCGGGCCTCCTGAGCCAGCTCGGCACTCGGCCTCCCGCGCCGAACTTTCCGGGGCTCTCCCGGAAGCAGGTCGCCGCGAAATGCGCGGCCTGTCCGTTCAACCCCCGGACCCTGTTTGATCGACTGCGGTCGAGCTTGAAACGGGGCTTTGAGGAGTTCCACACGGCCTTCTCCGAAGCGACGGGGGAGCTCCACCGATACCGAGAGCCGGGGTGCAAGGCGTGCGTCTCCGCGACCACGAACGACCTGATCTACCTGTTCCGTTCCGCCACCGACTTCGGGGAAGCCACGATCCGGGCCTCTCCCCCCACGGAGGTCTCGCGGTGAGCGTTGCCCGTTCACGGGCCCCCGTCCCCGCACCGAAGGCTCCGGAGACGGACGGGATCCGCTCCCTCGCGGATCTCGTCGTTCACCTGGACCGCCTCGATGCGAAGGCGGTTTCGGAGGCACTCGCCCGGGTGTTCGAGGGGGACGTCGAGACGCGCCCCACGTTTTCCTCGAGCTGGGTGGCGCCGCTCCCCCCACCGGACGCCCAGCTCGTCGAGACCTACCGGGTCGCGGATTCCGAGGTCCGGCTGTACAACCTCGCCGAACGAGCGGAGTCCCTGTACTTCGTCGTCCCCTCGGAGTACCAGCTCCCCCTCCACCACCTAAAGCTCCTCCACCTCGCACGGGAGGAGTTGCGCCGCCTGCCTCCTCGCTCCGTGGACCTGCGGAGCCCGTCACAGGTCCGCGCGTACGTAGAGCAGGTCGGGGAGCGCCTCCTGTACCGGATTGCCAAGGAACGAGAAATCACGATCGGGAAGAACCGCTCCGAGGAGCTCGCGACCGCCCATCGGCTTGCGCAGGTCCTCGCGAAGTACACGGCCGGGCTGGGGATCATCGAGATCCTCCTGAAGGATCCGAGCGTGCAGGACATCTTCGTGGACGCACCCGCGAGCCGGACGCCCGTGCACGTGACGGTCGCGGCCCGTCGGGAGGGCCACCAGCGGTGCCTCACGAACGTCACCCTGACGGAGGAGGACGCGGAGGCGCTCCTCTCCCGGTTCCGCCTGGAGAGCGGGCGCCCCTTCTCGGAAGCGATGCCCGTGCTCGAGACGAACCTGGAAGGGTTTCGCGC
>JAIBJG010000069.1 GCA_020029475.1 Methanobacteriota archaeon | reverse complement strand
CGACGACAACGTGACGATCTTCTTCTACCCGCACACGACGGAACTCGCGGAGGACATCGCGGAGGAGTGCTTCCGCATCGGGGCGGACGTGAACCTGAGCGCGTACACGGACCGGTTCTACGAGTCGTACATGAAGATCCTCCCGGAGGAGAGCCTCCGGAAGCCCTCCGTCTTCTGCCGTGCCCTCACGGAGGTGTCCACCGCGGAGGTCTGGCTCGGCGGGCTGTACGATCCGGCCGTGTTCCGAAGGATCCCTCCGGAGAAGACCGCCGCCGCGGACGAGGGGGAGTCCCTCGCGCACCTCGCGATCGCCCGGGAGCGGAAGGTCCGCAGCGTGTTTGTCTCCATGTCGGCGGTCACCCGCCCCCGCGCAAAGGCGTACGGGTTTTCGTTCCCGCGATGGCAGAAGATGATGACCGCGGCGTCCTCGGTCCCCGCCACGAAGCTCGCGGCGGACGGGAAGCGCCTCGCCGCCCTCCTCGGGACCGCGGAGCACGTCCACGTCACGGATGGCGGGGAGACGGACATTGAGTTCTCGATCCGCGGCCGGAAGCCCTTCATCTTCGACGCGGTCGTCGACGACGAGGACATCGCCATGGGCGCCCTCGACGCGGTCATCCCCGGAGGCGTCGTCGCGATCTCTGCGGTCGAGGACAGCGCGAACGGGATCGTCTCGTTCGACGTCCCGCAGGCGTGGGCCGGCCGGACGATCCGGAAACTCCGGTGGGAGTTCCGGAACGGACGGATCGTGTCCTGGTCCGGCGACAAGAACGCGGAGGTCCTGCACAATGCGTGGGAGAAGGGGGTCGGGGCGGACAAGGACCGGATCGGGAGCCTCTCGATCGGATTGAACCCGAAGGCGGAGCTCGGCTTCCTCCAGAACCCGATCGTCCGGGGGGCGGTGTCGATCGCCACGGGGGCGAACGACGACCTCGGCGGGGCGACGAAGATGGCGTTCCCCCACCAGCAGACCCTCCGGGCCGCGAACCTCTCCCTCGACGGGAAGCCCGTCGTGAAGGCGGGCAAGCTCCTGCTCCCGTAGGCGGCCCCTAAGAGCTACTTGCGGCCCCGGAGGCGGCGCTCGACCGCCTTCAGGTCCGCGGGCGTGTTCACGTTCACGAAGGAGTCGAGCCCGGGATCCACCGCCCGTAGTTCCTCCACGGGAATGTACACGACGTCCAGGAGTCGTCGGATCAGGTCGGTGTTCGCGCGGTCCCCCGCCTCGAGGGCCTCCTTCGCCGCGTCTCGAGAAGGCGCCTTCAGGTACACCGCGACCATCGGCTCGATCCGGCCGTCCGGCCATTTTGGGATGGCCGCATCGTGACCCTCGGCGGCCATGAACAGCGCGTACAGGAGCACCGGGGAAAGGAGCGGGAGGTCGCAGGGAAGGAAGGCGACGTACTCCGCCGTGAGGGCGTCCGCCCCCGCCACGAACCCGACGAGCGGGCTTTGGATTCGTCCCACGTCCGTTCGGAGGGCGACACCCTCGGGGAGCACGGATCGGAGTGACTTCGCTTGCGTCGTCTTCGTGACGACGACGAGTTCCGCCGCCGCCTCCCGGGCCGCGTGCACGACGCGGACGACGAGCGGGACCCCTGCGACCTTGATGAGCGGCTTTGCGCGTCCCATCCGCCGGCTCGGCCCGCCCGCGAGGACGATCGCTCCCCGCACGGCCCCTCCCTACCCGCCAAGGGTGAGGAGGGCGCCCTCCCACGTCTCGTACAGGGACTCGATGTCGTACGGCGGGACGTGGATCGACAGGTACCGCAACTTCCCCTTCCCCGTGTTCCGGATCCCGTGCTTCGACCCGGACGGGAAGAAGATTCCCGTCTCCGGCCCGACCGCCCTCTTGTCGCGGTCCGAGACGACCTCGCCCCGCCCTTCGAGGATGAAGTACGCGGACTCCACCTCGGGCCCGTGCTTGTGGGGCGGGGTGCTTCCGCCGGGGAGGACCTCGACGACCGTGACGAGCATCTGCTCCGCGCGGACCGTCTCCGGGGTGAGGAGCTGGAACGAGCGGCTCCGGTTCCCCTTCAGCGCCTTCGCCTTTCGGAGGTGAACGACCTTCAACGTCCCACCGGGGCGCGCCAAGGCGGGGACCCGATATGGACTTTCCGGAGCACGTTCATGACAACGGTTTTCAAGAGTCGGGTTTCAGCGGTCCTTCGGAGGTGCCTGTCTGCGCAACCAAGCCGATAACTACGCCGGTAAGGGGTGGAACACGTTCCTCCTGATGACGCTAATCGCGCTCATGATTGGCCTACCCGCCATCGGGGTTCGCGGAACTCTGCTGCTTTTCGGTGAGTTGCTCCTGCTCTCGGTGTCGGTGGTAATCCTTTGGGAGATGGGTTACCTTCGGGATCGTCGAGCTTGGATTCTTGCCGCCTTGTTCGGGGTCCTGGTCGTAATCGCGCCTTTCGCCCTTAACGATCCATCTTACCTCCTCTCATCCGAACTCTTCCTCGGAACTGCCTTCGTCATAATTGTGTTAACGCAGCTCGCGAAGCGGCGTCGCAGGCGGTCGACAGTCGAAAAGAATAGAAGCGGTAAAGAGTAACGATGTGGGACGATCGTGGACTCGTGAGGTCCTTCGCGGGGGCGGTCGTGAACGGGAACTCGAACACCCTGTCGTCGAATCTCAACGGTCGCGTGATCCAACTCGTGGTCGCGAAGAACCTCACCCTCGCCCAGGCGTGGGGGATCATCGACCTCGCGAGGACGCAGAACGGCAGGACGAACGTGACGTCGTTCTCGTTCTTCGTGACCTCCGAGTTCTACACCCTCGGCTTTGCGTGGGAGTTGTCGAAACTCGCCGCGAACACCTCTGACGCGAACGGGGGGAACTGGAGCGCGTCGCTCGGACGCCCGCCGACACAGCCGGCGTCGGCGGATACGACCCGGGGTGGTGGAGTTCTTATATCGTCGCCCCCTTATCGTCCCAAGCATGCGCTTCAAGGTACACCTTGAGAAGGACGAGGACGGAATGTGGGTGGCAACCGTCCCCGCGCTCCCGGGCTGCATCAGCCAGGGGCGCACACCGGCAGAGGCGCGGAAGAACATCCGTGAGGCAATCTCCCTCCACGTGTCGTCCCTCGCCGAAGACGGGATTCCGATTCGAAGGCGTCGCGGCGTGATCGAGACCGTGGTCGCCGTGAGGGCATGAGTCGGCTGCCGATCCTTTCGTGTCGGGCGGTGGTCAAGGCCCTATCACGAATCGGGTACTACGTTCGCGATCAGAAAGGTAGCCACATCCATCTTCGTCATCCGAACCGACCGCCCCTTACGGTGCCCGCGCACAGGGAGGTTGCCCGCGGCACCCTCCGGGCCATCATCAAGGCGGCAGGGCTGACTGTCGATGAGTTCCTTAAACTCCTTTAGCCCGCCTCTCCGGTAGGGTCGACCTTCGCCTCGCGGACTCGGCCCACGGCCACAGCGCGGACCTTTGGGCGTTACAGGTTCGAGCCTCCATCCCGCGGGGTCCTATGGGGTTCCCCTGGATGTCGTGCACGACCAAACGATGGCATCGGTTGAGGGAATCGGGTCCGGGGCCCGCCTGTGTCGAACAGTCCATCCTGGGACTCAATCCGGCGCCTCCTCCGGTTCCTCCACGGAGCGAACAACGTCCTCGTGCCGCGGGGCGTGTTCTACGAATCGAAGCTGTACGGGGGCCTGAACGGGTCGTTCAACGATGGCGCCCCGTTCGCGGGCGCGACCGCATATGGGAACTCGAACGCCCTCTCCTCGAACCTGAACTCGCGCGTGATCCAGATGGTTATCGCGAAGAACCTCACCCTCGCCCAGGCGTGGGGGATCCTCGACCTCGCGAGGACGCAGAACGGCACGACGAACGTGACGTCGTTCCCGTTCTTCGCGACCTCCGAGTTCCCGTGATTTCGGAACGGCCTACGTCGAATCGCCGAGCGCCTCGCGACCTTCCTTGAGGAGGAACGGAATGAGCGCGAGGGCCGCGATCGGGTCGGCCCACCACCAGCCCACGAGCGCGTTCAGGCCGAGGCCCACGAGCACGGTCAAGTCCTGCAGGTCGCAGACCAAGGACTCGATCGCCTCCGCGCGAAGCGCACCGGACTCCAGCTTCTTCGCGATCGGCATCTTGCCGAGGTAGAGGAGGAACATCACCCCCGCACTCGCGATCACGAGCGCAATGCCGAGCGGGCTCTCACGCGGCTCCGGGAGCCATCCGGAAAGTGTGGCGGCGGACTGGAATACGATGAACGCAGTTAAGAGGAAGAAAGTGACTCCGACCAACCTCAGCGACCTCCTCTCGCTCCCCGCGTCCTCGCCTCCCTGCCACTCGCGACCCAGGTGCCGAATCAGCACGGCTCCCGCGAAGAGCTCGACGATGCTGTCGAGCCCGAACGCGATCAGGGCGACACTACTCGCGGCAATCCCGGCCCACAAGGCGACGGCCATTTCGAGAAGGTTCCAGATCTCTCCCGCCCAGACCAACACGAGCGCGGTTCGGCGCAGGGAATGGGCCGTGGCGGGGGCAAGATCGGGCACGGGCACGCGATAGAAAGGGCGTATTAAAGGCGCACGAACGGCACGGACCTGCCCCCTTCTCCGGGGCCGCTGCCGATGGGCGCCCCCAACGTATTAAATAAGGTGGGGCGGCTTCGCGCGGCGATGCCTCGGGTCGACGTGATCGCGTACGCGCCGACGGAGGTCCTCGAGGAGCACGACGTCACCGTGGGGCGGGCCCGCGAGCTCGTCGAGAAGTACCCGGTGACGTGGGTGGACATCGTGGACCCGGGCGGTCGCACCCTCGAGGAGCTGGAGACCCTGTTCGGCTTCCACCCCCTCGCCCTGGAGGACTCCGTGAACCAGGACCTCGTCCCGAAGTTCGAGACGTACGACGACGTCGTGTTCGTCGTCGCCCGGCTGATCGTCTGGGCGGAGGAGATCGAGACGGACCAGCTCAGCATGTTCATCTCGCGGAAGTTCGTCGTCACCCTCCACGAGAAGGTGTTCCCGCAGCTCGAGGACGTCCGGATCCGCCTCCGGAAGCGGATGCCGAAGATGATGAAGAGCGGGGCGGACTACCTCGCGTACACGATCCTCGACGTCGTCGTGGACTCGTACTCCCCGCACCTCGACCGGTTCCAGGACATCGTCGACCGGCTCGAGGGCGAGATCGTGGGGAACCCGACAGGGACGGGGATCAGCAAGATCCACGATGTCCGGAAGGACATCACCCTCCTGAGGAACGCGCTCCGGCCCCAGCGGGACGTGCTCGGGAACCTCTCCCGCCTCGAGCTCCCCGTGTTCAAGAAGGAGACCCGGAACTACATCCGGGACGTCCAGGACCACATGATCCGGGCCCTCGACACCCTCGACACGTTGCGGGAGATCTCGACGAGCCTGATGGAGGTCCAGGCGACCCTCTCGGACATCCAGCTGAACGAGATCATCAAGGTCCTCACGGTCCTATTCACGGTCACCCTCCCCCTCACGATCGTCACGAGCGCGTTCGGGATGAACGTCCTCTTCCCGGGGTTCAACCAGCCCGAGGGCCTCGTGTCCGCCCTCATCCTGATGTTCGTCCCGACGATCGCGCTCCTCCTCTGGCTTCGCCGGAAGGGGTGGCTCTGAGTCCCGCGAGGTCCAGGCTCGCCTCCCAGAGGCGGCGGGCCGCCGCGTCGTCGTTGGAGGCGGGGGAGGACGTGGCCTCCCGCTCATTCTTGAAGTACTTCCCCGTCACGCCCTCGAGGGCGGGCGCCGTCGCGACATAGAGGGACGTCCGTGCGCCGCGGACGGGTCCCTTGAAGAAGAGCCGGACCGCGTCGAAGGCCCTGGGGTACTCGCCCTTCCCGAGGTTCGTCCGGATCACGCCGGGATGGAGCGCGTTCACGGTGACCCCCGTCCCCTGCAAGTGGCGAGCGAGCTCGTGGGTGAACAGGATCTGCGCGAGCTTCGACCGGCCGTACGTGCGGTACCCGCTGTATCCTCGCTCGCCCTGGAGGTCCTCGAAGTCGATCGATGAACCGCGGTGCGCCTCCGAGGAGACGTTCACGATCCGCGAGGGAGCCCCCGCCTTCAGCGCCTTCATGAGGAGCATCGTGAGGAGGAAGGGCCCGAGGTAGTTCACCTGGAACTGCGCCTCGAGTCCGTCTTCCGTGACATGGCGGTCGCGCGTGTAGATCCCCGCGTTGTTCACGAGGACATCGAGCCGCGGATGGCGGGCGTTGAAGGCCTCCGCGAAGCTCCGGATCGATCGGAAGCTCGCGAGGTCGAGGGCAGGCATCTCGAGGGGCGGGTTCCCCGTCTCCCGCGCGATCTCCTTGCGGGCCGCATCCCCCTTCTTGAGATCCCGGACCCCGAGGGCGAGCGTCGCGCCCATCCCGGCGAGCCCGACGGCGGTGGCGGCGCCGATCCCGGATGTGGCCCCGGTGACGAGGACGAGCCGGCCCGCCATGGGGGTCGCCACGGCTCACCTGGAGGCGGCGGGTCGGTCGTTCGCCCGGTCCGTGTCCCGCTTCCGGATCAGGAAGCGGCACACGGGGTCCCCCGCCACGACGCGGTGGGACGCGTCCACGTCCGCCTTCAGGAGCTTCCGGAAGAGATCCTGCTCGACCATGCACGCCTCCCCGTACTTCTGGGCGACCGCGTAGATCGGGCAATTGTGCTCGAGCATTTCGAACGTGTCCTTCCGCGCGGCCCCGAGGTCCGCCATGTACCCGCCCGCGTCCCGGATCCGGACGAGCTCCTCGACCCGCCCCCGAAGGTCCTTCCCCTCCATCGTGCCCCGGTGCTTCACGTACAGCTCCTGGGTCCGCTGCTTCAGGAGGTCCTCGACCGCCTCGCGCCCGAGCTTCTTCTCGACGAACCCGAGGGCGGCCTCCGTCATCTGGACGTACGCCTCCGGGAACAGGGGGGAGGCCTTCGAGGTGAGGGAGAAGATCACCCGGGGCCGGCCCCGGCCGCCCGCGCGGAACGACCGCTGCACGAGCCCCTTTGTCTCGAACGCGTTCATGTGCTTCAGGGCCGCCATCTTCGAGACCCGGACCGCGGAGGCGAGGTCCTCGAGGGACGTGGGGCCCTCCCGCTTCAGGAGGACGAGGAGCCGCTTCTTCGTGGACGAGAAGCTCGCATCGAGCGCGCCCAACTCCGCCTCGCGGCCGGCCATCCGTGGGGAAAGGGCCCTCGTGAATGATATACCTTATCGTTTACATAAGCGCGGAGCTCGGGTCACGCGAGCTCGAGCCTCGCCCGCCCCTCCGCGTCGCCGAACCGCGCCGCGACGACGTGGCGGCCCGGAGCGACATCCGGCGGGACCTGGAGGTTGGCGCTGAAGAATCCCCCTCGATCCGTCTGCGCCGCCGCGCGGGCGAGCTCGTTCCCGTCCCCGTCGCGGAGCGCGATGAGCACGTCCTTCATCCCCCGCTCCGGGGCGCTGAGCTCCCCGTCCACGGTGACGGTCGCTCCTCGCGCCGCCTTCGAAGGGGTCACCGCCACCGCGACCTTCGTCCCCCGGTCGATGCGGGGGCCGAGATGGCGGGCGCCCCGATGGAGGACGATCGGCTTCCGCTCGCCCTCAACCGCGAACGCCACGACCTCCCCCACGAACGCGGTGTGGTCCCCCATCTCGACCCGCTGGACGACCCGGCACTCGGCGGTGAACAGGCTCCCCCGGATCAGGGGCGCCTTGATCTTCGTGGCGGGGACCGTCTCGAACACATCGCTCGACATCTTGTCCGTCTCGCTCCCGGTGAAGTGGCCCGCGAACGCCATCGCGACGACCTGCTCCTCCGCGCACATGCTCACCCCGAACTCCCCGGTCTCGACGATCGACGCGTGCGTGGCCTCGCCCTCCTCGATGTGGATGGAGATCAGGAACGGATTGTACGACACGTTGAACGTCCACTCCGC
>JAIBJG010000130.1 GCA_020029475.1 Methanobacteriota archaeon | reverse complement strand
ACGCGGGCCTCTGCGGGGGGTACCCGCGGTTCGATTAGTCGGCCGAGGTCCCGGTTCATCGTCGCAATCGAGACCTGCAACCGGATTTGTCTCGGGTACTTGGTGAGAAGATCGAGGTCCCGGAGAACCAGGAGGGAACGGGTCTGGAGGCAAAACTCCACCCCTTCTGGCAAGGCGGCCTCCAAGATTTTTCGTGCCCAAGGCGCTATCGTGGGGAGGTAAGGATCGTGCGTGGAGCTCATCATCGCCTCCTTCCCCTTCCACCTCCTCCAAGGGGTTCTGTTGATTGCGTCCTGGAGGTTCGATGGAACAAGCATGTAGTTCCCCCAGCGTTCAAGGACCGCGTTGCCGTACCGCTGTCGCCCGAACCGCTTGTGGATTTCGTCCACGTAGCAGAAATTGCAGCCGTGAGAGCAACCGACGGCGAAGTTCACGCACCATCCGTCTGACAGCTGCTTCCCGACGCCGCCGTTCTGTCTCGATGTCAGTCTGGAGGGACGCATCAGAGGAATCGAGGCCGTATACGACCCGCCAACAACACCGGCCGGCAAGTGCGCCTTCGATTCCGCAGTCTGAACGATAGAGAGCTTCGGCTCTTCAATCAAGGGTTGCGTTACGGCCACACCGCTCTCCTCCGAAAGGGTAATATTAATACCCCTCATTAAATTTTAGTGTCATCCCTCCGGCGGACACGCCCGATAGCCTCGGAACTCAGCTTCAGGCGCGCGCTGCAAAGCTCGAGTTCTTATCATCGCACGGAGCCTTCGCGCCTACGATTGTCACGTGGATAACCCTCCCGGTGACGACCGCGGCCCCGACGAGGTTCGCGAGGATCGGGACCGCGTATCCGAGGTGGTCGTACAGGAGCCCCCCGAGGAACGGGGCGGGGAACGCGGCGATCCCGCGGAACGCGGCGAGGCTCCCGAGGACCCCCGCGCGCTGCGACGGGGAGGTCCAGTTCGAGATGTACGTCTGGACTGCGGGCACCCAGGTCGCGGCGGTGAGGCCGTTCAACACGGCGACGAGGACGAAGTGCTCCGGGCGGGAGGAGAGGAGCCATCCCCCCATGATCGGCACGCCGATCGCCTCCGAGAACAGGATGCACCGCCGCGGGCCCCAGCGGTTCACGAACGCCGCTGTCGGCGGGAGGAAGAGGGCGAAGAACAGGGCCCACACCGCGGCGATCGACGCGAGCTCCGTGTTCGTGAACGCGAACTCCGCGGACGCGAGCCCGTAGATGATTCCCGCCGCGAGCCCCCAAGCGAACGCGTCCATCGCGACGACGAGGAACAGCCCGCGGACCTCCCGCGGCGGGTGGACGCTCTGCGCGATCCGCTCCCGCCACGGGACGGAGGGCGGCGCCGCCTCGCGGGTCTCCACGAGGAACCGGGAGAACAGGACGAGGTTCACCGCCTCCAGGGAGAACGCGATCCCGAACAGGGCGCCGTACCCGAGGACGTCCGCGATGACTCCGCCGGGGATCGCGAGGAGGGCCCCGGGGAGCACCCAGAAGAACGTCGTCGTCGCGAACGCGGACGCCCGCGCCTTCGGGTGGGAGGCCTCCGCGACCGCGGACTGGAGGGCGGGGGCGGAGATCATCCCGAGCCCCGCGCAGAGGTACGCGGGGACGAGGAGGGCGGGGACCGCCCACGCCTGCCCCCGGAACGCCGCCGCCGCGATCAGGAGCGCGAGCCCCGCCATCGAGAGGAGGCTCCCGCGGATCGCGACGGCCCGCCGCCCGCGGAGGTCCGCGAGGTGCCCGCCGACGGGCTGCACGAGGGACGCGACGAGTCCGAACCGGCCCCCGAAGGCCTGGAGGAGCCCGAGGAGGGTGAGGCCGCCCCCGAAGTCCAGGACGAACCGCTGGAGCACGACGTTCAGGACGTTCTGGTACAGCCCCGTGAGGAAGTTCGCGGCGGAGACGGTCCGGACGTTCCCCGTCGGGATCCACCGGAGCCGCGGGAGGGGCTCGGGCACGGCCCCGCGATGAGGGCGGGCTTCATAAACCGTGGGCCCCGGGATGGGCTTTCAGCACGGAACCAAGATAGGGAGGGAGGGGGATGGCGCGCCGCCCCCCTCGATGCCCGACACGAAGCGGATGAAGTCGAAGGTCGCCCTGATCGGCGAGAGCTCCGTCGGGAAGACGTCCCTGATCCGCCGGTTCGTCCGGGACGAGTACGACGACAAGTACCTCCACACCGTGGGCACGAAGGTGTCGAAGGTGGAGATCACGGTCCCGTTCGGCGCGGCCACGGAGGTCGAGGTGGACCTCGCGATCTTCGACATCATGGGCCAGAGCGGGTTCAAGGACATGGTGAAGGAGTCGTTCTTCTACGGGTGCCAGGGGCTCCTCGCGGTGTGCGACCTGACCCGGGCGGACACCCTGGAGGCGGTCCACGACTGGATGTCCACGGCGACGGGCGTCGCGGGGCACGTCCCCGCGATCCTGATGGTGAACAAGATGGACCTCGTGAAGTCCCGCGCGTTCCTGGACGACCAGATCGAGAGGGTCGCCCGTACGTGGGAGATGCCCGTCGCGTTCACGTCCGCGAAGACGGGGGTCGGGGTCGACGAGGCGTTCCACAGCCTCGCGATCTCGATCGTGGACGTCGCGATGCAGGGGATGGAGGCCCGGAAGGGCGAGGGGGACCTCCGGCACAAGATCCTCCTGATGGTCGCGCGGAAGGGGACCCTCGGGATGTCGAAGAAGGAGTTCTTCGAGAACATCCAGGGGATCTCGTACAACGACCTCGAGAAGGAGCTCACGAGGCTCGAGCGGGAGGCCCTGATCCAGATCAACTGGCGGGGGCCCGCGGACTTCACGGTCCTGATCACGCCCCTCGGCAGCCGCGCGACGAGCGGGGCCCAGGGCGCCTCGGACTAGAGCGGGTGGAGCGCGAGCTGGACGAGCGCGGTGGCGGCCCCCGCGAGGAGGAACGTGATCACGGAGGCCCAGTGGGCGGGCACGATCGACATCTCTGGCGTCAATGATGGCGGGGCGGGGTCTATCTCGGCTCCCTTTTTGTTCGGCGACCGCCGAACGAAGGCCGCACGCCTCGAGGTAAACATGTCTACCAAGAGGATCGGGCGGGGACCACCGCAATCTCTTTGGCCTCCGGGACCTTCGAACCGGCGTGAAGAAGCAGCAGCTCGAGATCCTCCTCCAGAAGGTGCAGGGCCACCCGAAGCCCTCCGCGGACCTCGAGCAGTACTCCACGCCCGCGGCAATCGCGGCGGACGTCCTGTGGTTCGCGTACGCGCAGGGGGACATCGCGGGGAAGAAGGTCGTGGACCTCGGGTGCGGGACCGGGATCCTCGGGATCGGCGCGAAGCTCCTCGGGGCGGAGGAGGTCGTTTCCCTGGACATGGACGAGGCGGCCCTCGGGGTCGCGATGAAGAACGCGTCCGCCCTCGGCGTGGACCTCAGCCTGCTCACCGTGGACGTGAGGGACTTCCCGGAGCCCGCGGACACGGTCGTGATGAACCCGCCCTTCGGCGCGCAGAAGTCGGACGCCCACGCGGACATGTCGTTCCTGGAGAGGGCCCTCGCGACCGCCCCCGTCACGTACACGTTCCACAAGGCGGAGACGGAGGCGTTCGTCCGGCAGCGGGTCGCGGAGCTCGGAGGGGAGGCGACCCACCGGAAGGAGTACGCGTTCCCCCTCCCGCACTCGATGCCCTTCCACACGGAGGAGGTCAAAGACGTGCCCGTCGTGATGCTCCGTGTCCGGCGGAAGGCCGGCTGACCCCGGCCCTCCCGTGCGGCAAAGTATAAGTGAGGAGGAGCCTTCGGTCGCGCCCGCACTTGGAGAGCACACCGTGATCGAGCGGAGGATGGTCCTGCCCGGAGACCCCATTGC
>JAIBJG010000068.1 GCA_020029475.1 Methanobacteriota archaeon | reverse complement strand
CGACGCCGCGAGGACCTCCCAGCAGCGCACGTGGAACGGCTTCCGGAGGCGGGACCAGGAGTCCCGGTCCGTGACGAGCCCGTTGATCGCGAGGCCGATCCCCGCCCCGTTCACGCCGATCTTCGCGCCCGCGATCCCCGCCTCTGTGAACCCGAGGCTCTCCGGGAGGCCGTGGCGGTGGGCCGCGACGACGGCCCCTCGCACCCCGGGGATCCAGTCCCAGTTCTGCCCGATGAGGAGGTGGCCGTTCGCGGACCGGGAGGGCATCACGGCGAAGGCGGTGCATCCACCGACCCCCGGGGTCGCGAGCTCCCGCTCCAGGCCCACGCGGACGAACTCCGTGTACAGGATTTCGTACCGCACGTTCACCGCGACGATGTCCAGGAGGTCCTGGCGGGCGCCCTCCGCGATCCCCCGCATCTCCGCGGCGTACGCGGGGTTCTCCCGCTCGATCACCTGGAGGTACGCGGACGCCCGCCGCCAGATCTCGTCGTGGTCCACGCGGCCGTCCTCCTGGAACCTCCGGAGGTACATCGCGACGTTCTCGGAAATCGCGGCCTTCGCCCCCCGCCCGTGAGCCCGGCCGCAATCGAGCGGGCTCCCCGCGAGATGGAGGAACGCGAGCCGGCCGCTCACCGGGTCCCCCCGGGGCCGAGGTCCTTCTGGAACGTGATCCACACGGGCTGCTTCGCGAAGCCGAGGGCCTCGTTGATGTTCAGGATCGGCCGGTTCATCGTGTTGTTCCACGTCCGGATCTGGCGGAACCCGTGCTGCCGCGCGTACGCGATCGTCCGCATCTTCAGGGCCCACGCGAGGCCCCGTCCGCGGTACGCCCGCACGACCCCGGTGAGCCCCTGGTACAGGACGTCCGGGGAGCCCTCGCTCCTCCAGAGGTTCGAGATCCCGACGTACCGGTCCCGCGCCTTTGCGAGGAAGTAGCCGTCGTGGAGGGAGTCCGGGTTCTCGATCCCGGAGAGGAAGTACTCGTACGTGGCGTCCGTGTACACGTCCGGGTTCGGGATGTCCGGCCCGATCTCGTTCACCATGTCGTAGACCCCCCGGAGGCATCCCGGGTCCCGGGCCCGCTCCTCCTTGAGGGTCACGATCTCGACGCCTTCGGGGATGAGCGCCTTCGCCGCGAACCTCGCGGCGTCCACGGTCGCGATGTCGAGGTGGGACTCCCAGTTCCGCATCTTCTCGACGAACCCGCGCGTCTCGAGCCACCGCACGCTCTCCGCCTTGCTCTCCTGAGTGGAGGACCGCACGACGATCGCGTCCTTCGCGCGGAGCTCCTCGTCCACGGCGGCGTACATCGCCTGGCCGACCCCCCGCCGCTGCCAGTCCGGGTGGACCTCGACGTCCATCCAGAACTTCTGCGGGTGGAAGCTCCACGGCATGTGGCTCAACTCCGCGATCGCCACGGCCTCCCGGGTCTCCGGGTCCTCTCCGACCCACCGCCGGAGGAAGTACTTCTTGTCGAAGTGCTCGTCCTCGTACCGGGCCTCGTCCTCCGTCCACTTGTGGGGGACGTAGAGGAGGTTCGAGATTTCCACCATCCGCGGGTAGTCCTTCGGCTGGAAGTCACGGATCTCGACCTGCCTCGGTCGTACCTTCTCCTGCGTATGCGTCGTCATCGTCGCGGACCCATCCCCAGCGGCGTGCGGGGCTTATAGGTTCCGTGAGGAAATCCGCGAGATGGACTCGGTGGCGGGTCCGCAGCTCGAATCAGGCCCCGGGCTTCGCGCTCTCCTTCTCCCGCAGCGCCCGCCGCAGGACCTTCCCGACGAGGGTCATCGGGAGCTCCTTCACGAACTCCACCTGCTTCGGGACCTTGAACGGCGCGAGCTTCTCCCTGCAGAACGCAACGATCTCCGCCTCCGTGGCGGTGGCGCCGTCCTTGAGGACGAGGAACGCCTTCACGCTCTCCCCGCGGTACGCGTCCGGGACCCCGATCACCGCCGCCTGCCTCACGGAGGGGTGCTCGAACAGGATGTCCTCGACCTCCCGCGGGTACACGTTGTACCCGGAGGCGATGATCATGTCCTTCTTCCGGTCTACGATCTTGAAGCGGCCGTCCTCGTCCATCACCGCCACGTCCCCGGTGAGGAGCCAGCCGTCCCGCGTGATCACCTTCGCCGTCTCCTCGGGGCGGTTCCAGTACCCCTTCATCACCTGGGGCCCGTGGATCGCGAGCTCCCCGGATTCCCCGACCCCGACCTCCCGCGACCCCGTCTCGACGTCGACGAGCTTCGCGTCCGTGTCCGGGAGCGGCATTCCGATCCCCTCCCGGTACTCCCCGAAGATCGGGTTGCAGTGGGTGACCGGGGACGCCTCCGTAAGTCCGTACCCCTCGACGAGCTTCCCGCCCGTGATCGCCTCGAACTTCCTCCGGACCTCCGGGGGGAGGGGCGCGGCCCCGGAGACGCACGCGCGGATCGAGTTCAGGTCGTAGTTCGAGACGTTCGGATGGTTCACGATCGCGACGTACATCGTCGGGACCCCGGGGAAGACCGCGGGCCTCGTCTTCGTGATCAGCTTCATGATCGGCTCGATCTCTCGCGGGTTCGGGTGGAGGATCATCGTCGCGGCGATCGTGATCGGGCCGAGGAGCGCGACCGTGAGGCCGTACACGTGGAAGAACGGGATCGCGCACAGGAACTTCTCCTGGGCCTGCTTCAGTCCGGGGAACCACGCGATGAGCTGCGTCGCATTCACGACGAGGTTCCGGTGCGTGAGCATCGCCCCCTTCGGGGTCCCCGTCGTGCCCCCCGTGTACTGGAGGACCGCCACGTCGTTCAGGTCGCCGGGTTCCTCCACGAGCGGCTCCGATGCAAGGAGGTCCTGGAACCAGTGGACCCAGGGCTCCTCCGGGATCACGATCTTCCCGTGGTCCTTCTTCTTCTTGATCGGGTAGAGGGCGGCGAGGAGCCCCGGGAGGTACTCCTTGATGTCCGTAACCACGACCCGCTTGATCCCCGTGTTCCCCTTCGCCTTCGCGGCGTTCTTGAAGAAGAGGTCCACGGTGACGACGGTCTCCACGCCCGCGTCCCGGTACATCTCCTCGAGCTCCCGAGGCGTGTACAGCGGGTTCGTCTGGACGACGATCCCCCCCGCTCGGAGGACGCCGAAGAACGCGATCACGAACTGCGGGCAGTTCGGCATCAGGAGGGAGACCCGGTCCCCCGCCCTCACGCCGATCCTGCGGAGGCCGCCCGCGAACCGGCTCGCGGCCTCGTCGATCTCCCGGTACGAGAGCCTCGCTCCGTAGAACTGCGTCGCGACGGCGTCCGGCGATGCGCGCGCGGCCCGGGAGAGGATCCCCGCCACGCTCGTCTTCGGGTAGTCGATCGTCCTCGGGACCCCGTGCGGCCAGTTCCTGGACCAGGCGCGTTCCATGCTCTCCCCGCCCCGGAAACGCACGTCCGGGTTAAAGAATCCGGCCCGAGAACGGGTGTCGGCGTCTGCCGATGGGCGGACGGGCCCCGAGAAGCCGTGTCCTACACTTTTAAGTAACCCAACCCTGATGCGCCCCTCCATGAGCATGCCTCCCCCAGCCGCTCCGCCAGCCTATGGACCGCCCGGTGCCCCGATGTATGGGCCCCCGCCCGCGAAGCCCAAGACGATGTTCCCGATGATTGCCGCGATCCTGATGATCGTCGCCGCGATCGACGGGATGTCGTTTTGGGGTGTCCTCGCTTTCGCAGGAGGCACTCTCTTCGGCGCCCTGGGAGGATTGGGAACCATGTTCGCAACGTTGTTCTTCATCTGCGGGGCGATCGCGATCATCTTCGGGATCATCGAGATCCTGGGAGGGGTCATGGCGCTCCAGCGGAAGATGTGGGGCCTGGCCCTCGTCGGTTCGATCCTCGGGCTGTTCTTCTTCGGATGGCTCGGGTTCGAGGCGAGCCTGATGTCGTTCATCGCCCTGATCCTCCTCGTGATCTCCCGGAAGGAGTTCTGAGGCGGTTCTCGAGTCCGCTCCGCGGCCCGCGGGGCGGCTCCCCTTCCCAAGGATAGGAATCTCCAGGCGGCATGCCGGCGGCCGAAGGCTTTTCCCGGGGGGCGGGTTCCCGCCCTCGTGAGCGAGGGAACGGTCCGCCTTGCCGTGGAGGCCCCGATCGCGAAGGTCCTCCTCGACGCCCCTCCGGAGAACCGCCTGACCCCCGCCCTCGTCGCGGCCCTCGCGTCCACGATCTCGCGGGTGGACGGCAGCGCGGACGTGCGCGCGGCGATCCTCTCCGGGTGGGGAGGGACGTTCTCGAGCGGGATGGACCTCCGTGCCCTCGAGGCCCTCGAGCCGAAGCCCCTCCTCCTCGCGGCCCAGCTCGGGCAGGACGTCGCGTGGCGGATCGAGCACTCCGAGAAGGTGTGGGTCGCGGCGGTGGAGGGCGTCGCGCGGGGCGGGGGGCTCGACCTCGCCCTCGCCTGCGACCTCCTCGTGGCGGCGGACGACGCCCGCTTCGAGAGCCCGGAGGTCGGGGAGGGCTGGATCCCGTTCTTCGGCGGGACCCAGCGGCTCCGCCACGCCCTCGGGAAGGCCCGCGCCCGGGAGGCGATCCTCACGGGCGCCCCGATCTCCGCGCGGGACGGCCACGCGATCGGGTTCGTGAACCGCGTCGTCCCGCGGGGGCGGGCCCTCTCCGCCTCGGAGTCCCTGGCGGGTGAGATCGCGAAGCGGCCGTGGCCCGCGGTGCGGGCCGCGAAGAAGGTCCTCGTCGAGCAGCTCGACAAGCCGTACCGGAACGGCTTCCTCCTGGAGGCCCAGTACCTCGCGCAACTCGTCGTCGACCGGAAGAAGGGGCCGTGAGCGGGCTCACCGGCGGCCCTTGTCCCGGAGGACCTCGTCCTTCCGGCCCCACCGGTCCACCTCGAGGTCGACCTGCGCGTCCGTGACGACGAACCCTCCGTCCCGGATCCCCTCGTACTTCAGGACCCGCCCCATCTGCCCGGGGTTCTCGAACCGGAGGAACGCCTTGAAGAGACCGAAGTCGACTTGCGCGTGCTGCTCCCCGAGGGACACCTCCCCCGTGAGGCGGGTGCCGTCCTGCAGGACCCCGCCCGCCATCGCGACCTGCTTCGTCCACGTCTTCTTCAGGGAGCCGAAGACGATCAGGCGGCCCGCGACCCACTCCCCCGCCCGGACCTTCTCGTACGCCTTGCTCGTGTCCAGCGCGTGCACGTCCACGAAGCTCTCCTTGTCGTCGACCCGGTACGTCCACCCGGCCGCGGGGTTCCGGGACATCCGGATCCGGAGCTCCCCCTCCGCCTCGCAGTGGTCGCACAGGATCGCCCAGAGGACCCGGCCCTTCACGGGGAAGCGGGCCTCGAACTCCACGGAGGTCTGGATCAGCTTGCGGGCCACGGGGCGGGCGATGGCGGGGCGGGCCATAAGGGCACCGCGCGTCGCGCCGTGGAGCGACTAGAACTGGACGGTGGCCGCGGCAGCGACCGCCAGGAGGAGCCCGACGCCGAGGAGGGCGAGCCCGGCGATCCCGACCTGGCCGTTCCTCCGGTCCCCGACCGCGAGGAGGCCGACCGCGAGGAAGCCGAGCAGCGCGGCGGCGATCCCCAGGTCGATCGTGAGCGGGCCCCACGCCATGGCGGGACGAAATGGGGAGGGACGCAAAAACCCTTCGCCCGCCTCGGTTCCGGGTGCAACCCTTTTCTTCCAGTTCCGTCGTATCGCGAGGGATGACGGCGCGTTCCCCGGCCGGCGGCCACAACGCGGGGGCGTCCTCCCGGGCGAGGCGGGTCCTCACAGACCTCGTCGCGGGACCGGAGGGGTACGTGACGGAGGAGTACCTCGCGCGGAACGCCCGGATCCTCGAGTCCGTCCTCCCGGACCCGCCCCGGGTCGTGATCGACGTGGGGTGCGGGTACGGGGCCCTCGCGACCGCGATCGCCCTCCTGACGGAGGCGCGGGTCGTCGGCCTCGACGTCCTCGAGCAGCGCGCGAGAGCGGTGCGGGACCGCCCGCAGGCGAGGGGCCGAGTCCACGTGGGGATCGCGAACGTGGAGGCGGGCCTCCCGATCCGAAAGGAGGTCGCAGACCTCGTGATCGCGTCCGAGATCATCGAGCACCTGTACGACCCCGCGAAGCTGTTCGCGGAGGCGCGGCGGGTCCTGAGGCCCGGGGGGCGGCTCGTGATGACGACGCCGAACTCCGGGGCGCTGCCGTACCTCGCCCTCCGCCTCCTCCCGAAGCGGGTCGCGCACCGGGTCCTCGGACGCTGGGTCCAGCAGAACCTCCACCCGGAGATCGTCGGGGGCGCGCACGGCCACCCGGACGACCACAAGCGGGAGGGGTTCACCCTGGACGAGCTCGAGCGGGGGGCGAAGGCCGAGAGGTTCGAGACGGAGGAGCTGTTCACGTATCGGATCCCCGCACCCGACAAGATGCTCGACCTGTTCCCCCACCGGATCTCCGCGCTCCTCGCGGCCCTTGGGGCCCACCCGCTCCCGGGAGGACTGGAACTCTTCGCGGTGTTCCGGAAGCGCTGAGCACCCCATCGCGCGGGTGTCCCTCTCCTTATAGGGCGCACCTTATATCGACGTCCCGGGTTTCTCTCGGAAAGGGTCCACGATGGCGGAGGAAACGCTCGTCCGGAACTACAACATCGAGTCCGGCCTGGGGGAGTCCCTCCCGAAGAAGATCCTGTTCTGGGACGAGACGATGCGGGACGGGGAGCAGACCCCCGGTGTGTACTTCTCCCCGGAGGAGAAGCTGAGGATCGCGACGACCCTGAGCGAGATGGGGGTCGACATCATGGACGTCGGGATCCCCGTCGTCTCGAAGGAGGAGGCCCGCGGGGTGAAGCTCGTCGCGAACGCGGGCCTCGACGCCTCGATCCTCGCGGCGTGCCGCGCGGTCCGGCGGGACGTGGAGGCGTGCATCGAGTGCGACGTCGACGAGGTCTCGATCTTCATCGCGTGCTCGGACCTCCACCTGAAATACAAGCTGAACATGACCCGCGAGCAGGTCCTCGACGCCGCCGTGCGGGAGTGCGAGTACGCGAAGGCCCACGGGGTCGGGGTGACGTTCGTCACGGAGGACACGTTCCGCGCGGACTTCGACTACGTCGTCCAGCTGTACAACGCCGCAATCGACGCGGGCGCGACCCGCGCCGTGTTCAGCGACACCGTCGGGTACACGACGCCGGCGATGATGAAGTGGTTCATCGGGAAGCTCAAGGGGAAGCTGAAGCCCGTCCAGCTGAGCGTCCACTGCCACGACGACTTCGGCCTCGCGGTCGCGAACAGCCTCGCGGCCCTCGAGGCGGGCGTGGAGGTCCCGCACACGTGCGTGAACGGCCTCGGGGAGCGGAGCGGGAACGCCGCGTTCGAGGAGCTCGTGATGGCCCTCGAGGTCCTGTATGGGCGGAAGACGGGGATCGACGTCTCCCGGATGGCGGAGGTCTCGAAGCTCGTCGAGCAGCTCAGCGGGATCCCGATCGCGATCAACAAGGCGATCGTCGGGTACAACAGCTTCAGCCACGAGAGCGGGATCCACGCGGACGGCGTGATCAAGATGACCTCCACGTACGAGCCGATGCAGCCCGAGCGGATCGGCCGGGAGCGCCGGTTCATCCTGGGGAAGCACACGGGGTCCACCGCCGTGGAGGACAAGCTGAGGCGGCACGGGGTCCACGCGACCCCCGAGCAGGTGAAGGTGATCGTCGCGATGGTGAAGGACCTCGCGGAGTCCCGCTCGAAGGAGGAGCAGGCCGCGTTCATCCGGATGTACCGGGAGCGGGAGGAGAAGCGGCGGGGGGTCAGCGACGCGGAGTTCTGGTCCCTGGTGCGGAAGGCGGGGCTCACTCCGCCCCCAGGATTCCGGTGAGGCCGCCTAGCCCTCTCGGTGGTCGTGGAGCCCGAGGATGTTTGCCCACGGGTCCGTCACGGACCCCGCGTTCTCGTTCGCCCTGTGAACGACATACCCCGCCCGTTCGAGGGTGTCCGCGGCCTCGGAGAAGT